>NZ_JPWT01000103.1:0-32025 GCF_000773065.1 Burkholderia sp. ABCPW 111 | reverse complement strand
CGACGGTATCGGGCGACGGTATCGGGCGACGGTATCGGGCGACGGTATCGGGCGACGGTATCGGGCGACGGTATCGGGCGACGGTATCGGGCGACGGTATCGGGCGACGGTGGCGGAGTTTGAGGTCCGAAGTCCGAGGGCTGGCGCCAACGATCCGGGGTTCGAGCTCCGAAGCTGGGGGAGGCGAAGCCAGAAGCTAAAAGCCCCCGCCGCTCGCCGGCACCGTCCGGATCTCCCGGGTGCCGCCAATGCCGCGCCCGGGCATCGCCACTTCAGTTCGCGCGCTTGCCGACCCCGGTCGGCGCGGGCGATTCGTCCTCATTGCTGCGCGCCCAGAAGAAGCGATCCGGCAGGTACGCGCCCATCCCGGGCCGAAACGCGTCGCGCGCCGCCTGATAGAGATACTCCTGCGCCTCGCGCACCGCCTCCGGCGGCTCCTGGCCGTTCGCGAGCAGCGCCGCGATCGCCGCGCCGAGCGTGTCGGTGATGCCCATCAGCCGATGCGGCGTGCGCTCCCACAAATCCTGCCGGATCTGGCCTTCCTCGCTGTACAGCGAATTGACGAGCCGGTGGGAGCCGGTCTCGGTCGCCAGGATGTATTCGCAGCCCTGGCTGAGCAGATGCGACAGCGCGGCGTCGAGATTCGGCGCTTCGGCGTCGCCGTCCGGCTGCGCGAGCGCGATGAGCGTCGCTTGATCGGCGACGAGGAGCGTCGTTTGCGGCGCGAGCAGATCGGCGATCGATTCGCGCAGGTCGTCGGCGGCTAGCACATGCTCGTCGTCGAGCGTGAAGTCCGGTGCGAGGACGAGCGGCACGCCGTCGTAATCGGCGACCACTTCCGCGATCGCGCTCACGACTTCCGCCCGCGTCGCCGCGCCGATCTTGAACGCGGCAACGGGCATGTCTTCGAGCAGCATGCGAGCCTGGGCGGCGACGGTGTCGGGATCGAGTCCGGTGACTTCGTCGCAGGCGGCGGAGTCGCGCACGGTGTAGCCCGTCAGCACGGACACGCCGTGGCAGCCCATGCTCGCGAGGGTCATCAGGTCGGCTTGCAGGCCGGAGCCGCCCGTCGGATCGGACAGGCCGAAAGTGAGGACGATCGGAGGGGTGTTGCTGGACATGGAAATGGAAAGAGGAAACGATGAAGCCGGTTGGCGGATGCACCAGCCAGGTGCGCCCGCGCAGTCAATTATGCGGCGGATTCCGTTCGTTCGAAGCGTTTTTTTATCGCGTCGCAGCGAGCAAACGTGTCTAGAGGCCGATTGCTAGGCAGTCCGGCGCCGACACGGTACCATCATGGCTCTTCAAATCAACGGACTTTCCTTTACGCGGCTTAAGATGGAATATAAAAGCTGGATGTGCCTGATCTGCGGCTGGATTTACGACGAAGAAGCTGGGTTGCCGGAGGAGGGCATTGCCCCAGGCACACGCTGGGAAGACGTTCCCATCAACTGGACATGCCCCGAGTGCGGCGCGCGCAAGGAAGATTTCGAGATGGTCCAGATCTGACCGTCTCGCGCCGCCGGTTCGCGATCGAGCGAGCCGGCGGCGTCGGCGCGGCGGCATCGACGGGTTGAGGCGCCGCTTGCGGCGCGGCTTCGTTTCAGGTGCTGACGCTCGTGGCCATCATTTCTGAAATCGCAACGGTTCCGATCCTCGACGCCTTGCCCAATCCGCGGGGCGGCGCCGTCCCCACGGCCGAGGCGGCGCTGCGCGCCGCGCAACAGGCGTTCGAGCGGCGAGCCGATCCGGCCGAGCCGCTTGCCGTCGCTTCCGCGGCGCTGCACGAGGCGGGCTGGCTCGCCGCGCAGCGCTTCACCGTCGCGCTTGCGCATGCCGCGCCGCTTGCGGCGACCGAAGTTCAGCCGATCGCGTTCGAGTCCGCGTTGCGGGATTTCCGCGCCGCGCTCGAGCGGCACAATCTGCGTGAGCTCGCGTGCTCGCCGCTGCTGTTCGAGCATTACGGCGCGCTGTGCGCGCAGGCCGCGAGCGACTTGCGCGCGGATACGCCGCGCGACGCGCTCGCGCTCGCCGGCCGGGCGGTGCCGCCCGCGACGCTGTATGCGCTGTCGCCGCATGCGCTTGCGCACCTGCGCGCGCGCTACGAGCAGGCGCTTCTCGGCGCGTTGCGCGCGTCCGAGGCGGCGACCGACACGGCGCTCGACGGGCTCGCCGAATGCACGGCCGAACTGGCTGGCCCGTTTCCGTACGACTTTTGGCGACTCGCCGGCGCGTGCGTGCGGGTGCTGCGCGTGCACGGCGGCGTCGAACTCAAGCGCTTTCTCGCGCGCTGCAATCTGCTGCTCGGCGAGCAGGCACGCGGCTTGCGGATCGCGCCGGCCGCACTTGTCCGGGAGGCGCTCGCGCTTTTCTGGCGCGACTATGCGCTTTACGGCGCGGCGGCCGAGGACGTGAGCGACGTCGAGCTGTTGCATGACTACGGGCTGACCGTCGCGTGGCACGTCGCGGCTACGCAGGCGTCCGAGGCGTTGTGGGAGGCGGGCGCCGCGCGCGCCGAGGCCGAAGCGGTGCGCGCCGCGCCGACGCGAGAGCTCGGTGTCGTCACCGTCAACGGCCATGCATATGAAGATTTTCTGCAGACGGCCGATGCGTCGATGGCCGAACTGGCGCTCGATCCGCGCGCGGCCGACGCGGGCGCCGCATGGCAGGCGGCGGAGGCTGCGTATCGTGTCGGCTCTGCCGCGTGTGCGCTCGGGCTCGGGCACACGGCGCTGCTCGCCGATGCGCTCGGGCTCGCGTGGCGCCGCCGCGCGCATCTCGGCGCGACGGACGAGGCCGGCGCGGCGGCGTGCCGGCAGGCCGCGGAAGCGCTGCGCGCCGCGTTGCACAGGATCGCGGCGGGCATCGCGCCGCCCGACTTGACGGACGCGTGCGCGGCGCTCGCGGGCGCATTGTCGGGCGCGGCCCGGAACGCATGACGGGACGGGCGGCGAGTGAACTGCTCGGCTGGCTTCTTGCTTTCGGCCGATGTGGCGCAATCACGCGCGGCGCGCATGCCGATTGGCCGCGAACGCGTGATAGAGTGAGTGATATGTCGTGTCGACCCGCGCGGCGTACGAGGCCGCGATACGCGGCGTCCGTCGCGCCGCGAGGTCTTTGCTAAAATTCAAACCATGTCAAAGAGTTCCGATCGCATCAACCTTACCAACCAGTTCCTGATCGCCATGCCGAACATGGCGGACCCGACGTTTTCAGGAACGGTGGTCTATCTTTGCGATCACAGCGAGCGCGGTGCGCTCGGCCTCGTCATCAATCGCCCGACCGACATCGATCTCGAGTCGCTGTTCAACCGCATCGACCTGAAGCTCGAGATCGAGCCCCTCCTGCATATCCCCGTCTACTTCGGCGGCCCGGTGCAGACCGAGCGCGGCTTCGTGCTGCACGAGCCGGTCGCGGGCAGCGCGTACAACTCGTCGATGACGGTCGAAGGCGGGCTCGAGATGACGACGTCGAAGGACGTGCTCGAGGCGGTCGCGACGGGCACGGGCCCGAAGCGTTTCCTGCTGACGCTCGGCCATGCCGGCTGGGGCGCGGGACAGCTCGAAGAAGAGATTTCGAAGAACGGCTGGCTCACGGTCGCGGCCGATCCGCGGATCGTGTTCGACACGCCCGCCGAGGAGCGCTTCGAAGCGGCGCTCGGGTTGCTCGGCGTGAGCCCGTCGATGCTTTCCGGCGAGGCAGGGCACGCATGAGCGCGGCGCTTGCGCGCGACGCGACGCTCCTGGCGTTCGACTACGGCGAAAAACGCATCGGTGTGGCGGTCGGCAATGCGCTGACGCGCACGGCCCGCGCGCTCGTCATCGTTCCCAATCTGAACCGCGAGCACCGCTTCAAGGCGGTCGGCGAGCTGATCGCGCAATGGAAGCCGGACGCGCTCGTCGTCGGCTTGCCGCTGCATCCGGACGGCGCGCCGCACGAGATGACGCAGCGGGCATTGCGCTTCGGCAATCAGTTGAACGGCCGCTTCAACCTGCCGGTGAGCTGGGTCGACGAGCGCTATTCGTCGGTCGAAGCGCGTGCGGGCCTGCGCGCGCGCGGCGCCGGCGCGGATCGCGTCGACGCCGAGGCCGCCCGTGTCATCCTCCAACAATACCTCGACGAACTGCCCGATCATCATGAGTTCAATTGACGCCGAGGCGCTTTACCGCGTCCTGCTCGACCAGATTCGCGGCGCCTATGGCGAAGCCGCGTTCGCCGAAGCGGGCGGGCCCGTGCTCGCCGGCATCTACAGCGGCGGCGCATGGCTCGCCGAGCGCCTCGCGCGCGATCTTGCCGCGCCGGGTTTCGGCGTCGTCAACGTCGCGCTGCATCGCGACGATTACGCGAAGAAGGGGCTGCACAGCCAGGCGAGCCCGACGTCATTGCCGTTCGAGGTCGAAGGGCGGCGCATCGTCCTCGTCGACGACGTGCTGTACACCGGGCGCACGGTGCGCGCGGCGCTCAACGAGCTGTACGACTACGGGCGGCCCGCCGCCGTCGAGCTCGCGGTGCTCGCCGATCGCGGCGGGCGCGAGCTGCCGATTGCGGCGCGTTTCGCCGGGGGCACGCTCGCCGTGGACGCCGACGCGACGCTCGTGCTCGAGCGCACCGACGCGGGACAATTCACGCTTCGCACCGAGGCGCGCGCCGGCTGACGCGCGCCACACGCATTCCGGCCGCCCGCGCGCATCGCGCATCCGGGCGCCGTTTGGCAACACGTTGGAATCACGCACATCATGACGACCGACACCACCGGCCGCACCGGCAACCCCGCCGCGGCCGCGCCCGCCGAGCGCTTTCGCTACGGCTTCCTGAAGGGCAACCCGCAGCTCACGAAGAACGGCGAGCTCAAGCATCTGCTGACGATCGAGGGGCTGCCCCGCGCGATCGTCAACCAGATCCTCGACACCGCCGAGCAGTTCGTCAGCGTGACCGACCGCGAAGTGAAGAAGGTGCCGCTCCTGCGCGGCAAGTCGGTGTTCAACCTGTTCTTCGAGAATTCGACGCGCACGCGCACCACGTTCGAGATCGCCGCGAAGCGGCTGTCCGCCGACGTGATCAACCTGAACATCAACGCGTCGTCGACGAGCAAGGGCGAATCGCTGCTCGACACGATCAACAACCTGTCGGCGATGCACGCCGACCTGTTCGTCGTGCGCCACGCGTCGAGCGGCGCGCCGTACCTGATCGCCGAGCACTGCGCGCCGCACGTGCACGTGATCAACGCGGGCGACGGCCGCCATGCGCACCCGACGCAGGGCCTCCTCGACATGTACACGATCCGCCACTACAAGCGCGATTTCACGAAGCTGCGCGTCGCGATCGTCGGCGACATCCTGCATTCGCGCGTCGCGCGCTCGGACATCCATGCGCTCACGACGCTCGGCGTGCCGGAAGTGCGCGCGATCGGCCCGCGCACGCTGCTGCCGGGCGGGCTCGAGCAGATGGGCGTGCGCGTGTTCCACAACCTCGACGAAGGCCTGAAGGACGTCGACGTGATCATCATGCTGCGTTTGCAGAACGAGCGGATGAGCGGCGCGCTGCTGCCGTCCGCGCAGGAATATTTCAAGAGCTGGGGCCTGACGCCCGAGCGCCTCGCGCTCGCCGCGCCCGACGCGATCGTGATGCACCCGGGGCCGATGAACCGCGGCGTCGAGATCGACTCGCAGGTGGCCGACGGTCCGCAATCGGTGATCCTGAACCAGGTGACGTTCGGCATCGCGGTGCGGATGGCCGTGATGGGGATAGTCGCGGGCACGAACGACTGACGGAACGACTGACGCATCGCGCCGTCCAGGCGCCGCGGGCGCCCCGCGCCGCGTGCCGGACCCGACGAAATCAACGCATTCAACGCATCAACAGACAGCGCATGAAGATTCATATCAAAGGCGGCACGCTCATCGATCCGGCGGCCGGCATAGAGCGGCAGGCCGACGTGTTCGTCGCGGCCGGCAAGGTGGCCGCGATCGGCGCGGCCCCCGCCGATTTCAACGCGGCGAAGACGATTGACGCGGCCGGGAAGATCGTCGCGCCGGGCTTCGTCGATTTGTCGGCGCGGCTGCGCGAGCCGGGCTACGAGCACAAGGCGACGCTCGAATCCGAAATGGCCGCGGCGGTCGCGGGCGGCGTGACGAGCCTCGTGTGCCCGCCCGACACCGATCCCGTGCTCGACGAGCCGGGCCTCGTCGAGATGTTGAAGTTCCGCGCGCGCAACCTGCACCAGGCGCACGTGTATCCGCTCGGCGCGCTGACGGTCGGCCTGAAAGGGCAGACCATCACCGAGATGGTCGAGCTGACCGAAGCGGGCTGCATCGGCTTCACGCAGGCGGATGCGCCCGTCGCCGATACGCAGGTGCTGCTGCGCGCGCTGCAGTATGCGAGCACCTACGGCTACGCCGTGTGGCTGCGGCCCGTCGACGCGTTCCTCGCGAAGGGCGGCGTCGCGGCGAGCGGGCCTGTCGCGTCGCGGCTCGGCCTGTCGGGCGTGCCGGTCGCGGCCGAGACGATCGCGCTGCACACGCTCTTCGAGCTGATGCGCGTGACGGGGGCGCGCGTGCACGTCGCGCGGCTGTCGTCGGCGGCGGGCGTCGCGCTCGTGCGCGCGGCGAAGGCCGAGGGCCTGCCCGTGACCTGCGACGTCGCCGCGAACCACCTGCATCTGATCGACGTCGACATCGGCTACTTCGACGCGCAGTTCCGCCTCGATCCGCCGCTGCGCACCGAGCGCGACCGCGAAGCGATTCGCGCCGCGCTCGCCGATGGCACGATCGACGCGATCTGCTCGGACCATACGCCCGTCGACGACGACGAGAAGCTGCTGCCGTTCGCCGAGGCGACGCCGGGCGCGACGGGCCTCGAGCTGCTGCTGTCGCTGACCGTCAAATGGGCGCGGGAAGCCGGCGTGCCGATGGCGCGCGCGCTCGCGAAGATCAGCTCGGCGCCCGCCGGCGTGCTGAAGCTGCCCGCGGGGCGCGTCGAAGAAGGCGCACTCGCCGACCTGTGCGTGTTCGATCCCAATGCGCACTGGCGCGTCGAGCCCCGCGCGCTGAAGAGCCAGGGCCACAACACGCCGTTCCTCGGCTACGAGCTGCCCGCGCGCGTGTGCGCGACGCTCGTCGGCGGCCAGGTCGCGTTCGAGCGCCGCTGACGCGAGCCCCATCATGAGAGCCCTACGCAAGACGCGCCTCGTCCTGCATCTGCTGCGCGGGATGGCGGTCGTCGCATTGTTCTTCGAGCGCGTGACGCCCGCGCGCCGCCTGGACATCACGCGGCGCTGGACCGTGAAGATGCTGCAGCTTTGCGGAATGCGGCTCGTCGTGCACAACGACGCGGCGCGGCTCGACGAGCGCGCGCTCGTCGTCGGCAATCACGTGTCGTGGCTCGACATCTACGTGATCAACGCGTGGCGGCCGACGCCGTTCGTGTCGAAGGCGGAGGTGCGCGCGTGGCCCGTCGTCGGCTGGCTCGCCGAGCGCCTCGGAACCGTGTTCATCCAGCGCGAGAAACGCAGCGAGGCGAAGCGGATCATGCACGAGCTTGCCGAGCGCCTCGACAAGGGCGAGCTGATGTGCGTGTTTCCGGAAGGCACGACGTCCGACGGCCTCGGGCTGCTGCCGTTCCATTCGAACCTGTTTCAGGCGGTGGTGTCGGCCGGCTGCGCGGTGCAGCCGATCTGCCTGATGTATGAAGACGGGCGCGGGCGCCAGTCGGTTGCGCCGGCATACGTCGGCGATCTGTCGCTTGCCAGGTCGCTCGACATGGTGCTGAGCGGCGGGCCGCTCACCGCGCATCTCTACGTGTGCGAGCCAATCGCCGCGACGGGCGACCGGCGAGAAATGGCCGCGCGCGCGCGCGCGGCGATCGCCGATGCGCTTGCACGGATGCAGCGAGACGTCGAGCGGCCGCTCGATGCGGATCTCGCGCGGCTTGCCGCCGCCGCGCATCCGACGCCCGCCGAGCCGGCCGGCGAATCCGAGGGCGAGGCCGAGCCGGAGGTAAGCGTCGACGCGATGCCGCGCCGCGAGGGGTAGGCGCAATGAGGCATCGACCGGCGGGAGGCGGCGGCGCCCGCCGGCCGCATTCCCGCACGGTCGGGCTTGCCGAGACGGTTGGTTATTCGTCCGCCGCCCCGCAGCGTTCGCACGCGACCTGCGTAACCGCGCGCTCGGCCGGCTCGTGCGCGAGCCGCACGGCCGACAGCCGATTGCCCCATACGCATCCCGAATCCAGCGCGACCAGGTTGTCGCGCAGCATCAGTCCCAATGCGGCCCAGTGGCCGAAGACGACCGTGACGTCCGCGCTCTTTCGCCCGGGCGCGTCGAACCACGGCAGATAGCCGGCGGGCGCGGCCGCCGGGCCGCCGTTCGCCCTGAATTCCATCGCGCCTGCGGGCGTGCAGAAGCGAATGCGCGTGAACGCGTTGAACGCGACTCGCAACCGATCCGTCCTCTTCAGGTTCGGGCTCCAGCAATTGGGGTCGTTGCCGTACAGGTTGCGCAGCGTGTCGTGCCAGTTCGGCGCGCGCAGCGCGCGCTGCAGTTCGTCGGCGAGCTCGAGCGCGAGCGTCGCGTCCCATTGCGGCAGCACGCCGGCATGCACCATCAGCATGCCGCGCTCGAAATGCGCGAACGGCCGGTGGCGCACCCATTCGATCAGATCGTCGGCGTCGGGGGCGTCGAGGATCTCGCCGATCGTGTCGCCCGGCTTCAGCGTGCGGATGCCGGCCGCGACCGCGAGCAGGTGCAGATCGTGATTGCCGAGCACCGCGACCGCGCGCTCGCCGAGCGCGGCGATCTCGCGCAGCGTCGCGAGCGACGCGGGGCCCCGGTTGACGAGGTCGCCTGCGAACCAGAGCGGCGTGCCGGCCGCCGGGGAGAGCTTGTCGAGGAGCCGCCGATAGGCGTCGTGGCAACCTTGGAGGTCGCCGAAGGCGATCGGCGGGCCGCTGGAGATAGATGTCATTCCTTTGCATTCGAGACCAAACCGGGTTCACGGTATCACAAGAAACCCCATCGATCCGGGCGGATCGGTGGCAGAAAAAATGCGATCCGGCATTGGCCGCTGCGGTAGAAACGTTCTCGAAAATATCGAGTTGCAAGCACACTTCCCGAGCTGTTTCAAGATGTTAGAGGGATGTTTTTTCACTTCCTTGCCCGTATAATTGCGGCCTTGTGGGGCAGTAGCTGTGTGCTGCCGACTTGGGCGCATGGTTCGATCGAGCCTCGCGGCCGCAACCGGCGGTGACACTCGAGCGACCAACGGCATTCTCCCGAACATGCCGGCCATGCTGACATCACGCCGGTTGTTTGACCGACTCCCAATTTCAGCAAAGGAATCCCATGATCTTGGTAACGGGCGGCGCCGGTTTCATCGGCGCCAACTTCGTGCTTGACTGGCTGGCACAATCCGGCGAAGCGGTGCTGAACGTCGACAAGCTGACGTACGCGGGCAACCTCGGCACGTTGAAGTCGTTGCAGGGGAATCCGAAGCACGTATTCGCGCGCGTCGACATCTGCGATCGCGCTGCAATCGACGCTCTGTTGGCGCAGCACAAGCCGCGGGCCATCGTGCACTTCGCGGCGGAGAGCCACGTCGATCGATCGATTCACGGCCCGGCCGATTTCGTGCAGACGAACGTGGTCGGCACCTTCACGCTGCTCGAGGCCGCGCGCCAGTACTGGAGCGCGCTCGACGCCGATGCGAAGGCCGCGTTCCGTTTCCTGCACGTGTCGACGGACGAAGTGTTCGGCTCGCTGTCCGCGACCGATCCGCAGTTCTCCGAAACCACGCCTTACGCGCCGAACAGCCCGTACTCGGCGACGAAGGCGGGCTCCGATCATCTCGTGCGCGCGTACCATCACACGTACGGGTTGCCGACGCTCACGACGAACTGCTCGAACAATTACGGTCCGTATCAGTTTCCCGAGAAGCTGATTCCGCTGATGATCGCGAACGCGCTCGGCGGCAAGCCGCTGCCCGTCTACGGCGACGGCCAGAACGTGCGCGACTGGCTCTATGTCGGCGATCACTGCAGCGCGATTCGCGAAGTGCTCGCGCGCGGCGTGCCGGGCGAGACGTACAACGTCGGCGGCTGGAACGAGAAGAAGAACCTGGACGTCGTGTACACGCTGTGCGATCTGCTCGACGAAGCGCGGCCGAAAGCCGCGGGGTCGTACCGCGATCAGATCACGTACGTGACCGATCGCCCGGGCCACGATCGCCGCTATGCGATCGACGCGCGCAAGCTCGAGCGCGAGCTCGCCTGGAAGCCGGCCGAGACGTTCGAGACGGGCCTCGCGAAGACCGTGCGCTGGTACCTCGACAACCAGGAATGGGTCGACGAGGTGGTGTCGGGCGATTACCGCAAGTGGGTCGAAACGAACTACGCGCAACGCGCGTAAAGGTTGAATCGATGGCACGCAAGGGCATTATTCTCGCCGGCGGTTCCGGCACGCGGCTGTATCCGATCACGCACGCCGTGTCGAAGCAGCTTCTGCCGGTCTACGACAAGCCGATGATCTATTACCCGCTGTCGACGCTGATGGTGGCGGGCATCCGCGACGTGCTGATCATCTCGACGCCGCAGGACACGCCTCGCTTCGAGGCGATGCTGGGCGACGGCAGCCAGTGGGGGATGAACATCCGCTATGCGGTGCAGCCGTCGCCGGACGGGCTCGCGCAGGCGTTCATCATCGGCCGCGAATTCGTCGGCCGCGATCCGTCGACGCTGATTCTCGGCGACAACATCTTCTACGGCCACGATCTCGCGAAGCAGCTCGACCGGGCGTCGGAGCAGGAATCGGGCGCGACGGTGTTCGCCTACCACGTGCACGATCCGGAGCGCTACGGCGTCGTCGAGTTCGACCGCGATTTCCGCGCGCTGTCGATCGAGGAGAAGCCCGCGAAGCCGCGTTCGAACTACGCGGTGACGGGGCTGTACTTCTACGACGACCAGGTGTGCGACATCGCGGCGGACATCAAGCCGTCCGCGCGCGGCGAGCTGGAGATCACCGACGTGAATTCCCGCTATCTCGCCGCGGGCGCGCTCAACGTCGAAATCATGGGGCGCGGTTATGCGTGGCTCGATACGGGCACGCACGATTCGCTGATCGAAGCGGCGACGTTCATCGCGACGCTGCAAAAGCGCCAGGGGCTCGTCGTCGCGTGTCCCGAGGAGATCGCGTACCGCCGGCAGTGGATCGACGCGGAGCAGGTGCTGAAGCTCGCGCAGCCGCTCGCGAAGAACGGCTACGGACAATATCTGAAACACATTCTCACGGATCAAGTCGCATGGCCATCCAAGTAACGCCGACGGCGCTGCCTGAAGTCAAGATCATCGAGCCGAAGGTGTTCGGCGACGCGCGGGGCTTCTTCTTCGAAAGCTTCAACGCGCGGGAATTCGCCGAGCAGGTGGAGGCGGGCGTCGAGTTCGTCCAGGACAATCATTCGCGCTCGGCGAGGGGCGTGCTGCGCGGGCTGCACTATCAGATCCAGCATGCGCAGGGCAAGCTCGTGCGCGTGGTCGAAGGCGAAGTGTTCGATGTCGCGGTCGACATCCGCAAGAGCTCGCCGAATTTCGGCAAATGGGTGGGCGTCGTGCTGTCGAGCGACAACCATCGGCAGTTGTGGGTGCCGCCCGGTTTCGCGCACGGCTTCATCGTGCTGTCGGAGGCTGCGCAGTTCCTCTACAAGACGACCGATTACTGGTATCCCGAATTCGAGCGGAGCATCGTGTGGAACGATCCGGCGATCGGGATCGAATGGCCGATCGATTTCGAGCCGCTGCTTGCGGCGAAGGATGCGGCGGGCAGGCTGCTTGCCGATGCCGAAGTCTTCGCGTAAGAGGTGTTCATGAGCGCTCAAACCAGCAAGCGAACGATCCTCGTGACGGGCGTCAGCGGTCAGGTCGGATTTCAACTCGCGAGAACGCTGCAGGGACTGGGGCGGATCGTCGCGTTGGATCGCGCGAAGCTGGATCTCGCGAATCTCGATCAGCTGCGAACCGTGGTGCGCGACGTGCGGCCGGCCCTGATCGTCAATCCCGCCGCCTACACCGCCGTGGACCAGGCCGAAAGCGAGCCGGAGCTCGCGATGCGCATCAACGGCGAAGCGCCGGGCGCGCTTGCCGAAGAGGCTGAACGACTGGGCGCGGCGTTGATCCACTATTCGACGGATTACGTGTTCAGCGGCGACAAGGATGGCGTCTATGTCGAGGACGATCCTATTGATCCGCAAAACGTTTATGGCCGGACCAAGCTCGCGGGCGAGCAGGCGATTGCGGCCGTCGGCGGGCGCTACTTCACGTTTCGCACGAGCTGGGTGTACGGCACGCGCGGTAAGAACTTTCTGCTGACGATGTTGCGGCTCGGCGCCGAACGGCCTGAATTGAAAGTGGTTTCCGACCAATTCGGCGCGCCGACCTGGAGCAACACGATTGCGACGCTGACTGCGCACGTGGTCGCACAGGCGTTTGCGGCGGACGATCCGGAATGGTGGCGGCAGCGCTCGGGCGTTTATCACATGACGGCCGGCGGCGGAACGTCGTGGCATGGTTTCGCGTCGGCGATCTTCGAGCTGTCGCAGTTGGACAGGCGGCCCGATGTGCAGCCGATTCCGGCTTCGGCCTATCCGTCGCCGGCGAAGCGTCCGACCAATTCGCGAATGTCCGGCGACAAGCTCGAAGCGGTGTTCGGGCTGAGGGCTCCGGATTGGCGGGAGGCGTTGCGGCTCTGTCTCGAAGAGCGGTAAGCGCGTTTCAACGCGCCTGGCCGGGGGCGCGATCGGCGCCTCGCTCGCCATACTTGCCGGTGCGTCCGGCCAGGCCGTCGAACGTTCCGCGCAACATCATGCGTACGTCGGCTATCCGATGTCTCGAGAACAGCGCGAAGATCCAGAACTTCACGAAGAGGCGAGTCGTTTCGTGGAGCTTCCAGCTGATCGGCACGTAGCGTCGCCGGCATAACAGGATGGCGTTGCGGTAGTAGTAATAGCGGCGAACGGGCCTGTGCATCGCGATGCGAACCGCGCCGAGATTGAGTGCTTTTTCGCCGATCGCGTGTTGCATGCGGACGTCGAAGACGCCATAGCTCTGGAAGCCGGCCGCCTTCGCGCGCAGACCCCATTCGATGTCGACGTAGTCGATGAACAGTGATGCGTCGAGCGGGCCGACTTCGGCGATCGTGCGTAGCGAGACGAGCGCGCCGGACGTGATCAGGTAGTCGGCGGTCGTCCAGTTTCGTGTGCCCGTCGCGTGCTTGCGGCGCGGGAAGCCTGCCTTGAACTCGATGAAAGGCAGATATTGGCCGCGGTTCTGCTCGAAGAAGTAGGGGCCCACTTGGGCGACGGGACCGCGGGCCGCGAACTCGTCGTAGTAGTGTTCTAGGCGGTCGACCATGTCCGCGGAAGGCGTGCTGTCCTGATCGAACAACACCGCGAACTCGGCCGTGCCCCGCTGGTGCGTGGCGGCGAAGCCCTGATTGAGCGCCAGCGCAATGCCCGCGTTGACGGGTTGCGCGATGAGCTCGACCTGCGAGGCCGGCAGCCGCTCCCGCCACTGCGACAGGTTGGCCGAGCCGTTGTCGACGATCGTGATCTTGCCGACTTGCGGTGCAAGAGTGGTGACGAGGCGCAGCAGCGCGGCAGTATCCGGTTCGTATGTGACGACGATGGCGTCGGAGCGCAATGACAAGACAAGCTACCTGGTGATGGATTCGATGGACGCGCGACAAGACGATTCAACGCGTGCCGAGACACGGTGCGGCATGGACGCGACAGCGCGGCGCAGGCGGAGCAGAGCACATGAGTTCCCGTCTCATGTCGTGCGATAATTCTACAATTATCGAGAGTCTAGACTGCTACCGCAATTGTAAGTTTGGACGTAAGCAATTTAGCCCTGCGATATGTCGATTCTTCCAATGATGTCTTGTGGTGGCGCAGGAACTCGCCAGGAGCCTTCATCGCGCGGCGAAGATTTGCGAGTACGCGTCGTCCGATGTGCTGAATTCGTCGCGCCGCAGCAGGCGGCTCGTTCCGGCGGCGGCTCGACGGCAATGATCGGCTCGAAGACGGCGGCTGCCCCCGAATCCCGTGCGGTCGCAACCGCGCCGATGCGACGCATCGATGGCGTTGCTCGCTTGGCCGTTCTCGAGTTCGTCGGCACCGGTGCGAGTGCGATTCCCATTGCAGCGTTTCTTGCGAAGGCGAACGCTTCCGAAGCGGCTTCGCTAGCGGGGCATTCGATCGGTCTCGCCGTTGGGATTCGGTCCGGTGTCGCGCCCGCCGCATTTCCTCTTGCCGACGTCGGCATATGGGTGGCCGATCGCCGGCGCCGCGCGTGCCGGCATCGCCGCCGCGTCGTTTGCGTCACGACGAACCGCGATACGGGCCCGGCTCGGTGTATAGCGTCGGCTCGACGGCCGGGATCGAGCACTCGCGGACATGACTGAAGCGGACGTGCGAGCGTATCTTGAAGCGGACGGCGTCGCCCGTTTCGACAACAACCTTGGCCGCAAGCACTGCGCCGGGCACGCAACATGTGCCGCCGTGCGTTCGTGACTTCGCCGACAGGTCTGACTGGAAAATATGTTGCCTATACTTACCTCACCGGTGCGAATGCTGCGTTCGCTGCGCGAGCACCGAAGTCTGATCATTGCCTTGACCGTTCGCGAAGTGCTGGGACGGTATCGCGGCTCCCTCCTCGGAATGTTCTGGTCGGTATTCCAGCCGATCCTCATGCTCGCCGTCTATGCGTTCGTGTTCGGCGTGATCTTCCGGTCGCGCTGGCCCGGCGGCACCGGCTCGACGAGCGAGTTCGCGCTCGTCCTGTTTGCGGGGCTGCTCGTGTTCAACATGTTTGCCGAGTGCCTGAACCGATCACCGACGCTGATCCTGTCGAACGCCAACTACGTGAAGCGCGTCGTGTTTCCGCTCGAAGTGTTGCCTTGCGTCACGGTTGCCGTCGCGTTGTTCCACATGTTCGTGAGCTTCGTCGTCTGGCTCATTTTCTACGCCGCGGCGATCGGCGTGCCGTCGATCACGGTGCTGCTCTTCCCGATTGCGCTGCTGCCCCTCGTGTTCTTTTCACTCGGAATCGCGTGGTTTTTTTCCGCGCTGGGCGTTTATGTTCGCGATACCGCGCAGATCACCGGTCTCGTCACGACGGTGCTGATGTTCATGACGCCGATCTTCTATCCTGCACAAGCGATTCCGGCGCGGTTCCGTGCAATCGCCGGCCTGAATCCGCTCGTGCCGATCATCGAGCAAGTGCGGCGCGTGCTGATGTGGCGCGACGGCATCGCGCTGGATGCGTTCCTGCCCGTTCTCGCCGTCTCGCTGATCGTGCTGTGGGGCGGATACACGTGGTTCGAGAAGACGAGAAAGGGGTTTGCGGATGTCCTCTGAAGTTGCCATTCAGATCGAAAATCTGAGCAAGTGCTATCACATTTACGACAAGCCCCGCGATCGCTTGATGCAGATGATCTTTCGCGGTCGGAGAACCTATTTCCGCGAGTTCTGGGCGGTTCGCAACGTGTCCTTCACGGTGGAGAAGGGCAAGACGGTCGCGATTATCGGCCGCAACGGCGCGGGCAAGTCCACGCTGCTGCAGATGATCTGCGGCACGCTCACGCCCACCGAAGGGCGCATCACGGTCAACGGCAAGGTGGCGGCGTTGCTCGAATTGGGCGCGGGCTTCAACCCCGAGTTCACAGGCCGCGAGAACGTGTATCTTGCCGCGTCGCTCTACGGTCTGACGCGCGAGCAAGTCGACGCGCGCTTCGAGACGATCGTCGCGTTTGCGAGCATCGGCGATTACGTCGATCAGCCGGTCAAGACGTATTCGAGCGGAATGTTCGTCCGTCTTGCATTCGCGGTGATCGCGCACGTCGACGCGGACATTCTGATCGTCGACGAGGCGCTGAGCGTCGGCGACGCATTCTTCCAGCAAAAGTGCATTCGCTTCCTGCTCGATTTCAAGGAAGGCGGCGGAACGCTGTTGTTCGTGAGTCACGACATGGGCGCGGTGAACGCGCTGTGCGAGTCGGCGATCCTGCTTCGGCGCGAGGGCGACGAATACTTGTATCAGACCGGCGCGCCGAAAGAGATCGCGATGGTCTATCTGCGCGATCTCTATTCGGAAAGGGCAAACGGCCAGGCAATCGCCGATGCCTCGACGAACGGCGATTCGGCGGCGATGCCCGCACTCGAGTCGCCGCGGCGCGACGGGCATCGCAGGTACGTGACGGATTCCGTGCCGCCGGTTCACTATCACGCGTCCGCGTTCCGGCCTGATGCGGAAAGCTTGGGTCTCGGCGGCGCGACGATCACGGCGGTCTTTTTCCGCGACGCGCAAGGCAGGGCCGTCAGCGAATTCATGTCCGAGGAGGATGTGAGCCTCGTGGTTCGCGCCGACGTCAAGAAACCCATGACGTATCCTGCCATCGGCTTCGTGCTCAAGGACAACAAGGGGCAAAAGCTGATGGCGGAAAGTACGGACAGCTACTTCCGACATCATGCGATCTCGGTGGAGGAGGGCAAGGAGGTCGAAGCGGTGTTCAGGATGCGCTTCCCGGCGATGATCCGGGGCGAATACCTGATCGACGTCGCCATTGCGGAGGGTCCGGGCAGCGATCACGTGCAGCACCATCTGATGCACGACGTGATCGTGCTGACGGCGCTTGGCACGAATCTCGTCCATGGGAAATTCGGCGCGCCCGGGCTGTCCGTGACCTTCGACATTAATTGATTCAGAGATCCGCGTGATGACGCAACTGCAATGTAGATACGGATTGTTCGAAACCCTTCCCGACGGCTGTTCGACGTCGGAATCGCTGCGGCTCTACGGCGAGTGGGCGGAGCGCGAGTTGCTGTCGGTCCGGCGCTTCGTCGCACCGGGCGCGACGGTTTTCGATCTGGGCGCGTCGATCGGCGCTCGCGCGCTCGCGTTCGCCCGCAGGGCCGGCAAGCAGGGGCGCGTGTACGCGGTTGAGTCACGCGCCGGTCAAGCGGAACTGTTGGCGCGAAACATTGAACTCAATCGACTGACGTCAAACGTGATTCCGTACGCGAGCGGCGTTGCGCTGACCGCCGCCGGCGTGACGGCGGCCGACGTCGTATACGTCGGCGACGGCGAGGAGGCGGGGCGCGCGCTGCGCGAATGCGCGGACCTGATCGCCAAGCATCGTCCTGTCGTCGTGGTTGCCGATTCGCAGCTCGCCGATCTGGCATCGGCGCTCACGCCGGCCGTGGGGCAAGGGTATGCCGCATACGCGTGCGACAGCCACGCGTTCAATCCGGACAACTATCGCCGTTGCGTGGTCAATGTCTTCGGCGAGCGCGTCGACCGCGCGTTGATCCTGGTGCCGGCCGAGAAAGCGGCACATTTCGACTATCGCGGTCTGCTCCCGCTGGGCGAAGCCGCTGCCGCGATCGCGCCGGTCGTGTCGTCTGCCCACGGCGATGCGTTGGCCGACACCGCTGCGAACGCGCGGACGATCACGCTGCAGAGCGTGATCTACGGATTGCGGGAAACGCTGATCGATCCCGACACGGAGCCCGCGACGTTCGCCGGCGACGACATGCGCGCGAGCGAACGGTTGCATGTGGTCGTGCCCTTCTACAAGAAGGAGGAACTCGTCGCGCGAGTGTTCGCCGCACTCAACGCGGTCGCGGACGAATTGCGCGAATTGAACGCGACGGTCTTCTTTTTCAACGACAGCCCCGATTACCCGGCGCTCCAGGCCGAGCTCGATCGGTGCGTCGGCGCGGCCTGCCAGTTTGCATTGCACATCGTGCGCAACGAGCAGAACCTGGGATTCATCGGAACGTGCAACCGCGCGTTCGAAGTGGCGAAGCGCGAGCGTGCGGACATCGTTCTTCTCAACTCCGACACGATCGTTTTCCCTGGCGCGCTGCGCGAGGTGTGTGCGGTGAGCCGGCTCGATCCGATGATCGGCTTCGTATCTCCGCGCAGCAACAACGCGACCATCGCGACGCTGCCGCATTCGTTCCTGGATCGTCATGTCGCGCCGGACGACGGATATGCGGGGTTTCTCAGGCAATCGTCGTATCTTCCCCGGTATTCGTATGTGCCGACCGCGGTCGGCTTCTGCCTGCATGTGAAATGGGCGATCTTCGCCGAACTCGGTTCGTTCGATCCCGTCTACGGCAAGGGTTACAACGAGGAGAACGACCTGATCTACCGGGCCAACCGATGCGGCTATCGCGCGGTCCTCGCGAATCACGCGTTCGTGTGGCACGAAGGAGAGCAGTCGTTCGCCGAGTCGGCGAGCTCGCGCGCGGCGCGCGAGGACAACAACGCTCCGATCCTGCAGGCACGCTACCCCGAATACCTGCCGCTGATCCGCGCTTATTTCAGCTCGCCCGAGCATCAAGCGGAAGCGCTCGTCGAATACCTCGAGAGCGACGACGGCAAGCTCACGTTCGCGTTTGACTTCTCGACGTTCGGCGCTTACTACAACGGCACCTTCGAGTCAGGCATCAAGCTGCTCGAGGCCGCCGTGCGCACGTGGCCGCAGCATTGCGAGATCGCGGTCTACATGGACCCGGCCGCGTGGAAGTTTCACGGGCTCGACAAATTAAGCGGTGTGCGCCGGCTCGACGTCCACGATGCGCGCGCAAAAGTGACGGCGATCGTGCGCGTCGGCCAGCCGTTCGATGTGGATACGGTCGAGCGCATCGTCCGACGCGCGCCCGTGGTCGGCATCTTCATGCTCGACACGATCTCGTACGATTGCGGCTACCTGACCTTGACGTTCGATCACAGGGTCTGGCGCTATGTCTTCGATCAGATCGACGTGCTGTTCACGAATTCGCGCTACACCCTCGATCGCATCGCCGCTCGTTTCCCGATCGGCCGGAGAGTGTTGCGACGAGCATCGCGTCACTCGCTCGACGTGACCGAGTACGCGAAGCCGAGCGAGCGCACCCCCGGTACGCAGCCGCACCTGTTCGTGATCGGCAATCATTTCTGCCACAAGTTCGTGCGCCAGACGGCGGATGCCATTGCCGCCGCGTTTCCGGAGCGCAAGGTCGTGGCGGTCGGATACGGCGACGAGCCGTCGCCTTACCCGAACATCGCGGCGCACGAGAGCGGAAACCTGTCGAACGAAACATTCGAACGCTTCTATTCCGATGCCGAGGCCGTGATCTTCCCTAGCCACTACGAAGGCTTCGGATTCCCGATTCTCCATTCGATCGCGCGAAAGCGGCCGATCTACGTGCGCGAGTCGTCGCTGTACCGCGAACTCGCGTGCGGAATCGAGGGCGCGGAGAACATTCACTACTTCCGCTCGCTGGCGGATCTCGTCGATGACCTGCGCGAGAACGGTGTGCGCTGGATCACGCCGAGCCGGCCCGGAGAAAAGAACGGCTGGGATCGTTCGGCGCGCGAAGTCTTCCATGCGCTCGAGCAGGCGCGCGCGACGGCGTCGTATGAATCGCTCGTCGAGCGCTTGCGCCGGCTCGACGAACTCGTGCATGCGGGAGCGTCCGCGTCGGTGGTGCCGACGATGGCGCGGCGCATCGGCTTGCGGGTCGAGGCGTCGATCGAAAGGGCGCTGCGCGTGCCCGGCGTGAAGCCGCTCGCGCGACGCAGTCTGCAGGCAGTCAGACGCTTGCGTCGTCGGCGGTGAGCGGCCGGCCGGGCTTCGTCGCGCCCGGCGGCGGACGAAGGGGCGGTTGTCCGATGCATGCGCACGGTTCCGTCGATGATGATCTTCCATTTGAAATTCGTATGGCCCAAACATCTGAGGCACAGGCAGTCCGAACGACGCGAAACGGCGCGGCGCACGTCGGGCACGAGACGCTGGCGGCAGCTCGCGTGCTCGTCGTCGGCGACGTGATGCTCGATCGATACTGGTTCGGCGACGTCGAGCGCATTTCGCCCGAAGCGCCCGTGCCTGTCGTGCGGATTCAGCGTACCGAGGATCGCCTGGGCGGGGCGGCCAACGTTGCGCGCAACGTCGTCGCGATCGGGGCTCGCTCCGGCCTGCTTTGCGTCGTCGGCAGCGACGAGCCGGGTGAGCGCATCGTCGAGTTGCTCGAGCATAGCGGCGTCACCGCGCATCTCGGGCGCGACCCCGCGTTGCCGACGACGATCAAGTTGCGTGTGCTGTCGCGGCAGCAACAGTTGCTGCGGGTCGATTTCGAGAATACGCCCGCCCACGAGGTGCTGCTCGCCGGGCTCGCGACGTTCGAATCGATCTTGCATGAGCAGGACGTCGTGCTCTTTTCCGATTACGCGAAAGGCGGCCTCACTCACGTGACGCGAATGATCGAAGCGGCGCGAGGGGCCGGAAAGCCGGTTCTGATCGATCCGAAAGGCGACGATTGGGAGCGTTACCGCGGCGCCACGGTGATAACGCCTAACCGGGCGGAGCTGCGCCAGGTCATCGGCCAGTGGGATTCGGAGGCGGATCTCGTGTCGCGCGTGAACGGCCTGCGGGCTCGGCTCGACATTGCATGTCTCCTGCTCACCCGCTCCGAGGAGGGCATGACGCTTTTTACGGACGACGGCATCGTGCACGAGCCCGCACTGGCTCGCGAGGTATACGACGTTTCGGGCGCAGGCGACACTGTGATCGCGACGCTGGCGGCGATGCTCGGCGCGCGGATTCCGCTCGTCGAGGCCGTGCGCCACGCAAATCGCGCCGCGGGGATCGTGGTCGGCAAGCTGGGCACGGCCACGGTGTCGTACGACGAACTCTTCGACGACGGTGTGAACCGTGAGGCCGGAAACGGTGCGGATTGAACGCGCGGACGGCAATGATGCAGGCGGTCCGCCGCTTGGTCCTCGCGGTGGGCGCGTCGTCGTCTCCACGCGCGACGGATGCAGGTGCGACGCGAAGTATTTCGAGGGGCCAAGGCCGGGGACATCCTCGGCGATCAACATTATTAAGAAATCAAGGTGAGCATCGTGAAGGATCGTGACGTATTGTTCGAGACTATTTCGTCCAGGCATGGCGAGCTGACCCTCTTTGCCAACGATACCGGCGCGCTCAGCGAGTCGCTGCGCAAGTACGGGGAATGGGCCGAGAACGAGTTGAGCTTCATGCTGTCGACGATCCGGGCGGGTGATACGGTGATCGACGTCGGCGCTTACATCGGCACGCACTCGCTCGCATTCGCGCGGCGTGTCGGCGCGGCCGGCCAAGTCGTCTCGATCGAGGCGCAGCCGCGCAGCTTCGAGTTGCTGACGCGGAACATGCATGCGAACGGGCTCGTCAACGTCCGGCTCGAGAATGCGATCGCGTCGGCGACGGCGAAGGACGAGCACATTCCGTCGATCGACATCATGTCGCCGGGCAGCTACGGAAGCGCGTCGTTGCGAGACGCGCTGAATCCTCGCGCATCGTTTGCCGGGCAGGAGGCGATCGACGGCCCGCATGAGAGCCTGACGTCCCGATCGGTCGCGATCGACGACCTGAGCGTGCCGTCTTGCGCGCTGATCAAGATCGACGTCGAGGGCATGGAGGACATGGTTCTGCGCGGCGGCGTGTCGACGATCCGTCGCTGCGAACCGGTGGTCTATGCGGAGTGCAACTCGCTCGAAGACGGCCTGCGCGCGCTGAACGTGCTCAAGGAGTTCGATTACCGGGTCCGGGCCCACGTCGTCCTCGCATACAATGCGGAGAATTTTCGTGGGGAATCCGAAAATATTTTCGGCCGCGCGCGTGAGGTGGCGCTCGTCGGAACGCCTCGCGGAGAACACGACCCGCTGCGCCAATACGCGCCCCGCGCGTGCGAGCTCGTCCTCGACATCGAGACGGCCGACGATCTCGCGCTCGCATTGATGAACAAGCCGCAATACGAGCACGAGGTTTTGCGTGCGTGCGCGGCGGCTCGGAGCGGCGGGACGGTCTGTCTGGACGAGAAGTACGAAGCCCGGGGCGAAGACGCTCGCGTTGCCGAACTCGTTCGCGCGATCGACGTGTTGCGCGAGCATCACGCGGCCGAAATCCATGCATTGCGCGAGCAGCACGCGGTGGATCTCGCCGCGCTGGACGGCAAGCAGGCGGCGGAACGGGACGCGCTCCGGCGTGATCTCGGCGAGTGCCGGGACGAGGAAAGACGGTTCGCCGAACAGGTCGCGTCCCTCGAGGGTGCGCTCGCGCAGATCTATCGGTCACGGAGCTGGCGGCTGACTGCTCCACTTCGCTCGTTGAAGAGGGCGCTCGGGCGCTGAACGCGAATGCCCGCGGCAGTCGAGCGCATTAATTTGGCAATAGGAAAGCTTGTAGTTCAAGCACGTAAACTGGAGTTGGGATGAAAATCGTTATCGGTCTGGTGGAACATATCGGCGACATCGTCGCCTGTGAGCCGGTGGCTCGATACCTGAAGACGCGATATCCGGAATGCAAGCTGTCGTGGGTCGTTGCCGAGGGCTATCGGGAGATTATCGATTCCAATCCTTACGTTGACGAAACGATACCCGTCGAGTGCCTGACCGACTGGATCAAGATTTCCCGGCACGGCAAATACGACCAGGTCGTCGATCTGCATGTCAACTATCGCGTCTGCTCGCACTGCCGCATCCCGCTCGTCAAGCAGCACGGCAATCCGTACATCAACGCGTACGAATGGCTCGATCACGGCGCGCTGCTCGAAGCGTTCAGCATCGGCGCCGGCTTGCCCAAGCTGTCTGCCGCTCCGCGCCTTTATCTCGGCGAGCAGCACAGGAAAGCGGTCGATGCGTTGCGGCTCCCCGAGCGCTTCTGTGTCATTCATCGCGAATCGAACAACCTCGAAAAGGACTGGACGAACCAGAACTGGCGCGGCCTCGCCGACTGGATCAGCGGCGAGCTGAAGCTGCAGATCGTCGAGATCGGCGTCGGCAAGGCCGGCGCGACGTCGTCGCCTCTGATCGGCGATTCGATCGATCTGCTGAACAAGACGTCCATCATGGAAACGGCCGAAGTGATTCGCCGCGCACGCTTTTTCATCGGCGTCGACAGTGGGCCGGCTCATCTCGCGAATGCGGTGGAAACGCCCGGAATCGTGCTTCTGGGGCGCATGGGCGCGTTCCGCCAGTACACGCCGTACACGGGCCTCTACGGCAGCGACGGACCCGACGTCAAGCTGGTGCGCAACCTGACCGGCCCCGCCCGCACGCTGCGACTGGACGAGGTGGTCGATGCGGTGCGGTACGTGAACACGCTGCTCGACGAACGCGAAAACACCGCGACCGGCGCGCGTGAGGCCGACGCCACCGCGGTTGCGGCAACCGACGATTCGTCTCGCGGCATCGTGTCCGAAGACGATCGCGCCGCCGTGCTCGGGTCGCCGTTCTTCGACGCGGGCTGGTACGCGATTCATTATCCGGAAATCGAGCGTTCGTCGCTGAGCGCGGTGGATCACTTCATCCTCGTGGGCGGCGCGAAGGGCTATTCGCCGGGGCCGATGTTCTGCAGCAACGCTTACCTGCGCCACAACTCGGACGTAGCGACGGCGGGCGTGAATCCGCTGCTGCACTATCTCCGATTCGGCGCGCGCGAGTCACGGCCTGTCGAGCCGGTCGGCGGCCTGCCGGCCGAACCGAAGAGCTCGATCCGCGATCTGCCGGGCGAGAGCGGCATTCAGCTGTCGTCCGCACTCGGCGACGCGTCCGCCCGTCCGCTCGACCATTCGATCCCGGCGTCGGAAATTCCGCGCACGTTCGCGTTCTATCTGCCGCAATTCCATCCGATCGCGGAAAACGATTGGGCGCACGGCAAGGGCTTCACCGAGTGGAACAACGTCATCAAGGCGAAGCCGCTGTTCAACGGGCATTATCAGCCGCGCATTCCCGGCGAGCTCGGGTACTACGATCTGCGCGCGTTCGACGTGATGCGCGAGCAGGTCGAGCTCGCGCTGGAGCACGGGATCAACGGTTTCTGTTTCTACTACTACTATTTCCACGGCAAGAAGCTGCTCTACAAGCCGATCGAGAACTACATCAAGTCCGATCTGAAAGCGCCGTTCTTCTTCCTGTGGGCAAACGAGAACTGGAGCAAGCGCTGGGACGGCGGCGACAAGGAGGTGATCATTGCGCAGCAGCACTCGCACGAAGACGACCTCGCGTTCATTCGTGAGCTGTTTCCGGTGTTCGAGGACGATCGCTACACGAAGATCGGCGGCAAGCCGCTGCTGATGATCTATAAGGCACATCTGTTCCCGAACATGCTGGCGACCGTGGAAACCTGGCGCGACGAGGCGGCGAAGCGCGGTTTTCCGGGGCTCTATCTCGTGATGGTCGATGATTGGACACCCGAGCCCATCCAGCCGCGTACGCTCGGCTTCGACGCGAGCTACGAGATCCCGTCCAACGTGATTCCAGCCGAAGTGCTCGCGGACGACGTCGATTCGCTCGGCCTCGGCGACGATTTCACGGGCCGCATCGTCGACTACCAGAAGTTTGCGCAGTTCCATGCGGGCCGGCCGCCGACGGAATACCGTCGTTTCCGGACCGTCATGCTGCCGTGGGACAACACGCCTCGTTACGGCTCGCGCGCGATCGTGCACGTGAATACCGTTGGGGAAGGCTACAAGCAGTGGCTCGCGCAGGCGATGATCGATACGTACAACCGTTTCCCGGCCGACGAGCGCATCGTGTTGCTGCATTCTTGGAACGAGTGGTGCGAGGGCACGTATCTCGAGCCGGACGGCAAGCTCGGCCGCAGCTACCTGCGGCAGACGCGCGAGGCGATCGACAGTGCGACGAATGCGCTGTCGATCGGCGGCACGCCCGAGATCGCGAGGGCGATCCAGCAACTGCAGCAAGGGCAACGCAGCAAGGACGAAGCCGCATTCCGCATTCTACAGGCCGCACACGCGAGGACGGCCGCGCTGTGGCACGAACGGGATGCGCTGCAGGCCAAACTGGGGGTGCAGAACGCCGAAATCGCCGCACTCGCGGCGGGCAACGTTCAGCAGGCCGCGCCGCCGGCTTCGCTGATGCACCGCGTCGCGCGGAAGATTCTGCGGGCGGCGCGAGGGCGATAAACGCGCGAAGGGCCGGCATCGATGCCGGCCGGCCGTCGGCCGGTCAGATTCGAGCCCGGACACGGATGGCGGAGCCGACGCGCCGGCGGGCGGTGCATTCCGCTTCCCGGCGGGATGTCCGTCATCCGGTCATTCGGTACGCAACGACGCGCACCGCAGCGCGTTCAATTCGGCTTCGGCCCGTCCGAGTCGTGCACGCAACGCTTCGATCTCGGCATATCGCTCGAGCGCGAGCAATTGCGTTTGCGCGAGCGCTGCCTGGGTTGCGCCGAAGCGTTCCGCAACGGATCGGACAATATCGAGAAAGACGCTCGAAAACAGATGATCGAGCGTTGCGCCGTTCGCATCGGGCATTGCCGCGAGCGTGTCGTCGATCGCGAGTTCCACATCCGCGTCGAGCGGGTCGTTGGATTCCGGCGTCTCCATCAGCGACGGCAGGCCGAAGCGCTCGGCGAGTTCGCGATTGGATTCGGCATAGCGCTGCACCAGCGCGCGGCGCGTTCTGCCGTTCATGCGAGGCCGAGGCGGGAGAGAGAGCGAGATCAATTCGATCAGCCGTTCCTCGGACTCCGTCAACTCGCGCTGCTCTTGCGCGCGGCAGAAATTCTTCAGCGATTCGACGAGCGGAAGCGATCCGTTGATGCGGCTCTCGGCAAGCGGAACGTTCGACGGCCAGCCGATGACGCCGAGAAAGTCTTGCAGTATGCCGGGCTTCGATGCCGAGTCATATGCACGCACCTCGATGCGAATGCCGCGCACGTGATCGAGCCGCTCGATCAGTTTGCGGTAATCGAGCGGAAATTCGGCGAGATCGTGATGCATGCGCGCGTGCGCGTAAGTTGAAAAGCCGAGGTGAAAGCGGCTTTTCAGCCGCTCGAGGTAGTTGCTTTCGATGAAGTCCGGCTGGCGCCTCAAATATAGGATCACGGTGATCTTGTCGGCGATGCCGGACAGCCGGTCGACGAGATGCTGGAAGCCCGCCGTGTTGCGCCAGAGCATGTGCGAGAACTCTTCGCTCGACAAGATGATGTGATGCGGAATCGTTTCGATTTCGCGAATCAGGGCTTCGACCAGCGCGTCGTGGGCGTTCGATCGCGCCTGCGCGGCAAGGCCGTGCTGGCCCGAGCCGGATTCCCACTGTCCCGTGCGGGGGAAGTAGAATCCGGCCTCTTCCAGCTGCTGTGGGGCACGCGTCAACGAGTCCTGGACGGACGATGTACCGGTCTTGTGCGTGCCGATATGCAGGTAACAATGTCGGGTGCGCATCATGCGAAAAAAATCTTCCATCGAATGCCGGGTATTTCGTTCATGCGAGGAATGGTAAATGTTTGCGTGCCGCACTAAAATTACCAGAATATTACAAAGTAACACTGTGGCGTCGCGAAGCGAATGCGCGCGGCGCGCGATGACGGGGAACGCGTGAGCAATTCTGAATAATCGATCAATGAGGCCTCGCTCGCTGCGCGGAGCCGCGGGCGCGCCGTGGCGGCAATCGAGCGGGCGCAGCAACGGATGGTGCGTCGCACCGCGTTCGCTCGGCCACTGAATCTTCGTACGCTGAACTCAGCGGCCCCCGGCGCCCACATGCGTGGCCGAGGGCGCTCGCGATCGCATGCCTGCGCAATTGCGGCGTTCGTCAATCCGGATTCGGTACAATACCGGCCTGCTGAAGGACGGTGACACCGGGGCGAGGGTGGCGTATGCCTGGGAGTATCCATACATAGCTAGGAGCTTTTGCCCTTGATCGACCGACTCGAGTCTGAAATTGCGACGACGCTTTTTGCCTGCATTCGCTCCGACGGCGGTGTCCGAGCTTGCGTGCGATGGTTTCGCGGATGAATGCGGCCGTTCATGTCGGGATCGACGATTTGTCGGTTTCGATCGTCACCTATCATCCGGATCGTGCGCTGCTTTCGCGTACCCTCGCGAGTTTCGAAAACGCATGGATCGCACTGCGCGCGGCCCGTCCGGCATGTACCGCGCAGCTCTATCTCGTCGACAACGGCGCAACCCCCGATCTGTCGTCCGAGCTTCGCGCGCTCGGCGAACGCGGCGTCACGTGCACGACCATCGGAGGCCACGGCAACGTGGGCTATGGCCGCGGGCACAACCTGGCGATCGAACGGGCGCGCAGCCGCTATCATCTCGTGCTGAATCCAGACATCGACATGTGCCGCGACGCATTGATCGAAGCGATCGATTTCTTCGACACGCATCCCGACGTCGGGCTCGTGACGCCGCGCGTCGATGACGACGAGCGCCGTCTGCAGTATCTCTGTCGCCGCTATCCGGCGCTCTTCGACCTGTTTCTGCGTGGATTCGCGCCCGCCTCGATGCGCGGGCGATTCGCCGTGCGCCTCGCCCGCTACGAAATGCGCGATCAGATCACCGAGCGCGACGTCGCATGGGACCCGCCCATCGTCACCGGCTGCTTCATGTTCTTTCGCACCGAGCTGTTGAAACGGCTTGGTGGCTTCGACGCCCGCTACTTCCTCTATTTCGAGGACTACGATCTGAGCCTGCGTACGCACGAGCTCGCTCGCGTCGCCTATGTCCCGATGGTGCGCGTACTGCATCACGGCGGCGGCGCGGCGCGCAAGGGCGTCGCGCACGTCCGGATGTTCGTCGCGTCCGCGTTCAAGTTCTACAATCGCTTCGGCTGGAAGTGGCGATGAGCAGGATCGTCGTCACGGGGGCGAACGGCTTCGTCGGACGCGCGCTCTGCCGCGCGCTGCTCGCGGCCGGGCACGACGTCACGGGGCTCGTGCGCCGCGCAGGCGTTTGCATCGAGGGCGTATCGGAGTGGGTCCACGAAGCGGACGATTTCGAGGGCGTCGCCGATCGCTGGCCGGCGGATCTGCAGGCGGACGCCGTCGTGCATCTCGCCGCGCGCGTCCACGTGATGCGTGACCGAGCGCTCGATCCCGATGCTGCATTTCGCGCATCGAACGTCGCGGCGACGCTGCGTGTCGCTCGCGTCGCCCAGCGGCATCGCGCGCGGCGGTTCGTGTTCCTGAGCAGCATCAAGGCGATTGCGGAGACCGATGGCGGCGTCCCGTTGCGCGAAGACGCGCTTCCCGCGCCGCAGGACGCTTACGGACGCTCGAAGCTCGAAGCCGAACGCGCGCTCGTGCAATTGCGCGACGAGCTTGGATTCGACACGGTCATCGTGCGGCCGCCGCTCGTGTATGGTCCCGAGGTTCGCGCGAATTTCCTGAGCCTGATGCGAGCGGTGTCGCGAGGGCTGCCGCTGCCGCTGGGATCGGTTCGCGCGCGGCGCAGCATGGTGTACGTCGACAACCTTGCCGATGCTGTGATGCGCTGTGCGACCGACCCCGCTGCCGCGCGCGAGTGCTTTCATGTCGCAGACGACGGCGCGCCGACGGTTGCCGAACTGCTCGAGGGCATCGGGCGTCATCTCGGACGGCCCGCGCGCCTGCTGCCCGTGCCCGAGCGGCTGCTGCGCATGGTCGGGGCGCTCACGGGGCGCACCGCGCAGATCGATCGTCTGACAAACGATCTGCGGCTCGACACCGCGCACATTCGCGGCGCGCTCGGCTGGCGTCCGCCGTACACGAGCGAAGAGGGGCTTGCCGAGACCGCTCGCTGGTTCAAGTCACTCGAGCGACGCTAGGCATTGGAAGAGACATGACGTTCCAGTTGAATTCGCCGATGGAATCGGCGGCCGCAATCGCAGCAATCGCCGCGATCGCCTGCGCGCTGATTCTCAAATGGCTGCTCACGAGCGGGTGGGCGTGGCGGCTCGCGACCGACGTGCCGAACGATCGCTCGATGCACACGCGGCCGACGCCACGCATGGGCGGCTGGGGCATCGTGCCCGTGGGCGCGGTGGCGATCGGAACCGCCGCGCCGCACCTGTGGGGGATCGTCGCGTCGATGCTGTTCCTCGCGGCCGTCTCGCATGTCGACGATCGACGCGGATTGCCCGCGCGCGTCCGGTTCGTTGCGCACCTCGCCGCGTCGATCGCGGTCGTCGTCTTGTATTCGGGCGGGCTGGCGTGGTTCTGGCTGCCGATATTAGTCTTCGCGCTCGCCTGGCTGATCAATTTGTATAACTTCATGGACGGTGCGGACGGCCTCGCGGGCGGCATGGCCGTTTTCGGTTTCGGCAGCTACGCGCTTGCGGCGCTGGCGGGGCCGCACGCATCCGTCGGGCTGGGGTGGGCGTGTGCCGCCGTCGCTGGCGCGGCGGCAGGGTTCCTGCTGCTCAACTTTCATCCGGCCAAGCTTTTCTTGGGCGATGCGGGCTCGATTTCGCTCGGTTTTCTGGCCGGCGCCCTCGGCTTTTGGGGATGGCGCCATGGAGTCTGGCCGCTGTGGTTTCCGGTTGCCGTTTTTGCCCCTTTTATTGCAGATGCATCTGTAACATTATTGCGACGTTTGTTACGAGGGGAAAAGTTCTGGGAAGCGCACCGGGAGCATTATTATCAGCGCATGGTGCGCTTGGGCGTCGGGCATGCGCTAACGGCGCTATGCTGGTACGCGATCATGCTGATCGGCGCCGTCGTGTCGCTTTCGGTGTTGGCGCGATCTGATGCGGTCCAGTGGGTGGCCATCGCAATTTGGGGATTGATGCTATTTCTCATCGGCGTGGCCATCGACATTCGCTGGAACCGCTTCCAAATACTCACATCAAAATAATCGCAATATGACGCGAGCGTTTCGCCCCAAGGCTTCATGGCTATCACTGGGCGCCTTCCTGTTCGACCTGATGGCAGTGGTATGCGCATGGCTCATCGCATACGTGGTCCGCTTCAACGGTTCGGTGCCGCCCGAATTCCTGAGAGGCGCTTTCTTCGCGCTGACCTGGATCGTCCCGTTGTACGGCCTGCTGTTTCACATTTTCGGCCTGTACCGCGGCCTCTGGGTGTTCGCGAGCCTGCCGGACCTGCTGCGCATCTCGAAGGCCGTCATCGGCGGCTCCCTGATCGTGATGATCGGCGCAGTGATGCTGCAGCCGATTCCGATTATTCCGCGATCGGTGCTCGTGCTGTCGCCGATGCTGCTGTTCCTTGCAATGGGCGGCGCGCGCGCGCTTTACCGCGCGACGAAGGAGTTCTACCTGTACGGCGGGCTGATCGGGCAAGGCAAGCCGGTGCTGATCCTGGGTGCGGGCAACGCGGGCGCGAGCCTCGCGCGCGAGCTGTCGCGCTCCGGCGAATGGCGTCTCGCCGGCCTGCTCGACGACGATCCCGCGAAGCACGGGCGTGAAGTCTACGGCTACAAGGTGCTCGGCCCCATTAGCGAAGTCGCGCACTGGGCCGAGACCGCGAAGGCCGAATACGCGATCATCGCGATCCCGTCCGCTTCGGTCGAAGCGCAGCGCCGCGTCGCCACGCTCTGCGTGCGCGCCGGCGTCAAGGCGATGGTGCTGCCGTCGCTGACCGCGCTGATGCCGGGCCAGGGCTTCCTGTCGCAGATCCGTCAGATCGACCTCGAGGATCTGCTCGGCCGCGAGGCCGTGACGATCGACACGCCGCACGTCGAAGCGCTGCTGCGCGGCCGCGTCGTGATGGTGACGGGCGCGGGCGGCTCGATCGGCTCGGAGCTCTGCCGCCAGATCCTGAAATTCCAGCCCGCGCAACTGATCGCCTTCGATTTGTCCGAATACGCGATGTATCGCCTGACCGAAGAGCTCCGCGAGCGCTTTCCCGATCTGCCCGTCGTGCCGATCATCGGGGATGCGAAGGATTCGCTGCTGCTCGATCAGGTGATGTCGCGCTATGCGCCGCACATCGTGTTCCACGCGGCCGCGTACAAGCACGTGCCGCTGATGGAGGAGCTCAACGCGTGGCAGGCGTTGCGCAACAACGTGCTCGGCACGTATCGCGTCGCGCGTGCGGCGATCCGCCACGACGTCCGGCATTTCGTGCTGATCTCGACCGACAAGGCCGTGAACCCGACGAACGTGATGGGCGCGAGCAAGCGCCTCGCGGAGATGGCCTGTCAGGCGCTGCAGCAGACGAGCGCGCGCACGCAGTTCGAGACGGTGCGCTTCGGCAACGTGCTCGGCAGCGCGGGCAGCGTGATTCCGAAATTCCAGCAGCAGATCGCGAAGGGCGGTCCGGTAACGGTCACGCATCCGGAGATCACGCGTTTCTTCATGACGATTCCCGAGGCGTCGCAGCTCGTGCTGCAGGCGTCGAGCATGGGGCAGGGCGGCGAGATCTTCATCCTCGACATGGGCGAGCCGGTGAAGATCGTCGATCTCGCGCGCGATCTGATCCGCCTCTACGGCTTCACCGAGGATCACATCCGCATCGAGTTCAGCGGGCTGCGTCCGGGCGAGAAGCTCTACGAGGAACTGCTCGCCGACGACGAGACGACGACCCGCACGCCGCATCCGAAGCTGCGCACCGCGCGCGCGCGCGAGGTGCCCGATCACCTGCTCGACGAGCTGCTGCCGTGGCTGATGCAGCACCGTGTGCTGAGCGACGACGAAGTGCGGCGCGATCTGCGGCGCTGGGTGCCCGAGTATCAGCCGGCTGCCGGGCCGACGCTGCAGAGCGTGCCGACCGGCAACGGGCTCGTCGCCGGCATCGGCCGCGAGGCGTGACGCCGGCCGAGCAGCAGGGCCGCGGGCGGGGCCGGCGTATAGGCGCGCGCCCGGCCGAGAACGTGCCCGTTCGGGCCTGCCGAATCGTTCAGCTCCGCGAAGCGGGCAAGTTGGGCAGTCGGTTTCGGCCGGGAGGAATTCGGCGGCGGCGAAGCGTGAAGGCCGGGGCGCCGCGCCGCTGAATTCGTTGCCGCGTTCGCTCGAACATGCGAGGCGCACGGCAAGCGTTCGATTCGTTGAATCAACGCTCGAAACGGTAGCGGGAACAGCGAGCGGCCGAAACGGCATCGATCCAATTCGGGATGGGCTGCTTCATGGAAAAAGCGCGAGTCGAAGATCGGCTCGCGCTTTTTTTTGGTTCATCGCGGAATTCCGGGGAACGCGGCGCGGATCTTGAGGAAGAAGTACTCCTCGTCACGGTACCCGTAGGCCCTGCGCTTGATGACCTTGAT
>NZ_JPWT01000102.1:0-33765 GCF_000773065.1 Burkholderia sp. ABCPW 111 | reverse complement strand
ACACCCCCCGGATCATGACTGCGACTGGGGGCGGGAATCATACCGGGCCTGGCTGGCCAAAACCCCGATTATCGGGGCGTGAAGATAGTAACGGGGGCGTGGACCCGCGGGTCAAGGTATTCACCTTGCCCGACCTCGCAAGTTTTCGGGCCATGGACGACACGTTCGCCGGTGTCGACGCCTGCTTTTTCTGCGCAGGGGTGTCGTCTTTCGGCTTGTCCGAGGCCGCCTATCGCGCGGTAACCTACGACCTCACGCTCAATGTCGCCCGGGAACTGCTTCGCGTGAGCCCTGCCATGACGATGGTTTATGTATCCGGCGCCGGCGCCGACAGCAGTGAACAAGGCCGAAGCATGTGGGCTCGCGTTCGCGGCCAAATCGAGAATGCGCTGCAGCGACTGCCATTCCGGCAAGTGGTCATTTTCCGCCCATCCGCGATCCTGCCTGAGAACGGCATTCAGTCGCGCACGGCTTCGTATCGCTGGATGTACGTCGCACTCAAACCGCTGCTGCTGTTGCTTCGGCGAATTTCACCCGCCAGCGTCCTGACCACCCGGGCCGTTGGCGATGCGATGCTCAACGCGGCGCGCCACGGGGTGCCCCAGCGCGTTCTGACGCCGGCCGCGATCCATCGTCTGGCCAGCGCACGGGCGTAACGCGAACGGCCGGTGTGCTCGGGAAACAGCCATCGTCAGGATGCCATCCCGAAGGGTCGCTCAGGGTTGAATTGGTACATCGATTTCAACGACGAGCAGTGGCGCGGCTATGTGTCCGATGGCCAATTCCGGCGCGGCTGGAGCGCCGCCGCCGCACGCAAGACCTGCCTCGTCGTCGGCATGCTGCTGTCGCCGACGATCGCGCTGCCCGCGATCGTCGAGCGCGCGCGGGCATGCTTCGCGCGCTTCGCGCTCGCGTATGCGGGCGCGGCGGCGGATCGCGGGTGCCGTTTGCCCGGGCCTTCCGAACGCCGCGGCCGGCGCGGCCGCCGCGTCATGACTACGTCGGCCGCGGTTTGCGCCTAGACTGTCGTTTTCCGTTTGCGGGGCGAGCCGCGATGCTCGGCCGCGAAATTCGAAGCCGAGTGCCGGTTCGAACGTCTTTCACGCAACGAAAGGGAGGCAGCATGCGCTACGAGCTTTACTACTGGCCGGACATCCAGGGGCGCGGCGAATTCGTGCGGCTCGCGCTCGAGGCGGCCGAAGCCGAATACGTGGACGTCGCGCGCGAATCGCCGCGCAAGGGCCTGGGCGTGTCGGCGATGATGGGGCTCCTGGAGAGCGATTCGCTGGAATGCCTGCCGTTCGCGCCGCCGTTCCTCAAGGCGGGCGAGCAGATCATCGGGCAAACGGCCAACATCCTGCTGTTCCTCGGCGCGCGGCATCACCTCGCGCCGCGCGACGACGCAGGGCGGCTGTGGACGCATCAATTGCAGCTGACGGTGTCCGATTTCGTCGTCGAGGTTCACGACAGTCACCATCCGATCGCAAGCGGCCTGTATTACGAGGACCAGAAAGCGCAAGCCGCGATGCGGGCGGAGGATTTCATCAAGCATCGGCTGCCGAAGTTCCTCGGCTATTTCGGCAAGGTGCTCGCGCGCAATCCGCACAAGAGCGGCTACATGGCGGGCGGCGGCCTGACGTATGTGGATCTGTCGATGTTCCAGCTGATCGAGGGCTTGCGCTACGCGTTTCCGAAGGCGATGACGCGTATCGAGAAGAAGCATGCCGGGCTGGTCGAGCTGCACGACAGGATCGCGCAGCATCCGCCGATCGCGCGCTATCTGGCGTCCGGTCGGCGCATTCCGTTCAACGAGCAGGGGATCTTCCGGCATTACGCCGAGCTGGATCGATGAGCGGCGGCGCGTCGATCGGCATGCCGTGCTCGCCGATCGTCGGCGCGTGTCGGGCAGGGCGGCGCGAGCCATGACGAATTCCGCATCGCCGTTCGTCGCGCATCCGGAAGGAAGCGGCCGATTCGGCCGCGATGCATCGCCCGGATTCGGCGTTCGTCGTCCGACGCCGCGAGATCCGGGCCGCCGGCGCGAATCCTTGCCGCCGGCGGCCCGCTGCGGCCGAGCCTTCGGAATCAGTTGCCTTTGTCTTGACGCAGCGTCCAGACGGTCGCCGTGTTCGTGTTGTCGTCGACGGCCGCGAATTGCGGCTGCCCGCCGCCGCTCGCCCCGAACGCGAGTCCGAACGCCGCCCCCGGCACCGAGTCGACCTGCATTTGCGCGATGAAGCGCCCCTCGGGCGTGAACTCGACGATTTCGCTCGGCTGATTCGGATCGGCATTGACGGCGTCGCCGTTCGCGGTGACGAGGTGGCCGTTCGGCGCGAGCGCCAGCGCGAGCGGCCCGTGCAGGTGCATGTTGTCGAAATAGATCATGCGCCCGACGCCGTTGTTGCGCGTCGTCGACGCGGCGCCGTGAATCGCGAACACCGCGTTGTCGCCCGTCGACGCGACGTACAGCACGTCGCGGGTCGAATCGTATGCGAGGCCCGTCGGCCCGACGACGAGCGCCGCCGGATCGCTTCGATGCAGATAGCCCGACGCGATGACGAGCGAGCTCGGCAGCACCGTGACGCCGTTCTCGCCGATCGTCATGTCGAGCCGCGCCACCGTGCCGTTCAGCACGTTCGACACGAACGCCGTGATGCGTTGCCCCCGGTCGATCACCGCGAGATCCCACGGCCCGTCGAGCAGCGCGGGGCTGGTCAGTTCCTTGACGAGCGTGCCTTGCGGATTGACGACGAGCAGCGAGCCGGACGACGCGAGCGTCGTGCCGTCCTTCGTCGGCAGGTTGCCGACGAGCACGAAGCCGCTGTGGAGCACCGCGAGCGCGGTGGTGAGGCCGACGTTGCCGCCCTGGAAGAAGACCACGGGATCGCCGTTCGGCACGAGCTTCACGATCGTCGTGCCGGTGCCCTGCAGGTTCGCTGTGTTGTTGAAGTTCGAGACGACGACGTCGCCCGGCTTCAGCGTGCTCCATGAGGGCACGCCGCTCGGCACGAATGCGATGCCGTACGGATTGAGATCGCCGTTCGCGGGGACCGTCGACGCGGTCATCGCCGATGGCGGAAGAATCGTCTCGTTGCCGCTCGCCCACGCGAAGCCGGACGATAGCGCGACGATGCCGGCGCCGCAGACGGTGTTGCGCAGGCCGCGCGCGGCGGCGCGGCACGCGCGACGGGCGCGCGCGAGCGTTCGCAAGCAGGCGGCGGGAGTGACGCGGGCGGGCGGGTCGGGGGATGAAACATGACGTAGAGCTTTCATGGCTTGACTCCATTTTCGAAACGTCGAACAGCAGCCGATTGCCGGACGGCACAAATGAGACGGGCGCGCGGCCGCCCCGCGGCCAAACGCCGCGCGCATGGCCGCTCGGCGTAAACGTGCGGCGTCGCGCCGTTATTCCATGCCGATGCGCGCGCGTGCCGGGCGCGGCGCCGCATTGCTGTGTTGCGGCCGACGAGCCACGTATCCGCTTAACGCGTTCGCGGGCGGCTGCCGCCGCGGCGGCCATGATCGCGCCTCGTCGCGATTGCGCGGCGCGCAAGCGGGTATTACCCGAAGCGTCGAGCCCGGCTATCATTTGATTCGGTTCGCCTGCCGGGATCGTCCTGCAGCCGAAAGATCCTGTTTGATCCTGTTTGATCCTGTTTCAACACCAGCACAGCCCGCAGCGACGTCACTATGAATTCCACTCCCGATGCATCCCAACGCCCCGCCATTCGCGCCCTCACGCCGCTCGAAGCGCGCGTGCTCGGCGTATTGATCGAGAAGCAGCACACGGTTCCGGATACCTATCCGCTGTCGCTCAACGCGCTGACGGCCGGCTGCAATCAGAAGACCGCCCGATCGCCGGTGATGAACGTGTCGGAGGCCGAGGTGCTCACGGCGATCGACGGCCTGAAGCGTCTGAGCCTCGCGTCGGAGGGCAGCAGCAGCCGCGTGCCGCGCTTCGAGCACAACATGAACCGCGTGCTCGGCATTCCGAGCCAGGCGGCCGCGTTGCTGACGATGCTGCTGCTGCGCGGTCCGCAGACGGGCGCGGAGCTGCGCCTGAACACCGCGCGCCTGCACGGCTTCGCCGACATCTCGTCGGTCGAGGCGTTCCTCGACGAGCTCGCCGCGCGCACGCCGCCGCTCGTCGTCAAGCTCGCGCGCGCGCCGGGCGAGCGCGAGAGCCGGTGGATGCATCTGCTGTGCGGCGACATCGCGCCGGACGAAGCGCCCGCGCGCGGCGCGCAGGACGACGCGGTGCCGCCGTCGGAGTTCGAAGCGCTGAAGGCCGAGCAGAAGGCGCTGACGGCGGAGCTCGCGCAACTGCGCGCGTTCGTCGAGCACATGGCGAACGAGCTCGGCATCGACGTCGGCAAGTTTTCGCGCGGGGGCTGATCTTCGCGCGCGAGCGGTCGTGGCTTGCGGCATGCGCGCCGGCGTCAGCCTTGTTCGACGCGTCTGAGTCCGATGCCGCGCGGCCTGCTCGCCCGACGCCGACGCGTGCGCCGAAGCGGCATGCGCCGCGCGAATCCCGGCGCCCGCCATGGCGCAAACGGCGTATCGATTGGCTTTGATGCCGCAGTCTCGCCGCGCCGGGCCATCTACAGTGGAGCTTCGTCACCACCACACCGGAGTCCGCGATGAAAGCAGAAGGCATCCTTCCCGATCACGTCAACCGCGTCGAGATCGACGGCGTATCGATTCGCAAAGGGACGGTCGCCGCGTTTCTCGCCAACGCGCGCGTCTGGAGCGACGCGCACGCGTCGGCGCAGGCGCACGCGCAGGCCGAGCGCGACTTGCTCGACACGCTACCGTCGCTGCGCGCGCTCGGATTGTTCGACGTGCTGGAGATTCGCGACGCGCGGCTGCGGGCGTTCGTCGGCGCGCGTTCCGCTGCCGGTTGAATCGGCATCGGCATCAGCATCGGCATCGGCATCGGCATCGGCAGCGGCAGCGGCAGCGCTAGCGACGTCGGCGTCATGCCCCCAATTCGCTGTTCCAATCCGCGTCCGGATCGGCCGGCGCATCGCCCGCCGCGCCCGCGATCGCCGCCGTCTCCCCCGCGCCGCCCGCCGCGACGCCTTTCTCGCGGTAAGCCGCGGGCGGCGCGCCGAACTGCTTGCGGAACTCGCGCCCGAGGTGCGACGCGTCCGCGAACCCGCAGCTCGATGCGATGTCGGCGACGGTGCGGTCCGAGCTCGTCAGGAGCCACGCGGCCGTGCGCAGCCGCACCTGCTTCGCGAACGCCTGCGGGCTCCTGCCGGTCTGCGCCTTGAACAGCCGCTCGAGCTGCCGCGTCGACAGATCGAGCTTGCACGCGAGCTCGTCGAGCGGCAGCGCGCGCCCGACATGCTGCTCCATCAGCAGGATCGCGCGCTTGACCTTCGGATGCGTCGCGGGCTCGAGCCCCGGCGGGTGCGGCTGCGGCGCGTTGCCCTTCTGCATCTCGCCGACGAGCAGGATTCGGAGCGCCTTCTGCACCGTTGCGTGATCGAAGTGGCGCAGCAGGATCGCCGCGGCGACGTCGATCGACGCGCGCCCGCCCGAGCACGTGATCCGCCGCCGGTCGATCACGAACAGGCGATCGGCGATCAGCAGATCCGGATCGGCGTTCGGGAAGCGCTCGACGAAATCCCAATAATGGAACCAGCTCACGCACACGCGGTGCCCGTCGAGCACGCCCGCGCGCATCAGCGCGAACGCGCCCGTGCAGATCCCGACGAGGTTCGCGCCCGCCGCCGCCGCGCGGCGGACGAACTGCAGCGTCTGCGGCCCCGCCTGCGGCCCCGAATGCAGCAGGCCGCCCACGACGACCACGTAGTCGAACGCGTCGGCGTCGTCGAACGTCTGCCACGGCGTCACCTGAATCCCGCAGCTCGCGCGCACGGGTGCGAGCGTGTCGCCGATCACGGTCCACGAGCAGCGCACGGGCTTGCTGTGGTCGCCGTCGTCGGCGGACAGCCGCAGCATGTCGACGAACCCCGAGAACGCGGTCAGCGTGAAATTCGGCAGCAGCACGATTGCGAAGCGCAGGCGCGGCTGGGCGGAATCGGCGGCAACGGGCGAAGCGGGTACGTCGGCGGTCATGTCTGCAAAATCTTCGGTTGGCCGGGGCGCGGCCCGGCGTGTCTCCAGTCTACGGGCGCCCGACGCCCGGGCAGCCGCGCAGACCGTACTGCGAGCGTCGCCGATCGGGCCGCGCGGGACTTGTGTTTTTTCGCCGCGAACCATCGCCGAAACGCACGGAATGCCTGTCACGCGCGGCGGTTGGCGGCGGCGTCCCACGCCGATGCCGTTTTTGTTCTATCGGCGGATTTTACGCTTTGATGTACTGACGCCCAACGTCAACCAAGCATCGTTACGCAAGGGCAGCCAGATGAACGTCAGCGTTTTCGATCTGTTCAAGATCGGCATCGGTCCGTCGAGCTCGCACACCGTCGGGCCGATGATCGCCGCGTGCCGGTTCGCGTCGCACGTCGAGGATGCGAACCTGCTCGGCTTCGTGCGCCGCGTGCGGATCGGGCTGTACGGCTCGCTCGGCGCGACGGGCAAGGGCCACGGCACCGACAAGGCGGTGCTGCTCGGCCTCGAGGGCCATCTGCCGGACGCGATCGATCCCGACCTGATCGAGCCCCGCTTGAACGCGATTCGCGCGGAAAAGTCGCTCGCGCTGCTCGGCAAGCGCGGCATCCGCTTCGACGAGAAGGAGGACATCGGCTTCTACCGCAAGCTGATGAGCGGCACGAGCGTCGTGCATCCGAACGGCATGCGTTTCCAGGCGTTCGACGAGCACGGCCAGCTGCTCGTCGAGAAGGAATATTACTCGGTGGGCGGCGGCTTCGTCGTCAATCGCGACGGAGACCGCGTGAACGGCGTGCGCGCGGCGGCGGACGTGCCGCATCCGTTCCGCACCGGCGACGACCTGATGCGCGCGTGCCGCGCGAGCGGCCTGTCGATCGCCGAGCTCACGTTTCGCAACGAATGCGCGCTGCGCCCCGCCGACGAAGTGCGCGCGGGCCTCGTCGCGATCTGGAAGACGATGGCCGCATGCGTCGAGCGCGGCTGCAAGGTCGACGGCGAGCTGCCCGGCCCGATGCGCGTGAAGCGCCGCGCGGCCGAGCTCCACACGCGGCTGCGCAATCGATCGGAGGAATCGCTGCGCGATCCGCTGTCGATGCTCGACTGGGTGAACCTCTACGCGATGGCGGTCAACGAGGAGAACGCGGCGGGCGGGCGCGTCGTCACCGCGCCGACGAACGGCGCGGCGGGCGTGATCCCGGCCGTCCTCCATTACTACGTGAAATTCGTACCGGGCTCGAACGAGCAGGGCATCGTCGATTTTCTGCTCACCGCCGCGGCGATCGGGATCATCTACAAGGAAACCGCGTCGATCTCCGGCGCGGAGGTCGGCTGCCAGGGCGAGGTCGGCGTCGCGTGCTCGATGGCCGCCGCCGCGCTCGCGGCGGTGATGGGCGGCACGCCCGGGCAGGTCGAAAACGCGGCCGAGATCGGTATGGAGCACAACCTCGGGATGACGTGCGATCCCGTCGGCGGCCTCGTGCAGATTCCGTGCATCGAGCGCAACGCGATGGGCGCGATCAAGGCGCTCAACGCGTCGCGGATCGCGCTGAAGGGCGACGGCCAGCACTACGTGTCGCTCGATTCCGTCATCAAGACGATGCGCGAGACGGGCGCCGACATGAAGACGAAATACAAGGAAACGTCGCGCGGCGGCCTCGCCGTGAACGTCATCGAATGCTAACGAAGGGTCCATCAACATGAGCCGCTACTCGATATTCAGCCTGTTTCGCAACGGCCTGTCGTATCACGAGAACTGGGAAAAGCAGTGGAAGAGCCCGGAGCCGAAGCGCGAGTACGACGTCGTGATCGTCGGCGGCGGCGGGCACGGCCTCGCGACCGCGTACTACCTCGCGAAGGAGCACGGCGTGACCAACGTCGCGGTGCTCGAGAAGGGCTGGATCGGCGGCGGCAACACCGCGCGCAACACGACGATCGTGCGCTCGAACTACCTGTGGGACGAATCCGCCGCGCTCTACGAGAAGGCGATGAAGCTGTGGGAAGGGCTCGCGCAGGACCTGAATTACAACGTGATGTTCAGCCAGCGCGGCGTGATGAACCTCGCGCACACGCTGCAGGACGTGCGCGACACCGAGCGGCGCGTGAACGCGAACCGCCTGAACGGCGTCGATGCCGAGTTCCTGACGCCCGCGCAGATCAAGGAGATCGAGCCGACGATCAACCTGAACAGCCGCTATCCGGTGCTCGGCGCGTCGATCCAGCGGCGCGGCGGCGTCGCGCGGCACGACGCGGTGGCCTGGGGCTTCGCGCGCGGCGCGGACCGCGCGGGCGTCGACATCATCCAGAACTGCCAGGTGACGGGCATCCGCCGCGAAGGCGGCGCGGTGGTCGGCGTCGACACGGTGAAGGGCTTCATCAAGGCGAAGAAGGTCGCGGTGGTCGCGGCCGGCAACACGACGACGCTCGCCGACATGGCCGGCGTGCGGCTGCCGCTCGAAAGCCATCCGCTGCAGGCGCTCGTGTCGGAGCCGATCAAGCCCGTCGTGAACACGGTCGTGATGTCGAACGCGGTGCATGCGTACATCAGCCAGTCCGACAAGGGCGATCTCGTGATCGGCGCGGGCATCGATCAATACGCGGGCTTCGGCCAGCGCGGCAGCTTCCAGATCATCGAAGGCACGCTGCAGGCGATCGTCGAGATGTTCCCGGTGTTCTCTCGCGTGCGGATGAACCGCCAGTGGGGCGGTATCGTCGACGTGTCGCCGGACGCGTGCCCGATCATCAGCAAGACTGACGTGAAGGGCCTGTACTTCAACTGCGGCTGGGGCACGGGCGGCTTCAAGGCGACGCCGGGCTCGGGCTGGGTGTTCGCGCACACGATCGCGCGCGACGAGCCGCATCCGCTCAATGCGCCGTTCGCGCTCGAGCGCTTCTACAACGGCCACCTGATCGACGAGCACGGCGCGGCCGCCGTCGCGCACTGACCGAACCACCGCGCACTACGTGCATGGGACCAGAGTAAGCGCTAAAGCGCTAACTCTGGTCGACAGAGGAGAACGAAACATGTTGCTTATCGAATGTCCGTGGTGCGGCCCGCGCGCCGAATCCGAATTCAGTTGCGGCGGCGAAGCCGATATCGCGCGCCCGCTCGACACGGACAAGCTGTCCGACCGCGAATGGGGCGACTACCTGTTCATGCGCAAGAATCCGCGCGGCGCGCACCGCGAGCAATGGCTGCATGCGCAGGGCTGCCGCCGCTGGTTCGTCGCGCAGCGCGATACCGTCACTTACGAGTTTCAGGGCTACGAAACGTTCGGCGCAGCCGCCGCCAACGCAGCAGAGGACACGAGCAAATGAGCCAGAAAGACCGACTCGGCGCAGGCGGGCGCATCAACCGCGCACAGCCGCTCACCTTCACGTTCAACGGCCGCACGTATCAGGGCTTCCAGGGCGACACGCTCGCGTCCGCGCTGCTCGCGAACGGCGTACACTTCGTCGCGCGCAGCTTCAAGTATCACCGGCCGCGCGGGATCGTGACGGCGGGCGTCGACGAGCCGAACGCCGTCGTGCAGCTCGAAACCGGCGCGTACACTGTGCCGAACGCGCGCGCGACCGAGATCGAGCTGTACCAGGGGCTCGTCGCGACGAGCGTGAACGCGAAGCCGTCCATCGAGCACGACCGGATGGCCGTGATGCAGAAGTTCTCGCGCTTCCTGCCGGCGGGCTTCTACTACAAGACGTTCATGTGGCCGCGCAACCTGTGGCCGAAGTACGAAGAGAAGATCCGCGAAGCGGCGGGCCTCGGCAAGGCGCCCGATACGCTCGACGCCGACCGCTACGACAAGCGCTACGCGCACTGCGACGTGCTCGTCGTCGGCGGCGGCCCGACGGGGCTCGCGGCCGCGCACGCGGCGGCCGTCAACGGTGCGCGCGTGATGCTCGTCGACGATCAGCGCGAGCTCGGCGGCAGCCTGCTCGCGAGCCGCGCGGAGATCGACGGCAAGCCCGCGCTGCAATGGGTCGAGAAGATCGAAGCGGAGCTCGCGAAGCTGCCCGACGTGACGATCCTCGCGCGCAGCACCGCGTTCGGCTATCAGGATCACAACCTCGTGACCGTCGTGCAGCGGCTCACCGACCATCTTCCGGTGTCGATGCGCAAGGGCACGCGCGAGCTGATCTGGAAGGTGCGCGCGAAGCGCGTGATCCTTGCCGCGGGCGCGCACGAGCGGCCGCTCGTGTTCGGCAACAACGACCTGCCGGGCGTGATGACCGCGTCGGCCGTGTCGACGTACATTCATCGCTACGGCGTGCTGCCGGGGCGCGTCGCGGTCGTCGCGACGAACAACGATCACGGCTATCAGTGCGCGCTCGATCTCAAGGCGTGCGGCGCGAAAGTGACGGTCGTCGATGCGCGCTCGTCGACGCGCGGCGCGTTGCCCGCGGTCGCGAAGCGCAACGGCATCGCCGTGATGAGCGGCGCGGTCGTGTCGAGCGCGGCGGGCAAGCTGCGCGTCGCGTCGGTGGACGTCGCGTCGTACTCGAATGGCCGCTCGGGCGGCAAGATCGCGACGCTGCCGTGCGAGCTCGTCGCGATGTCGGGCGGCTTCAGCCCGGTGCTGCACCTGTTCGCGCAATCGGGCGGCAAGGCGCACTGGAACGACGACAAGACCTGCTTCGTGCCCGGCAAGCCGGTGCAGGCGGAAGCGAGCGTCGGCGCGGCGGCGGGCGAGTTCGAGTTGTCGCGCGCGCTGCGGCTCGCGGTCGACGCGGGCGTGGCCGCGGCGAAGTCGACGGGTCTCGCCGCCGAGCGGCCGCCCGTGCCGAAGGTCGCCGAAGCTGTGGAGGACGCGCTGCTGCCGTTATGGCTCGCGAGCGGCGCGGACGCGGCGGTTCGCGGTCCGAAGCAGTTCGTCGATTTCCAGAACGACGTCGGCGCGGCCGACATCCTGCTCGCCGCGCGCGAAGGCTTCGAATCGGTCGAGCACGTGAAGCGCTACACGGCGATGGGCTTCGGCACCGATCAGGGCAAGCTCGGCAACATCAACGGGATGGCGATTCTCGCGCAGGCGCTCGGCAAGTCGATTCCGGAGACGGGCACGACGACGTTTCGCCCGAACTACACGCCGGTGTCGTTCGGCGCGTTCGCGGGCCGCGAGCTCGGCGATTTCCTCGATCCGGTGCGCAAGACCTGCATCCACGAATGGCACGTCGAGCACGGCGCGCTGTTCGAGGACGTCGGCAACTGGAAGCGGCCGTGGTATTTCCCGAAGAGCGGCGAGGATCTGCACGCCGCCGTGAAGCGCGAATGCCTTGCGGTGCGCAACGGCGTCGGCATGCTCGACGCATCGACGCTCGGCAAGATCGACATCCAGGGGCCGGACGCGGTGAAGCTCTTGAACTGGATGTACACGAACCCGTGGAACAAGCTCGAAGTCGGCAAGTGCCGCTACGGGCTGATGCTCGACGAGAACGGCATGGTGTTCGACGACGGCGTGACCGTGCGTCTCGGCGAACAGCATTTCATGATGACGACGACGACGGGCGGCGCGGCGCGCGTGCTCACGTGGCTCGAACGCTGGTTGCAGACGGAATGGCCGGACATGAAAGTGCGGCTCGCGTCCGTCACCGATCACTGGGCGACGTTCGCGGTGGTCGGGCCGAAGAGCCGCAAGGTCGTGCAGAAGGTGTGCAAGGACATCGATTTCGCGAACGATGCGTTCCCGTTCATGAGCTATCGCGACGGCACAGTCGCGGGCGCGAAGGCGCGCGTGATGCGCATCAGCTTCTCGGGCGAGCTCGCGTACGAAGTGAACGTGCCGGCGAACGCGGGCCGCGCGGTGTGGGAAGCGCTGATGGAAGCGGGCGCGGAATTCGACATCACGCCGTACGGCACCGAGACGATGCACGTGCTGCGCGCGGAGAAGGGTTACATCATCGTCGGTCAGGACACCGACGGATCGATCACGCCGTTCGATCTCGGGATGGGCGGGCTCGTCGCGAAGTCGAAGGATTTTCTCGGCCGCCGCTCGCTCACGCGCGCCGATACCGCGAAGAGCGGCCGCAAGCAGTTCGTCGGCCTGCTGACCGAGGACGCGCAGTACGTGCTGCCGGAAGGCGGCCAGATCGTCGAGGCAGACGCGGCCGCGCGCGCCGACGGCACGATCGAGATGCTCGGCCACGTCACGTCGAGCTATTACAGCCCGATTCTGAAGCGCTCGATCGCGCTCGCGGTGGTGAAGGGCGGCCTGAGCAGGATGGGCGAGCGCGTCGCGGTTTCGCTCGCCAACGGCCGGCGCGTGGTCGCGACGATCTCGAGCCCGGTTTTCTACGACACCGAAGGGGTACGTCAGCATGTGGAATGAAACGAGAAACGAGGCTTCGGCGGCGGCGCACGCGCAGGGCGGCGTGCGGCTCGAATCGCCGTTCGTCGGCGCGGGCGACGCGTTGAAGGCGTACGACGCGCGCGCGTCGAAGAAATTCCTGTTCCGCGAACGGCCGTTCCTCGACCTCGTCAACGTGCGCGGCGAGCCGGGCGATCCCGCCTTCGTGCGCGCGTTCGAGCAGGCCGTCGGCTGCCGGCCGCCGGTGAAGCCGAACACGGTCGCGCGCAGCGCCGACTATGACGTGCTGTGGCTCGGCCCCGACGAATGGCTCGTGCGCTCGAACGGCGCGGTCGCGGCGGGCGCGCTCGCCGCGACGCTCGCGGAGGCGATGCAGGGGCTCTATGCGGCGGCCGTCGACGTCGGCAGCGGCTACACGATCGTCGAAGTGAGCGGCGCGCGCGCGCGCGACGTGCTCGCGCGCGGCTGCCCGCTCGATCTGCATCCGCGCGCGTTCGGCGTCGGGCAGTGTGCGCAGAGCCATTACTTCAAGGCGTCGATCACGCTCGTGCCGACCGGCGACGATTCGTTCGACATCGTCGTGCGGCGCAGTTTCGCCGATTACTTCTGCCGCATCATGCTCGACGCGGCGACGCCGCTCGCCTGATGAAACCCGTCGAGGCGCCGTTCGCGACGCTCGATCCGGCGTGCGCGCGCGGGCGCGGCTGGAGCGTGTTCGTCGACGCGCTGAAGGTGCCGGCGCGCATCGGCATTCATCCGCACGAGCACGCGGCGCCGCAGCCCGTCGTGCTCGACGCGCGGCTGGCCTATCGCCGCGAGCCGTCGGAGGCGAGCGGCGACGGCTGGATCGACTACGACGCGTATTGCGCGCGGATCGCGTCGTTCCTCGCGCACAAGCCGCACACGCGGTTGCTCGAGACGCTCGCGCTCGAGATCGCCGTGCTGTCGTTCGACGAATGGCCGGCGCTCGACGCGCTGACGCTCGCGCTGCACAAGCCGAAGATCCGGCCGGGGACGAAGCGGGTCGGCGTCGAGCTAGACTGGACGCGCGCGGACCATGCGGCGTGGCGCGCGGCCGCGCGCGAGGCGGCCGCGCGCGGCTGAGCGAACCGGCGCGCGCGGCCGGGTTGTCGCTTCGCGCGGCTTCGTGGCGGCGTGGCAGCGCCGCGCCGCGCCGTCATCGCGCCGCTTCGTCATCGCGCATGTCGCGCGCATCGTCGTCGTGACGTGCAATGCGCGCCACGCTGCGTTGTGCGCCCGATGCGCCCGATGCGCCCGGCGAGGCCGGCGCGCGCTGCGCACGCGCGCCGGCCTCGCCGGGCCGTGCATCACGAGCAGGCCTTGCCGTGCGACGCGTGGAAGCCCTTCGCTTTCGCGGCCGCTTCCGACAGGTATTCGCCGTGCTTGGTCTTGCCGTAGTACTTGTCGGTCGCGCAGTGGTACACCTTCGTGTCGGTGTTCACCCACACCTGACCGGGCGCGCCGGCGCTTGCCGCGCTCTTCGTCGCGGCGGTCGCGCCCGGCGTGCCCGAGGCGGCGGCCGGAGCCGACGCCGCGGCGGCCGGCGCCGTCGCGGCCGATGCGCCGCTCGCCGCCGCGGCCTTCGATGCGCCGTACCACGTCTTCAAGCCCTTATGGCCCGAGCATGCGCCTTTCTTCGACGCGCCGGAGTAGAGCGTGCCGTCCTTGCAAAGGCCGGTCGTGCCGGCGGGCGCGCTTGCCGGAGCTTGCGCGAAGCTGCTGATCGAGATGCACAGGCCGGCGGCGAGTGCCGAGAGAAGGGCGGTCTTTTTCATTTCTACTCCTGACGATGTGGGGTTGGCGCGCGTCCACTTGCGTGAGCGTGTGTGCGCACGTTGCGACACGCGCGCAGCCCTGACGCAAAAGCATGCGCCAGTACCGACATTAACTCCCGGGTTCCGCGCCCGGTTGACACGCGAGCGCGCGAACGGCCCGGCAAAAGTGCAACCATGCGTGACAGGGTGTAACAGGCCGGCGCACGCGCGACAGGGCGGGCGGCGCGATCGTGAGATACTCGCCACCCTGCCGCGCTGCGGCCGTACATCGACGGGAGTCGCCGTGTTTGCGAGTTTTGAACCGACCCACACCGGATTTGTCGCGGAGATCGACGGCTGCCGATGCAGCATCGAGGGCGCGCCGTCGCCGATCGCCGATCGGATCGACTGGCGCTGGACCATCGCGCAGCCGGAGCCGGACAATCTCGACGGCTCCGATCCTTTCAAATACGAAGTGCTGGCGACGGGCGAAACCGTGACGCCGCTGCAGGCCGAGCAGCAGATCGTCGCGTGGCTCGAAGCGCATCCGCCCGAGGACGCGTGATCCGGCGCGCGGCCGCGCGCGTCGGCGCTCAGGCCATCACGACATAGACCTTGCGCAGCGTCTCGCTGATTTCCCAGACGCCGGCGGTATCGGCCGGAAAGAACAGCGTGTCGCCCGCGCGGATCTCCACCGGCTCGCCGCCCGCCGGCGTGAACGTGCAGACGCCCGACAGGACGTGCATCACCTCGGCGTTCGCGAGCTGCCGCTCGAAGCGGCCCGGCGAGCATTCCCACAGCCCGGTCTGATTGTCGCCCGCGCCTTCGAGCGGAATATCGAGGCAGCGGGTGCGCGCGACGGTCGCGCCGAGCGGGCGCGCGACCGCGCCGGCATCGTCGAGCCCGGCGGCGCGGGCCGATTGCGATATGACGGTGATGGGCATCTGGCGAATTCCGTGTGGTTCGTGTCGACGGGGAATTGAAAGGATTGCGCGGCGGCGCGCCGGTCAGCGGCCGGCATCGACCGCGTCCGCGAGCTCGGCGAGCGAGCGGAAGTGATAGTCGGGGCGGGTGATTTCGGATTCGATCGTGCCGCCCGAGCCCTGCTGAGCGTGCCGGCGCTCGATCCAGCACGTCGCGATGCCGAGCCGCATCGACACGCCGATGTCGTGATACTGGCTCTGCGCGACGTGCAGGTTGTCCTCCTGCCGATAGCCCCACGCGCCCTCGAAGCGGCCGCGCGCATACGCGAAGTAGCGCGGATCGGGCTTCTCGCAGAGCGCGTCGTCGCAGCTCAGCTCGAGATCGAACGGATGATCGAGCGTCGCCGCGAAATGTTCGAGCGCCCATCGCTGCGCATTCGTCATCGTCACCAGCTTGAAGTGCCGGCGCAGCCGCTTCAGCGCGTCGACCGAATCGGCGAACGCGGGCCAGCGCGCGACCGAGTCGCGAAAACCGCGAGCGGCCGCGTCGCCGTCGGGCAGGCCGAGCGCGGGCGCGACCGCGTGCCAGCAGCGGACGAGATCGTCGGGATACCACGTCGCGTTCGCGTGCTTGCGGGCGGCGCGGTAGGCGCGCAGGAAATCCTCGTCGGCGACGCGTGCGCCGGGCGCGACGTCGCGCACGTAGTCGAGCATGCCGCGCTCGAAATCGATCAACGTGCCGACGACGTCGAAGGTCAGGACTCTGAATCGGGTGAGGCTCATGGTGGATGGTGCTCGCTGGTTCGGGACGATGGGAAGCGTGACGTGGCCGGCGCGGCGATCGCACCGCGCGCGCCGACGTCCGATGCCGGCGATGGCGACGCGGCCCGCATCGCGTATCGCGTATCACGGATTCGCGGATTCGCGGATTCGCGCGTGGCGGCGGGCTTGCCGCATGTCGCGCCGGACATCGTTCGACGTGCGATCAGCTTAAGCGCTGACCCCGTCGCGGCGATGCTGAAATGGCCGGGCCGGACCGCAGCGAATGCCGAATTGCGGAGCGCGACCGGGGAAATGTGCCGAGCGGAAGGTTTCGTCGCGTCGGCGGAGCAGTGTGACGGAAAATCGGCGCTGCGACCTGCGACCTGCGACCTGCGACCTGCGACCTGCGACCTGCGACCTGCGACCCTCAACCCGCGACCTGCAACCCACGATCCACGATCCGCGACCCGCGACCCGCAACCCGCAACCCGCAACCCGCAACCCGCAACCCGCAACCCGCAACCCGCGACGCACGATGCCGGCGATCCGCGCCGGCCGCGCATCCGTTCGGGCCGGTCGAGCCCGCTTGCCGAATAGGGCTTCCCGCCGTCACGGCGCGCTCCATTGTTACACTTGCGTCAACTTTCCTCTGCTGAAGCCCGCCATGAAGCCCCAGCTTCTCGTGCTGATCCCGCTGCGCGACCACGCGCGCGCGCAAGTCGCCGACGCCTTCGACATCATCTACGCCCCCACGCCCGACGAGCGTCGCGACGCGATCGCCGAGCGCGGCGCCGCCGTGCGGGCCGTGCTGACGAACGGCACGGCCGGCCTGCTTGCCGACGAGATCGCGCGCCTGCCGAACCTCGAGTTCGTCGGCGCGCTGGGCGCCGGTTACGAAAACGTCGCGGTGGCCGACGCGCGCTCGCGCGGGATCGTCGTCGTCAACGGCGCGGGCACGAACGACGACTGCGTCGCCGATCACGCGTTCGCGCTGCTGCTCGCGGCGGTGCGCGAGGTCGCGAAGCTCGATGCGGCGTGCCGCGCGGGCGTGTGGCGCGACGCGCTGCCGATGCCGCCGAACGTCTGCGGCAAGCGGCTCGGAATCGTCGGGCTCGGCAACATCGGCGAGAAGATCGCCCGCCGCGCGGCGGGCTTCGATCTCGAGATCGGCTACCACAACCGCAAGCCGCGCGAAGGCGCCGCATTCCGCTATTTCGCGGCGCTCGACGCGCTCGCTCGCTGGGCGGATTTTCTGGTCGTCGCGACGCCGGGCGGCGCGGCGACGCGGCATCTGATCGACGCGCGCATCCTCGATGCGCTCGGCGAGCACGGGTTTCTCGTCAACGTGTCGCGCGGCAGCGTCGTCGACACGGCGGCGCTCGCCGACGCATTGCGCGAAGGCCGCGTCGCGGGTGCGGGGCTCGACGTCTACGAAGGGGAGCCGGAGCCGCCGCGCGCGCTGACGGCGCTCGACAACGTCGTGCTGACGCCGCACATGGGCGGCTGGTCGCCGGAGGCGCTCGACCGCTCGGTGCGGCAGTTCCTCGAGAACGCGGCGCGCCATTTCTCGGGGCGGCCGGTGCTGACGCCGATCTGACGAACGACCGTCCCGGCACGAACACACAAGGAGAAACGATGTCGACCTACACGGCCGAAGTGACGTGGCAGAAGCAGGAAAGCGAAGCGTTCACCGACAATCGCTACAGCCGCAAGCACGAATGGCGCTTCGACGGCGGCGTTCGCGTGCCGGCGTCGAGCTCGCCGCACGTGGTGCGCGTGCCGTTTTCCGATCCGGCGGCGGTCGATCCGGAAGAGGCGTTCGTCGCGGCGCTGTCGAGCTGCCACATGCTGTGGTTCCTGTCGCTCGCCGCGCAGAGGAAATTCGTCGTCACGGGCTATCGCGACGTGGCCGAAGGCACGATAGAAAAGAACGCCGACGGCAAGGAAGTGATGACGCGCATCGTGTTGAAGCCGCATGTGACGTTCGGCGGCGAGCGGGCGCCGACGCGCGAGGACGTCGACGCGCTGCACCACGCGGCGCATGAAGCGTGCTATCTCGCGAACTCGGTGAAGAGCGAGATCGGCGTCGAGGGGAGCTGGGCGCACGAGCACGCGCGCTGAGCGGCGCGCGGTTTCGGCGACGTTGCCGCGGCCTCCCGGGCGGCGCAACGGCGGGCGGCGACGCCGCGCGGCACGGCTCGCCGCCGCCCGCCGAACGGCGCATCCGCACCGCCGAAGGTTGCGGCCGTTGTGTCTGTCGCCTAATCTCCAGACATCATTTGCCTGCCGCGCCGGCGCGCGCCGGCATGGTCGACGCCGCCGGCGTCTTCATCCGGGCGGGCGGTGCGCCGCGGCCGGCATCGGCGAACGCGGCGGCCACGACAGACTGCTTCCGCCCGCGCGACGGGCGGCGCGCCGCCGCTCGCGCCCGGAACGCTTCGGAGCGCTCCGGAACGCGGCGGCGCGGTGCAGCAAGCTCGGCCTGCGGCCGCATTCTGCGATCGAGCTTATGAACGGCTTTCTGGCAACGACACCTCGGGGGAGTCGAGATGGCCTCGGGCATCAGGCGATTGGGGGAAAAAGCGTCGCGCTGGATCGACCTCGGCTTGTGGAGCGCCGCCGTGCTGCTGCTGTTGACGGCGGGCATCGGCGCGCTCGGCACGACGAACCTGTTCGACAGCGAGGCGGACGTCCACCGCGCCAACGAAGTGATTTCGGGGCTCGAACGGCTGCTGTCGCTCGCCCGCGACATGGAAACCGGGCAGCGCGGATACATCATCACCGGCAAGCCGGAATACCTGCAGCCTTACGAAGCGGCGCTGCCCGACATTCGCAAGCAGTTCGATTTCCTCGCGCCGCTCGTGCAGGACGAAGCGGTCCAGCGGCAGCGGCTCGCCGCGCTGCACACGCTGCTCGACAAGAAGCAGGATGAGCTCGCCTCGACGATCGCGCTTCGCAAGACCGTGGGTTTCGATGCGGCGCGCGCGGTCGTTTCGAACGATTCCGGCAAGATCTTCATGGATCAGGCGCGCGCGCTCGCCAACGACATGGAGGCGAGCGTCGAGCAACGATTGGTCGCCCTGCGCGAGCGCGCGAGAACGACACGCGACGTCGCCATCGCGGTGGGGCTCGCGTCCGGCCTGCTGACGCTCGCGGTGTGCCTGTCGTTCGGCTACATGATGCGCCGCCTGCTGCTCGTCGAGGCGAGCGCGGCCGACGATCTCTTCGAGCAGCGGGAATTGCTTCACGTCACGCTCGCGAGCATCGGCGACGGCGTCGTGGCGACCGACGTCGACGGCCGCGTCACGTTCTTCAACCGGGCCGCCGAGGAGATGACCGCGCTCGCCGGCGACGCCGTCGTCGGCCGGCCGATCGCCGAGGCGCTGACCTTCCGGCACGCATCGGCGCGACGCGCGATCGACAATCCGGCGCGCGTCGCGGTCGAGCGGCAACGCACCGCGACCCTGCCGGCTCACGCGCGGCTCGTCGGCCGCAACGGCGGCGAGCTGCCGGTCGACGGCAATGCCGCGCCCACTTTCGACGCGAACGGCAGGCTGATCGGCGCGGTGCTCGTCGTGCGCGACGTGTCGGAGCGTGAGCGGGCCGAGGAGCGATTCCGGCTCGCCGTCGAGGCCGCGCCGAACGCGATGATCATGGTGGGGCGCGAAGGCCGGATCGTGCTCGTCAATTCGCAAGCCGAAAGATTGTTCGGCTACGTGCGCGACGACATGATCGGACAGAACGTCGACATGCTGGTGCCGGAGCGTTTTCGTTCCGGGCATGCCGCCCATCGGAGCGCATTCTTCGGCAAGCCGGGCGCGCGGCCGATGGGCGCCGGGCGCGACCTGTACGGCCTGCGGCGCGACGGCGCCGAGTTCCCGGTCGAAATCGGGCTCAACCCGATCACGACGTCGGAAGGCACGTTCGTGCTCAGCTCGATCGCCGACATCACCGAGCGCAAGCGCTCGGAGCTCGAGCTGCGCCGCCGAAGCGAGGAGCTCGCGCGCTCGAATCAGGATCTCGAACAGTTTGCGTACGTGGCGTCACACGATCTCCAGGAGCCGTTGCGCGCGGTCGCGGGGCCGTTGCAGTTGCTGCAGCGCCGATATCAGGGGCAACTCGACGCGCGGGCCGACGAGTTCATCGGCCACGCGGTCGACGGCGCGACCCGAATGCAGGCGCTCATCGACGACCTGCTGAGCTATTCGCGCGTCGGGCGCCTGGAGGACGCGCGCCAGTCCGTCGACTGCGAGCGCGCGCTCGACGAGGCGCTCCGGAACCTGAGCGCCGCCGTCCGCGACGCCGGCGCGCGCATCAGTCACGACCGGCTGCCGGTCGTCCACGGCATCCCCGCGCAGGTCGTCCTTCTGTTCCAGAATCTGCTCGGAAACGCGATCAAGTTCCGCCGCAAGGATCGCACCGCGCATATCCATCTGGCGTCGGAAACGCGCGACGACGCGTGGGCGTTCCGGATCAGCGACAACGGCATCGGAATCGATCCTCAGTATTTCGAGCGCATCTTCCTGATCTTCCAGCGCCTGCATACGCGGCGCGAATATCCGGGAACGGGGCTCGGGCTCGCGCTTTGCAAGCGCATCGTCGAACACCATGGCGGCCGCATCTGGGTCGAGTCCGCGCCGGGGCAGGGAACGACGTTTTCGTTCACGCTGTCGCGGCCGGCCGCGGATGAAACGGGACGTCGATGAAACGCGATGAAACGCGCAATCCGAAGGAGGTGAGCGATGATGGCCGATGACGGAGGAAATCTCGTCGAGATCCTGCTGGTCGAGGACTCTCCGACCGACGTGATGATGACGAAGGAGGCGCTCGATTACTACAAGGTGCTCAATCCGCTGCAGGTCGTCGAGGACGGCGTCGAGGCGATGGCGTACCTGAGGCGCGAGGGGCGCTACGCGTCGGCGCGACGGCCGGGCCTCATCATTCTCGATCTCAATTTGCCGAAAATGAGCGGCCGCGAGGTTCTTCAGGAACTGAAGCGCGATCCGCGGCTCAGCACGATTCCGGTCGTGATCCTGACGACGTCGAAATCGGAAGAGGACATCGCGAGATCGTACGGACTGCATGCGAACTGCTACATCAGCAAGCCCGTCGATTTCGGCAAATTCACGGACGTCGTGCACAGCATCAACGAGTTCTGGCTCGGCGTGGTCACACTGCCGCCCGCGAAGCCATGAACGCATCGTCCAGAAACGTCGACATCCTGCTGGTGGAGGACAGCGAGACCGATGCGCTGCTGATCGGCGAAGCGCTGACCGACGTGACCGATTTCGAGCCGCGCGTGTCGAGCGCCGAGCTGCTGTCGACGGCGCTCGCGTCCGCGAAGCGCATGCATTACGACGTCGTCCTGCTCGATCTCGGCTTGCCCGACGCGCACGGGCTCGATACGTTCCGCCAATTTCACCGGCAGGTGCCCGACGTTCCCGTGCTCGTGCTGACGGGTCTCGACGATCTGTCGGTCGGGCTGCAGGCCATACAGGAGGGCGCGCAGGACTATCTGCTCAAGAAGCGGGTCGAGACGTCGCTGCTGAGCCGGGCGATACGCTATGCGATGGAGCGGCACCGTGTCGCCGCGGCGCTGTCGGCGAGCGAGGAGCGGTTTCAGCTCGCGGTCAGCGGCGCCAGCGCCGGGCTGTGGGACTGGAATCCGCAGACGGGCGCGATGTACGTGTCGCCGCACTTCAAGAAGATCATGGGCTACGACGACCACGAACTGCCCGACGAGATTACGGGGCACCGCGACGCGATTCACGCCGCCGACCTGAAGCGCGTGACCGACGCGCTGAAGGCGCACCTCGAGCATCGCGACACGTACGACGTCGAATACCGGGTGCGCACGCGCTGCGGCGATTTCCGATGGATTCAGTCGCGCGGGCAGGCGTTGTGGAACGGCGCGGGCGAGCCGTATCGGATGGTCGGCTGGATCATGGACGTCACCGACCGCAAGCGCGACGAAGACGCGCTGCGTGTGTCGCGCGAGGAGCTGCAACGCCTGTCGGCGCATATCCAGGGCATTCGCGAGGAAGAGAAAACGCGCATTGCGCGGGAATTGCACGACGATCTCGGGCAGCAGCTGACGGCGCTGAAGATGGCGGTCACTCAGGTCGAGGGCGAGTTGAAGGACGCGGGCTGGTCGTCGCGCGCGAGCCGCTTGCCGAACGTGTATGCGTTGATCAGCCAACTGCTGGATTCGGTGCGGCGGATCGCGGCGGACCTGCGCCCCGTGATGCTGGACGATCTCGGGCTGACTCCGGCGATCGAATGGCTGACACACGAGTTCGGCGTGCGGTATCGCATCCGGGTGGTGAGCCGCATCGAGGCCGACGACATCGCGTTCAGTCGCGACAGCGCGACCGAGGTGTTCCGCATCGTTCAGGAGGCGCTCACCAACGTCGCGCGACATTCGGAAGCGACCGAAGTCGAGCTCGACATCGTGCGCGACGAGCCGCACTGCATCGTGCGGATCGCCGACAACGGCCACGGCACGGCTCGCGAAACGCGTCCCAATCGTCATTCCCTCGGTCTGCTCGGCATGCGCGAGCGCGCCGCGCGGCTCGGCGGCGAAATCCGGATCGATACAGCGCCCGGCCGTGGATTCGCGTTGACGGCCACGCTGCCGCTGGCGGTGATCGAGGCGGCCGATCCGGGCTGAGCGGCGGCGTTTCTCGCGTTCATCAAGCGCATCGCGTGGCGCAGTGCGTCGCGCTGCGGACATGGGGCGCGTCGACGCGCGGTTTCCCGTCGACGATGCCGCCGCTTTTTTTGCGTTGCCGGACGGCGCGACCTGCAGGCTGGCGCATGATGCCCGCGTAGCAGCCCTGAACGAAGTGTCTTTGGCTTGCCGCGCGCGCGGCGCATCCGCGCAAGGGCGGCCGTGTGACGGCTTCGCATCCGGCGTCGCCGTCGATCGCTGCTGCGCGGGCCGAAGGCTGCGCATGTGCGTTCCCGCCGGAAAACGAAGCGCGCCGTCTCGCAACGGCCGGCGGCGACGCGCGTGCCGGCGTCGTCGCGCGAACGGGGCGGCCCATCAGTTCGCTGCCGCGCCGGCCGCGTCGCGCGCGTCGTCCGTCGACGCGAGCGCCTCGAGCGCCAAGCCTTTCGTCTCGATCCCCAGCGCGCCGACCGCCAGCGCGGCGACGACGAACGACAGCGCGCCGAGCGTGAACACGCCGCCTTGGCCGAAGAGCGGCAGCACGATGCCGACCACATACGGCCCGATCAGCGAGCCGACCCGGCCGATCGCCGACGCGAAGCCCGAACCCGTCGCGCGCGCGCCCGTGCCGTACAGCTCCGGCGTGTACGTGTAGAGCACCGCCCACATGCCGAACAGGAAGAACTGCATTGCGAGCCCGGTGCCGACGAGCAGCGTCACGCTGCTGCCGAACAGTGCGCTCTGTCCGTACACGTAAGCCATCGCGGCGCCGCCGACGAGCGACGCGATGCAGGTCGGCTTGCGTCCCCAGCGCTCGACGAGCCACGCCGCGCACAGGAAGCCGGGAATGCCGCCGAGCGAGATCAGCGCCGTATAGAACACCGATTGCGTGACGGCGAAGCCCGCCTGCTGCAGCAGCGCGCCGAGCCACGAGGTGAGGCCGTAGAAGCCGAGCAGCGCGAAGAACCACAGCAGCCAGACCATTGTCGTGCGACGGCGGTAGGCAGCGCTCCAGATCTCTCGCAACGCGCCGCGGCCACGCGCGGCGGCGGGCTCCGCGAGCCGCGACGGCGCAGGCAGGCTCGACACGCGCGCGGACTTCATCACCTTCGCCTCGACGCGCGCGAGCACGCGCTCGGCCTCGGCGAGCCGGCCGTGGTGCTCGAGCCAACGCGGCGATTCCGGCACGAGCCGGCGCACGACGAGCACGAACACGGCGGGCAGCGCGAGCAGCGCGAACACGGTGCGCCAGCCGAACAGCGGGAGCACGAAGTACGACACGATGCCGGCGGTGATGAAGCCGAGCGGCCAGAAGCCGTCCATCAGCGCGATCAGCCGGCCGCGCTTCGCGGCGGGAACGAATTCGGACAAGAGCGTTTGCGCGACCGGAAACTCCATGCCCATGCCGATTCCGAGCAGCACGCGATAGACGATCAGCGCGTCGACGTTCTGCGCGGTCGAGCAGAGGTACGACGCCGCGCCCCACAGCACCATGCTCCACTGGAACACGGGGCGCCGGCCGAAGCGGTCGGCGAGCAGGCCCGCGATTGCCGCACCGAGCACCATCCCGAAGAAGCTCGCGCTCGCGACGAGGCCGGCCGTCGCCGTCGATAGGCCGAACTCCTTCTTGATCGAGCCGAGCACGAAGGTCATCGTGCCGAGATCCACCGAGTCGAAGAAAAACGCGATCGCGATGATCACGAAGATGAGCTTGTGATAGCCGGAAAACGGCAATCGTTCGAGGCGGGCGGCGGCGCTGGCGCGCGTGGCGCTCGAAGGGGCGGCGAGGGCGGCTGGCATGGCGGTCTCTGGTGGTAACGCGGCCCCGGCGCGGGATGCGCGGGGCGCGCGGTTCGTTCAGTAGACTTGGCCATTATTCGCCGCCATAGAAGGAAAGCGGCATGCGGGTGGAACGGGCGCGCCATCGGCGGGGCGGCGCCGCGTTCGCGGCGACGCCGTCCGCCGAAGGCGGGCGCGCCGGCGCGTGACGCCGCCGGCGCGCCGCGCGGGCTTACGCGAGCGCTCGCCGCATCATGTGGTTCGCGCTCGACCGGTAGTCGGTCATCGACGACTGCAACTCGCGCAGGATCGCGTGCGCGCCGGCGTCGGCGGGCGCGTCGTGAAAGCGCGCGATCCACTGGCGAAGCCACAGCGGGCTCGCGGCCAGGTAGCGGCGAATCGAGTGGCCGTCGTCGAGCCGAGCATGGTCGTCGAGCAGGAACACGCCCGTCAGCCGCGCGACGATCTTGTCGTGCCGGCCTTCTTGCCAGACCGGCGTCGCGTGATCGTAGCGATAGTCGGCGGGCTGCGTGTGGACGAGACAATGCTGCAGCACGTCCGCATGCTCGCCCGGCTCGATCACGTAATGACGGCTCGTCGTGCCGGCGAGGCTGCGCACGTCGTTGAACGCGGTCACGTCGACGACCGACGTGCCGAGCCAGTCGAGGTGGATATCCGCGGCGGAGCCGAACGACACGAGCAGCGCGCGATCGAAGAACGCACGGAGCTCGTCGCCCGTGAGGCCGAGGCGCTCGCCGTCGTGGCACGCCTGCACGTCGAGCTGCTGCGCGGTCGCGATCCCCGAGCTGTGCGCGAAGCACTTGAGGAACGGCAACTGCTCGATCTGCTCCGCCTTGACGCGTCGCGCGCGCGAGCCGTCCTGATACAGCGGGAATCCCGCCGCGTCGCGGCGTACGAGCTGCTGTTCGGTGTACGCGAGCTTGGCAGGCTTGTCGACGAGGCGCGGCAAAATCAGGCGCTCGTAGATCAGTTGCGATTCCTGACTGAAGTAGATGCCCGCCGGGTCCGCGTTCAGCGCGAAGCGGTTGTGCAGCATGCTGGCTTCGATCACCGTTTCGCCGTCGTCGCGACGTCCCGAATGCGTGATCGCGAGCAGGCGCAGCGGCGTGTCGCGGCGCGCATGCTGCGAAGCATGCAATGTCGGATCGGCGGCGATCTGCGCGACGAAGCCATGGAACAGCTGAGCCATTCCGTTCGATAGCTTGAGGCCTAGCGGATAGTTGGTGGTCGGCGTGCTCGGCAACACGATCCAGTCGACGCTGTCGATCGCGGCCGGCAACTCGCCCGGCGCGATGTCGCGGCGCACGGGCGGCTCGCCCGCCGCGGCCGACGTTTCGAGCACGGTCCAGACCGGTCCGCACGCCTTGTGCGACGCGTTCGAGCGATCGCGCAACTCGAGCGTGAGCTCGCGCAACGCGTGGTAGAGCAGCGCCATCGTCGCGCTGTAGCGCGGGCTCTGGCGCAAGCCGAGATTCACGACGTTGCTGTAGTCGCTGTTGTATCGGCAAGGAATCCCGACCAGATATTCGAGGCAGCGCAGCGGCAGCGGCTTGAACTGGTCGACTCGCACGCTGTAACTCGCATCGTCGCGCGTCACGGTCTTGCCTGGGCGGGCGTAATCTTCGAGCGCGCGGTCGTACGCGTCGATCGAATAGCCGCGCGGCACGAGCAGCTCGCGCGCGAAATTCAGCGCTTGCGGGATCTGGATGTAGCGGGCGAGCAGATACTCGTGGTCCTCGTAGCGATCGAGCTCCTCGACGAACGAGCGAATCGTGACGCCGAAGCTGCGCGCGGCCGTCAGCACGTGTTCGGCGAGCGCGGCGGGATCGGTCGGCAGGGCTTGCGCGCTCGCAAGGTGCGACGCGAGCCGGTCTTCGATCTTGCGATACGTGTCGACGATCGGCCGCAGCGCATCGAGAATCGTATCGGCCGATACGAGACGCTCGTCCGCCGGATAGTGCGCGAGCGAGGCCTCCGCCTGGCGGAACAGCCCGACGTCGGGGCGCGACATGCCGAGCTCGTCGCGCAGCGTTTCGGCGTCGACGATGCCGATGCCGCGGCGCTCGAGCTCGAGCCGCAGCCAGCGGACCTGATCGCCCGTCCCGCATGCCTTGCGCACGCCGCCCGGCACACGCGCGTCGAAGACGTTCAGCGCATCCTCGAGGCCGACGCGGATGCCGTCGAGATCGAGTGCGATCGCCACGTCGACGAGCAACGCCTGGAACGGGCCAGGCAGCAGCAGCGAGATCTTGCACGACGGAAAGTTGTCGCGAAGCTTGTCGACGCTCGGGCGCAGTTGCGTGGCGGCGAGCTCGACGGCCTTCTCGTGCGCATCGTCGGTGCCCGCTTGCAGCAGCTTCGCGATCGCCTTGCGCGTGGGCACGTCGATCAGCGAATCGTCGCTCGTGTCGCCGCTGACGGGGTCGCGATGGTATTGGTCCACGGCGGCGACGAGCATGAACAGCACCGGAACGCCGGCCTTGACGAGCGGCGACTGATAGAGCGTGATCGAATTCTCGACGATCGTGTGGTTGAACACCTCGATCTCGGGCCGCACGCCGACGTCCGCGAAGTGGGCGAGCTGATCCGCGAGGAACGCGTTCGGATTGTCATAGCCGCCGCCTGCCTGGAACACGACAGGCCCGGGGCTGAACGACGCGACGTCGGGCGCGAGCTGCGCGTGGCCGTAGCGCTTCAGGTGCGCGCGCCGCAGCGGGCTTTGCGACGCGCGGCGGTCGCCGCGCGCGCTCGTCGACAGATTCAGGATCGCGGACGGCTCCAGGTCGAGCAGCGAGGGCACGATGCGATCGTAGTCCTCGAGCACGATGTGATTGCGCTGAGAGCCGACGCCGATCGGCGCGTTCAGCCCGGGAATCGCGAGCGTCGCCTGGTCGTCGGTCGCGCGCGTGTGCAGATGGACCACCGCCGCGCCTTCGCGGAGGGCCTCGCGCGATGCGTCGACGATGCCTTCCGCCGTGATCGGCAGAAAGGGCGAGCGCGCCTTGCCCGGCTGCCAGTAGCCGGCGTCGCATGTGCGCCAGCCGTGTTCGAACAGCGATTCGAGCACGGCCGCATTGTCGGCGCGAATCCGCTCGACGAAGTCCGGCGACAGATACGTGTGGATTCGATCGTGCGTCCAGGTCAGGCTGCCGTCTTCGGTGGCGGTCCAGCCGAACGTCGTGAGCTGCAGGACGATCTGCCGGGCCAGTTCGATCGACGACAGGCGCTCGAGCGTCGTGCGCGTGATCAACGGCGGCTGGGCGAGCGACGGCGAAGTCAGCGTGCGATGCCATACGTTGCCGTCCGGCGTCCAGCCGTTCCGGCGCAGTGCGTCCGGCGCGGTGGCCGATTCTTGCGCGCCTTCGTATTCGGTCAGATCGATCGGCGCATCGAAGCCGAATTCGCGCACGATGCCGCCCGTGGGCACGGCCTCCCATCCGTTGGCCTCGAGAGCCTTGGTCGTGGCCTCGCGCGTATCGGCGGGCAGCAGCTCGAGCAACGCATGCGGGATGAACTTCGGCTCCAGCGGATCGAGGAACTTCGGGACAGCGCCGACAGGGGCTGCAGTGATGTAGAAGGTCTTGACCATGATCGTCCTGAAATACGTTAGAAAGTGATCCTAAATAATTGAGATCGGATGCGACATTTCATGGTGCCGCTGAATCGCCGGGCCGGGTTGTGCCGCGTTTTGCCTCGGTCCGGGTCGTGAACGGCTCGTCCGCCTAAATGCGGAAGGCACCTCGCCGGTATGGCTGTAAGGTGCCTTGCAGACATCTTACAATAAAATTACGCTGATTTATAAAAATAATTATGAGTTGAATTTTTTGAAATTGAAATGAGCGTAATTTCGTTGATGTTAATTTATTCGATTCGTTTGTTTCGATTGGGGAGAATCGTGCGGCGCGCCTGATGTCATGGCTTGATGGGCGGGCGCTGGGGCTCCGTGGGCATTGGGCGCGGATTGCGCCGTTTCCTGATTCCGATATGGAGATAAAGCGGGGTTCGATATTTTTGTGAGCAATGTGAATCGATGGATGACTGAATTTGAATATTCAATGGATTCGATATCGATCGACAAACCATTTGGGCGGATGGATTCGGAGAATTTCTGTTTTTGTGAAATCGATATTTCAGTAAATTGCGTGCCGATTGCTTAATCGTTGCATCGAACGAACTGCAGTGCAGTGCGGTGCTGCGCTTGATCGTCGAGATGAGCCGGCAATCGATCGGCGCGGGCACAACGCTTGGACGGGCGCGCCGGCGGTCGCGGATTGCGTTTCGGGCAGGGGGCTTGATCGGCGCATTGCGCGGCAAGCGGTAATCGATCCGCGCCGCGCTGCTTTGTCGACCTAGCCGCCGGTGCGTGCGCTCAGCCCGCACTGATTGCGATCGCGCAGGGATGGATTCGAACGTGCGCGGCATGCGGGGCGGCCGGCGCGTCATCGATGCGCTCCTTGCCGATTCGGGGCGAGCGGCATGCGTCGCTCAGGCTATCGTGGGATTGGCGTCGGGAGGTCGCCCGTATCGACCGAAATCATGCGACATCGCACGGGTGATCCTCGAGAAGCGCCGGTTCCTCATTGTCGGCGCAGTATCGTTGTGGCCGGTGCGCGCATGGCACCGAACATGCGCGACGCAGGGCGGGGCGCAGGATTTGCCTGTCGGGTGCGCGTGCGTCGATCGAGCGAGCGGACAGTCGGTCGACCGGTCGTTTATTCGAGGCACGTGCGACATGCGGCACCGGTGGCCGCATCGAACGCGCTCGAAGTGTTCTCGCGCGTCGATGGCCACCGGTGCGGCATCCGCCGAACGAGCCTACGCGGTGGCGGGCGCTCGGGCAGGCTTGCCGCCGCGCGCAGGCGCGCCGTTCGCGACGTAGTACCGCACGTTCGCGCGTTCGAGCGGCTCGCGCTTGCGGATCTTGTCGGCGATCTTCTCGGCGATCATGATCGTCGGCGCGTTCAGGTTGCCGGTCGTGATGATCGGCATGATCGACGCATCGACGACGCGCAGCCCCTCGAGCCCATGCACGCGGCCTTCGTCGTCGACGACGGCCGTGTCGTCGAAGCCCATCTTGCACGAGCAGGACGGATGGAACGCCGTTTCCGCGCGGGCGCGCACGAATGCATCGAGGTCGTTGTCGCTCTTCAGATCGATGCCCGGATTCAGCTCGCGGCCGCGGAAGCGGTCGAGTGCCGGCTGGCGCATGATCTCGCGCGTCGCGCGGATCGCATCGCGGAATTCGCGCCAGTCGAGCGCTTCCGACATGTAGTTGAACAGAATGCTCGGATGCGCGTTCGGATCGCGCGAGCGCAGCTTCACGCGGCCGCGGCTCGGCGAACGCATCGAGCCGACGTGCGCCTGGAAGCCGTGCATCTCGATCGCGTTCGAGCCGTTGTAATTGATCGCGACGGGTAGGAAGTGATACTGGATGTTCGGCCACCGGTCGTCGTCGCGCGTGCGGATGAAGCCGCCCGCTTCGAAGTGGTTGCTCGCGCCGAGGCCCGTGCCGTTGATCATCCACTCAAGGCCGATCTTCGGCTGGTTCCACCACTTGAGCGCCGGATATAGCGACACCGGCTCCTTGCATTCGTACTGGATGTACATCTCCAGGTGATCCTGCAGATTGCGGCCGACGCCGGGCAGATCGAGCACGATGGGAATGTCGAGCTCACGCAGCCATTCGCCGGGGCCGACGCCCGAGCGCTGCAGCAGTTGCGGCGACGCGATCGCGCCGCTGCACACGAGCACTTCGCGGCGCGCATGCGCGGTGACGCGCTCGTTGCCGTGCAGGAACGCGACGCCCGTCGCGCGCTTGCCGGAGAACAGAATGCGATCGGCAAGCGCATGCGTGACGATCTCGAGATTCGGGCGTGGGCGCGCCTGGTCGAGATAGCCGCGCGCGGTCGATGCGCGGCGGCCTCGCGGCGTGACCGTGCGGTCCATCGGGCCGAAGCCTTCCTGCTGATAGCCGTTGAGGTCGTCGGTGCGCGGATAGCCGGCCTGCACGCCGGCCTCGACCATCGCCTCGAAAAGCGGATTCACGCCGGGCTTGCTCGTCGTCACGGACACCGGGCCGTCGCCGCCGTGATAGTCGTTCGGGCCGACGTCGCGCGTCTCGGCCTTCCTGAAGTACGGCAGGCAGTCGAGGTACGACCAGTCTTCGAGGCCCTTGTGGGTCGACCAGTTGTCGTAGTCGAGCGCGTTGCCGCGGATGTAGCACATTCCGTTGATCAGCGACGAGCCGCCGAGGCCCTTGCCGCGGCCGCACTCCATCCGCCGATGATTCATGTGCGGCTCGGGATCGGTTTCGTATGCCCAGTTGTAGCGGCGGCCCTGCAGCGGGTAGGCGAGCGCCGCCGGCATCTGCGTGCGGAAGTCGAGCCGGTAGTCGGGGCCGCCCGCCTCGAGGAGCAGCACGGTGACGTCCGGGTCCTCGGTGAGGCGCGTCGCGAGCACGTTGCCCGCTGAGCCCGCGCCGCAGATGATGTAATCGAATTCGCGCGTCGTCATCGTTGCGTTCTCCTCAATGCTTAGAACACCGGTTGATAGCGGCCGAGCTCGACCTGCACCGATTTGATTCGAGTGTAGTGCTCGAGCGTCGTGATGCCGTTCTCGCGTCCGACACCGGATTGCTTGTAGCCGCCAACGGGCATCTCGGCGGGCGATTCGCCCCACGTGTTGATCCAGCAGATGCCGGCTTCGAGGCGATGGATCGCGCGGTGCGCGCGAGACAGGTTCTCGGTGACGACGCCCGCCGCGAGGCCGTATTCGGTCGCGTTCGCGCGCGCGATCGCCTCGTCTTCCGTCTCGAACGACAGAATGCTCATCACCGGGCCGAAGATTTCTTCGCGAACGATCTTCATGTCGTCGCGGCAATCGCCGAACACGGTCGGCGCGACGTACTGGCCGCTCGCGAAGTGGTCGTGCGCGAGGCGCGCGCCACCCGCGAGCAGCTTCGCGCCTTCGGTTTTGCCGCTCTCGATGTAGCCGAGCACCTTGTCGAGTTGCGCGGCGCTCGCGAGCGGGCCGAAATTCGTGTCGGGGTCCGAAGGTTTGCCGACGCGGATTCGCGCGACGCGTTCGAGCACGCGCTGCACGAACGCCTCTTTCACCGCTTGCTGCACGAACACGCGCGTGCCGTTCGTGCACACCTGCCCCGCACTGAAGAAGTTCGCGGTGACGGCGATGTCGGCCGCGCGGTCGAGCTCGGCGTCGTCGAACACGATGAGCGGCGACTTGCCGCCCAGCTCCATCGTCACCTCCTTCAGCGACGAAGCGCCTGCGAGCGACATCACTTTCTTGCCGGTCTCGACGCCGCCCGTGAACGACACCTTCGCGATCCCCGGATGCGCGGTAAGCAGCGCGCCGACCGAGCCGTCGCCCTGCACGACGTTGAACACGCCGGCGGGCACGCCCGCTTCGGTATAGATCTCGGCGAGCTTGAGCGCGGACAGCGGCGTGACTTCGCTCGGCTTGAAGATCATCGCGTTGCCGGCGGCGAGCGCGGGCGCGCTCTTCCAGCACGCGATCTGGATCGGATAGTTCCACGCGCCGATGCCCGCGCATACGCCGAGCGGCTCGCGCCGCGTGTAGACGAACGATTCCGGACGCAGCGGCACTTGCAGGCCTTCGATCGCGGTCGCGAGGCCCGCGTAGTACTCGATCACGTCGGCGCCCGTGACGATGTCGACGGCGCGCGTTTCGGCGATCGGCTTGCCGGTGTCGCGCATTTCGAGCTCGGCGAGTTCGTCGTTGTGCTCGCGCAGCAGTTCGACCGCGCGGCGCAGGATGCGCGAGCGCTGCATCGCGGTCATCGCCGCCCATTCGCGCTGGCCTTCGCGCGCGGACGCGACCGCGCGCTCGACGTCGTCGGCGCTCGCTTGCTGAACGCTTGCTAGCAGTTCGCCCGTCGCCGGATCGAACGTGTCGAACGTCTTGCCGCTCGTGGCGTCGGCGTAGGCGCCGGCGATGTAAAGGCGTTGCAGGCCGTATACGGACATAAGGATCTCCTTGAGTGGGCGAGGGTGCGTGGCGCGTCAGGCGCGCGGCGCGAGCAACAGGTCGATGTAATCGTTGGCGAGCTTCAGGGCTGCCTCGGTGTCGAACGGTTCGCCCGCGAGCGCGCCGCGCAGCCACAGGCCGTCGATCAGCGCGGCGAGGCCGCTTGCGGCCTCGCGGGCTCGCGCGCGGGGCCGCGTCTTTGCGAACTCCGCGCACAGATTCGAATAGAGCCGCCGCGTGTTGACGCGCTGCAGGCGTTTCAACGTCGGCTCGTGCATGCTCTGCGACCAGAACGCGAGCCAGGTCTTCATCACGGGCGCGCTGATTTGCGTGCCGTCGAAGTTGGCCGCGACGACGGCACGCAGCCGCGCGCGCGGCTCACCACCGGAGGCCGCGGCGCGATGGCGCGCGGTCGCGGCCCACAGGTCGCGCAGCACGTGGCGCATCGTTGCTTCGAGCAGGCCGTCCTTGTCGCCGAAGTAATGGCTGACGATGCCCGTCGAGATGTTCGCGCGCTGAGCGACGGATGCGAGCGTCGTGCCGGGCAGGCCGGCCTCGTCGATGGAGCGGAGCGTCGCGTCGATCAATTGGGCGCGACGGATCTCGCGCATTCCGAGTTTGGGCATCGCGGGGCCTTTGTGCGCGAGGCGGGTGAGCGAAGCCGAAAGGATAGCGGTTTTTTATTGAACGTTCAATCAATAAAAATATGTGGGGATCGACCGATGCGGTGGAACGCTCGAGGTGGGTGGGGGCTTTTTGCTCGCGTCGGCCGCCGGCGTGCGCGTGCCGCATCGGTGCGCAGTTAATCCGCGCATTGGTGAAAGTGAATTGGAAGATTGATGAGAATGTTTAAAACGTTTCAATCGGCAATTCGTGTATTACGGGTTCGTGTTATAGGCGGGGCGTTAATGCCAATAAGTATGAAGTTAAATATCCGTTTTGGTGCGCGACTGTCATCGGATGGGTATTGCGAAAGCGGAAGGGTGATGCGATCGCGATGTCGGGATTGGAGATTTCGCGCTTCGGCGGGTATTGATTCGGATGGGTGGGGTATCCGGGGCGGGCGCGCGAGGATCGGTTCCGGAGGGGTGTGTGACGGGCGTCTCGGTCGATGCCGTCGTGATGCGTTCTATATCACAGAAAATATTTCGGGGCGATGAAGGGGTTAATCGGATCAGGGATTTTAGAATGATTTGTTAAATGTACGGAAGGATACATTGATGAGTTTTTTGAGGCAAAACATTAAAAGTAGTTGAGGAGGTTGTATTCAGCGTATTAGTATTAACACCGCAAAAGCGCAAGCCGCCGCGCGACGGTTGAGAAAGCGGAATGGCGATGGGAAGCGGTAATCCTCAAGAGGCGTCATGCGAGATAGAGGCGCTGGAGACCACGGGCTAAAGGGAGCGGGGGAACCGCGACAGGCCCGGGGAGGCGTATTGCCTGTTGCGAAT
>NZ_JPWT01000101.1:0-36277 GCF_000773065.1 Burkholderia sp. ABCPW 111 | reverse complement strand
TCAAGGTCATCAAGCGCAGGGCCTACGGGTACCGTGACGAGGAGTACTTCTTCCTCAAGATCCGCGCCGCGTTCCCCGGAATTCCGCGATGAACCTTTTTTTTGCCCTCTCGCGTCCGGGCCGGCCGGATAGGAAATACCGCTTCCGATCATTGAAACAAGCAATTTCACAGAATCGCACCCCATCGCCATACTGGCGCTTCCTGATCACACACCGATTCAAGAGGAAGCGCAAATGCCGATCATCAACAGCCAGATCAAACCGTTCAAGGCCACCGCGTATCACAACGGCGACTTCGTGCAAGTCAGCGACGAGACCCTGAAGGGCAAATGGTCCGTCGTCGTGTTCTATCCGGCCGACTTCACGTTCGTGTGCCCGACGGAGCTGGGCGATCTGGCAGACCGCTACGCCGAATTCCAGAAGCTCGGCGTTGAAATCTACGCGGTGTCGACCGATACGCACTTCACGCACAAGGCATGGCACGACACGTCGGACACGATCTCGAAGATCAAGTATCCGATGATCGGCGATCCGACGCTCGCGATCTCGCGCAACTTCGACGTGCTGATCGAGGAAGAAGGCCTCGCGCTGCGCGGCACGTTCGTGATCAACCCGGAAGGCGAGATCAAGCTGTGCGAGATCCACGACAACGGCATCGGCCGCGACGCGGGCGAGCTGCTGCGCAAGGTCCAGGCCGCGCAGTACGTCGCCGCGCACCCGGGCGAGGTCTGCCCCGCCAAATGGACGCCGGGCGCCGACACGCTCACGCCGTCGCTCGACCTGATCGGCAAGATCTGAAGCCTCGCGGCGGCAGTGCCCGCCGTGCGCGTCAAGCAGGCCGCGTCTCGCAGCGGCCCGCGCCCCGCACCGCTGCGTCCGTCGCCGTATCGCATCGCGCGACGGCCGCGCGTACGGCCCATTCTCGTTACGGAATCCGAATCGTCATGCTGGACGCCAATCTCAAGACTCAGTTGAAATCGTACCTCGAGCGGATCAACCGTCCGGTCGAGCTCGTCGCGACGCTCGACGACGGCGACAAGTCGCGCGAGCTGCGCGCGCTGCTCGACGAGATCGCGTCGCTGTCGCCGCGAGTCGCCGTCGTCGAGCGCCGCGACGACGCCGAGCGCAAGCCGTCGTTCTCGGTCGGCGAGCCCGGCAAGGCGGCCGGCATCCGCTTCGCCGGCATTCCGATGGGCCACGAATTCACGTCGCTCGTGCTCGCGCTGCTGCAAGCGGGCGGCCATCCGCTCAAGCTCGACGACGACGTGATCGAGCAGATCCGCGCGCTCGACGGCGATTACGCGTTCGAAACGTATATCTCGCTCACCTGCCAGAACTGCCCGGAGGTCGTGCAGGCGCTCAACGTGATGGCGCTCGTCAATCCGCGCATCCGCCACGTGATGATCGACGGCGCGCTGTTCCAGGACGAAATCGAAGCGCGCCGCATCATGGCCGTGCCGACGATCTTCCTGAACGGCGAAACGTTCGGCCAGGGCCGCAGCAGCGTGAAGGAGATCCTCGCGAAACTCGACAGCGGCGCGAGCCGGCGCGCGGCGCAGGCGCTCGCGGCGAAGCCGGTGTTCGACATGCTGATCGTCGGCGGCGGGCCCGCGGGCGCGGCGGCCGCGATTTACGCGGCGCGCAAGGGCATCGAGACGGGCGTCGTCGCCGAGCGCTTCGGCGGGCAGGTGCTCGACACGATGGCAATCGAGAACTTCGTGTCGGTGAAGGAAACCGAAGGGCCGAAGTTCGCCACCGCGCTCGAGCAGCACGTGAAGCAATACGAAGTCGACGTGATCGACGTGCAGCGCGCGGACAAGCTCGTCCCGGGCCGCGTCCACGAAATTCGTCTCGCGAGCGGCGCGGTGCTGAGGGCGAAGGCCGTCGTGCTCGCGACGGGCGCGCGCTGGCGCGAAATCGGCGTGCCCGGCGAGCGCGAGTACCGCAACCGCGGCGTCGCGTACTGCCCGCATTGCGACGGACCGCTCTTCAAGGGCAAGCGCGTCGCCGTGATCGGCGGCGGCAATTCGGGCGTCGAAGCGGCGATCGATCTCGCCGGCATCGTCCGCGAAGTCACGCTGATCGAATACGGCGCGCAACTGCGCGCGGACGACGTGCTGCAGCGCAAGCTGCGCAGCCTCGCGAACGTGACGGTGATCATGCAGGCGCGCACGACCGAACTCACGGGCGACGGCGCGAAGCTGAACGGGCTCGTCTACGAGGACATGCGCACCGGCGAGGCGAAGCGCGTCGAGCTCGAAGGCGTGTTCGTGCAGATCGGCCTCGTGCCGAACACCGAATGGCTGAAGGGAACGGTCGAGTTGTCGAAGCACGGCGAGATCGTCGTCGACGCGCGCGGCGCGACGTCGGTGCCGGGCGTGTTCGCCGCCGGCGACGTGACGACCGCGCCGTACAAGCAGATCGTGATTGCGGTCGGCGAGGGGGCGAAGGCTTCGCTTAGCGCGTTCGACTACCTGATCCGCAGCGAAGCGGATGCGGGGCTGGCGGCCGACGTCGAAGCCGCGGCGAGCGCGGAGAGCGTCGCCGCCTGACCCGCGCGCCATTCGTTCTACCCACTACCGTTGGCCCTCGTGGCGATGTGGAGAGCATCGTGACGAGGGCTTTTTTTGATGCCGAGCCGCGATGGCCCGGCGCATCGAGCGTTCGTGCATCGTGTCGAGCCGGAGAAGCATCCAAAGCACGCCCCGCCCGCCCCGCCGGCCGCTCGCGACGCCGGCATCGAGCGGGCCCCGAACGTGCGCGCTCAGGGCGCGACAAAGAACAGCCAGACCGCGCAAACAAAGCCGACTGTCCAGACCAGCGAGCGCAGCGTCGCCCAGTTCAACAGATAAAGCACGCCGTACAGTGCGCGCGACGCGACGAAAACGACCGCGAGTTGATCGACGCGCTGCGCGTTCGCGCCGTTGTGCCATGCGACGACGAGCGCCGCGGTGAGGAGCGCGAGCGCCTCCCACGAGTTCTGATGCACGGCGAACGCGCGCGCCCGCCAGCCTTCGAGTTGCGCGAGATAGCGGCGCGGCTCGTGATTGTCGTACTGCTTGCCCGACTTCGCGCACATCGTCCAGACGAACGGCGTCAGTGCGGTGATCAGCAGGCAAGTTTGCGACACCGTCATGTTTCCCCTCCCCTATTGATTATGGTGAACCGGTTAAATTGTCGCGATCGAAGCGCGGCACGGTTCGCCGCCGCGCCAGCCGAACTATACGGCATCGCATCGGCGCGGCAACGGGATCGACGGGGAAAAACAGGCGGATTTCGCTCGAACCGATGTCGAATACGAAGTCTAGGAAGCAAGCGTGCGGCATCGTGCAAGGCATCGCATGCCGCACGGCGCGCGGCGCGCGGCGCGCGGCGGCATGCGACGCGCACGCACGCCGTCTGCTTGCGCCGCCCGGAAGACGAGCGCCGCAAACGGACGAAAGGCGCTCGCGTTGCGCGCGCCGCGTTCCCGCCGAAATCGGCGGGCGAGCCGCGTCAGGCATGTGCCGCGTCGAACGCGACATAGTCGGCGATGCTGAAGAACCGGTATTCGCTCAACAGGTCCGGCCCGGGGAAACCCTCGGGGTGAATGCGTCCGTGGATCGCGTCTCGCGGGCACAGGCCCGCCATGCACATCGCGAGCATGAATTCGTCGAACGGCGCCATGAACTGCCGCGACAGGAAGTGCATCCCCCAATTGAACACCGACGGCAATTGCTCGGTACGCGTCCAGCGCCCCGGCTCGGCGACCGCGTCGTCCAGCAGGCTCGCGGCCCAAGGGCTGTGCCCTTCAACGACGAGGAAGCCGTGCTTCGCGTGCGGCTTCCAGCGCGCGACGAAATCGATCAGGTCGGCGGCCGCGACGTAGCCGGGCACGAGCCCTTCGGCATCGCTGTACGCGACGCGAAACGCACGCTTGATCTCGTCAAGCGGAACCGGCAGCGCCGCATCGTCCGATACGGTCAGTTGTCCCGGATAGTAACGCTCGACGACGCTGCGCAGATGCGCGCGATCGACCTGCCGCAGATGGCGCTCGAGAATCGCGTCGGCGGCGTCGCCGCTGCGCACGCCGAGGCGGCGGTTGTGCACGAGGAACATGAACGTGTGCAGCAGATCGCTCAGCCGCGCCGCGCGGCGGCTGCCGTCCGGAGCCTTCAGCGTCAGGCCGCTCGCCGCCACCGCTTCGTCGTAGCGATCGGGCCGCGAGATGTCCGCGTCGATCACGCGAACGTGCACGCCCGGCACGTCGCTCAGCTCGGACAGCGTGTCCGCCGCGCGGCTGCGCGCCGATTCGTTGTAGTCCGCGCCGATCACGATGAGCGGATACTCGGCGAGATGCCGGCCGCGCCGCGTCGACTGGATCACGTATTGCGCGAGGCGCCGAAGCGCGCTGCCGTCGCCGCAGCCCATGTCGGAGATGCCGGCCGGCTGCTGGTCGAGCGGCGTGTCGTCGAACAGGCGCCGAATGATCTTCGTCGTGATTTCCTTCGACGCCGGACCCGACCCGGCGCCGCTCGACGCATACACGTTCATCACGCGATCGACGTGCCCGTCGCGATCGACGTCGAGCGGATCGGGATCGCCGAACAGCAGTTCGTCGAGCAGCGCATACGAGCGCAGATACGACGCGGCGAGCCCCGCATACGGCGCGGCGATCGGCCGATGAATCCGGCCCGCTTCGTTGAGCCGCACGCGCGCGCCGTCGGCCTCGACTTCCGCCGCGCCCGCGTGACGCATCAGCGCCCAGGCGGCGCGCAGCGTGACGCGGTCCGCGTGCGGCCACGCATCGGCGGCCGACACCCAGTCGCGCTGCGCGTCGAACGCCTCGAAGAAGCTCGGCGCGGCCTTGCCTTGCTGCTTGCCCTGTTTCTCGAACACCGGCATGTCGAGCGCGACCCACGTCGGGCCGAGCAGCAGCCCGTCCATCGCGGTGCGAAGCTGCGCGTGGACGTGCCGCTCGAGCCCGTCGCGCGGTTCCGGCAGCGGCCACCCTTCGACGCAGATGCGCGCGAGATCCACGTAGAGCGCGCTTTCGTCGGCGTCCGTGCGGCGACGATGGCAGAGCGCATGCAGGTGCTGCAGCATCGACGTCGCGTCGGCCAATCGCGTGAAGAGCGGCCGCTGCGCGTTCACGCACTCGACGACGCACGCGCCGGCCGGCGTCAGCGCATAGTCGGCCTGCTCGTCGCCGCTGCCGAGCGTCACCCAGCCGGCGAGGCCGAGCAGGTTCAGCGCGCCCCACAGCAGGCCGAGGTTGAGCGTCGGATCGGCCTTGCGCGTGGCGGCGAACGCGCGCATCGAGCGGGGCTCGCCGGCCTTCAGGGCGTCGAACGCGCCCGCGAGCACCAGGCGCGTGAGCGTCGGCACGAGCACGATGCCGTTCGCCCAGTTGCAACTGCGCGTGTAGGCCATCACGCGCTGCGCGTCGTCGCTGCCGATGCGCAGCGTCGCCGCCTGAACGTCGCGGCGGGTTTCGATCGGTGCGCCGGCGTCGACGATCTCGACGTTCAGCGGCGTGCCGAGCGGCACGCCGAGCAGCTTGCAGCTGTCGTTCGCATGCGATCGGAGGTAGTTTTCGAGCTGCGCGGTCAGGGTGCCGGCAGACGTGGCAAGTTCACAAAGCGACTGCATGATCGGATGCGCCTCACATGGAAGAAGAAATGTCGGACGGAGCCGCGTCCGCGTGCGGGCGCGCGCCTTGGTCCGTTCGGGTGGCGAGATGCGTCGCCAATGCGTCAATCGACGCGTGGTCCCAGACGGCGGATGCGTCGACGGTCGTGCGGAACGCGTCGCTGAACGCCATCGTCAGCTCGACAGCGAGGATCGAATCGAGGCCGATGTCGGCGAAGGTCGTCTCGGCCGTCAGCGAAATCCGGCGATTGCGCAGACGCTCGCCGAGCCATGTCACCAGCCATTGCTCGTATTCCCGCTTCAGCTCGGGATCGGCCGGCGCAATCGGCGCAATCGGCGCGGACGCGACGGCCGCCACGGGTGACGGTGCGTCGTCGGCAAGCGCGATGTCCGCGTCGGACGCGTCCGGACGCGCGTCGTACTCGGCGCGCAGCAGCGGATCGAGCCGCTGCTGCGCGCCCGGCACCGTCTGCTCGATCGGGCCGATTTCGTGCTCGACGCGCCGCGCCCACTCGGCGAGCTGCGCGGCGCTCGACAATACGCGCCGCCGGCCGACCTGACGCTGCGCCGCCTCGACTGCGAGCTCGTATTGGCTCTGCGCCCATTCGAGCGTCGCGGCGTCGACGCCGTGCCGTTTCGCGGCCTGCTCGACGGCCGCGAGCAGCAGCGCCCACTGCGCGACGCTGCCGAGCCAGTAGTTGACCCAGTTCGTCGCATGCGCGGCGCCGCCGAGCGGCTCGCCGTTCGCAAGCCCGTCCTCGAGCAGTTGCTCGCCGAGCCCGCGCAGCTCGGAAGCAAGCGCGCCCGCGCCCGTTCGTTCGCTCAGATAGCCGAGCAGATCGTCGCCGCCGTTCAGCACGCGGCTGCCCAGATGCGCGAGCAGCGTCTCGGTCGGCCCCTCGAAGATCCGCGGCAGCCGCGCGTCGCGGAAGATCTGCGGCGCGAGATTCGTTTCGATGTAGCCGCGCCCGCCGAGCATTTGCATCAGCTCGTCGGAGGTTTGCGACAGAAACTCGGAGCCGAGAATCTTCGCGATCAGCAAGCCGTCTTCGGGTGCGTCGCGTCCCGCGTCGAAATCGGCGGCGAGCAGGTCGATCAGCGCGGTCAAGCCGTCGATGCGGTGCCGCAGATCGCCGAGACGCTGCCGGCTCAGCGGGTTGTCGAGCAGCAGGCCCGTGCCGATCTGGCGCCGCGCGCCGTAGCGATGCATCAGTTGCGCGCAGCGCTTCATCCCGCCGACGCAGACCGCGCCGATGCCCAGGCGTGCGAAATTCATCGTCTGCTGCGCGAGCGCCATGCCCTGCCCGGGCGTGCCGAGCCGGCACGCGTCGCTCACGCGCGCGCGATCCAGATGCAGCGTGTTCTGGATCATGCCGCGCACGCCCATCGTCAGGTCTTCCGCGCCGATCCGCAGGCCGGGCGTGCCCTGCCTGACGGCGAGCCCGACCATCCCCGCGCCGTCGGCCTGCTTCGCGAACACGTTGATCACGCCCGCCCACGCCGACGATCCGCTCCAGCTCTTCTGGCCGCTCACGAGCCAGTGATCGCCGTCGACGCGCTGCGCGGTCGCCCCGATCGCTCGCACGTTCGAGCCCGCGGCCGGCTCGGTGAGCGCGAACGCGGCGAGCGTGCGGCCCGTGGCGAGCAGCGGCAGCAGCTCGTCGCGCAGCGCGGGCTGCGCATGCAGCATGATCGGCCGGATGCCGAGCGTATTGTTCAGGCCGACGAAGAATGCCAGCGTCGAATCGATCGTCGCGAGCTGCGACACCACTTGCAGCATCTCGCGATTCGTGAAGCCGAGGCCGCCGTATGCGCGGTCGATCTGCATGCCGAGCAGCCCTTCGTTGCCGAAGTCGAGCACGATGTGCGGCGGAATCGTCCGGCGCTCGTCGATGGTTCGCGAATCGATCCGCGTGCGTGCATAGTGGCGCAGCCAGTCCTTGAGCTGCTCGACCTTCGCTGCGCTCGGCGATGCGGCGCCGCTCGGGTCGGCCACGTCGGCCGCATCGGCGTTCGCGCCCGACGCGGCGCAAGGCGCCGATGCGGCCGGCGAAGCCGATGAGGCCGACGGCGTGGCCGCTCCCCGCGTCGCGTCGGCGATGCGATCGTCCGCGTCCCAGCGCGCGAGCACCGTCAGCTCGCCGTCGCGCAACCGGGTGCGGCATTCGCTGCGCCGCACCTTGCCGCTCGACGTCTTCGGCACGCTGCCGGGCGACACCAGCAGCACCGCGCCGGGGCTGATGTCGTGGCGAAGCCAGATCGATTCGCGAATGCTCTTGAGCAGCGCGTCGAGATCGCCCTTGCGATGCGTGCGCTCGATTTCGGCGACGACGACGAGCCGCTCCTCGTCGCCCGTGTCGATCGTGAACGCCGCGCAGCCGTTGGGCACCAGCTCGGGCCGGCTGCCGATCACCGCGTACTCGACGTCTTCCGAATAGTAGTTGCGCCCGGCGATGATGATCATGTCCTTCAGGCGGCCGGTGACGTACAGATCGCCGCGATGATGGAAGCCGAGGTCGCCCGTGCCCGCGAACTCCTGCCCCGCCTCGCCGCCGATGCCGCGCTGGAACGTCGCGATCGTCTGTTCGTATTGCTGCCAGTAGCCGGGCGCGACGCTCTCGCCCGCGACGCAGATCTCGCCGATTTCGTCGTCCGCGCAGCGCTCGTTCGTGTTCAGATCGCGCACGACGACCCGCTGCTCGCCGATCGCCACGCCGACGCTGACGAGCACGCGCTCGCCGTCGCGCTCCTGCATCTGCGGCGACAGGCCTTCGAACTCGCGCCGGATCATCACCTTCTGCCGCTGCAGCGCCGCCTGATCGACGCACACCGTGCGCAGCGGCCGCGGCGCGCTGCGCCCCGCGACGAGCAGCGTGCATTCGGCGAGGCCGTAGCAAGGCTTGAAGCGTTCGGGATCGAAGCCCGTCGGCGCGAAACGCTGAGCGAACTCCGCGAGCGTGCCGTAGCGGACCGACTCCGCGCCGCTGTAAGCGGTCTTCAGGCAGCTCAGGTCGAGCGTCGCGAGCTGCTCGTCCGGGATGCGGCGGCTGCACATCCGATAGGCGAAGTCGGGCGCGCCCGTCACGTCCGCGCGAAAGTCGCTGATCGCGCGCAGCCACAGGAACGGATGCTGGATGAAACGCTCGGGCGCCATCAGCACGCAACGGAAGCCGCCGAACAGCGATGTCAGGATGCCGCCGATCAGCCCCATGTCGTGATAAGGCGGCAGCCAGCTCACCATCGTGCTCTCTTCGTGATAGCCCATCCATTCGCCGATCAGCGCGAGGTTGTGCATCAGGTTGCCGTGCGTGACCATCACGCCCTTCGGCTTGCCGGTCGTGCCCGACGTGTACTGCAGGAACGCGACGTGAGAAGGCGCGACGGCCGCCGGCTCGAGCGACGTGTCGAGCGGCTTCGCGGCATCGAGATCGAGCAGCGCGACGTGCGACGCCGCGGTGTCTTCGAGCAGCTTCGTGCAGCGCGCGAAATCGTCGCCCGTGCAGAGGATCGCCTTCGCGCCCGCGCTCTCGACGATGCCGACGATGCGCGCCGCGTGCTGCCGGTTGCGCGGCGGATAGACCGGCACCGCAACCGCGCCCGCGTACAGGCAGCCGAGAAAGCCGCAGATGTAGTCGAGGCCGGGCCGGCACAGCAGCAGCACGCGCTCGCCGACGCCGACTGATTGCCGCTGCAGCAGCAGCGCGACGCGGCGCGCCGAGCGGTCGAGATCCGCGAATGTGATCGATTGCTGCTGCTCGTCGTCGGGCTGACCGCTCAAGAACAGATAGGCGACTTTCTCGCCCCTCTTCGCCGCGCGCGAACGCAGCAGCTCGTTGATCGTCTTCGGCAGATTGGTGGTGGTCATGACGTCATCCGACAGAAAATGAAACCCACGGTCGTGGTGGTAGCGTTCGGCGGCCGGCGCCGAAGATCCGAGGTGAGCCGGCCGGTGGGGCAATCGGCGCAGAGGTCGCCCGCGCCGGCGGTCGCGCGCCTACGCGGCGCGCTGAAACAGGTCGATCATTCGTTCCATGCTCTTCAGATGCAGCGCGCGCGGCACCACTTTCGCGCTGCGCGCCGCGTAGCGCTCGGTCCATAGCTGCGCGAGCGCGCGCGTCGCGGCCGCATCGCCGCGCGTCGCGCGCGCTTCGTCGTCGCGCGCGGCGAGCCCGTCGCGCGCGTGCCGCACCGCATGCCGCGCGATGTCGCCGCCGACGATCCCGTGATGGCCGAGCGCGATCCGCGACGCGTGCAGCCGCTCGATCGCGCCGAGCGACTGCCGATACGCGGACAGATCCTCGAACACGAGCGGCAGCCATTGCGCCGGCCCGTGGTATTCGCCGAGCGCGTCCGACACGAACAGCAGATCGAGCTGCGGGCAGTGATAGCCGAACAGGCAGGCGCTGTGGCCCGGCAGCGCGATCGCGCGCATCCGCATCCCTTCGCCGATGTCGAGCTCCCTGCCCGCATTGAGCGGATGCAGCGGGATGTCGGACAGGTCCGCGAGATCGGCTTGCGCGACCGGCTCCCACGCAACGGACGCCTGAGCGTCGAGCTTTCTGATCGTGCGGCGCGCGGACGGGCTCTGCAGCGCGTCGGCGGTATCGGGAGAGCCGACGACATGCAGCCACGGCATGCGCGGCTGCAAGGTTCCGAGCAGGCTGCAATGGTCGTAGTGCGAATGCGTGATCAGCCAGTAGCGCAGATGCCGGATGCCGCCGTAGTCCTTCAGCAGATCGTGAAGCTGACGCCACACGAGCTCGGTCATGCCGCTCAGCCCGCCTTCGACGAGCGTCGCGGCCTCGTCGTTGACGACCACGTACAGCGGCACGTCCGCGTCGCCGACGATGGCGAGCTGCGAATCGATCCAGCCAGGGGTGCTGTGCCGCATGTCGTTCAGCTCCGGTAGAGCGCGCACGCCCACGTCGCGCCCGCGCCGTAGGTCACGAACAGGTTCAGTTGGCCGGAGCGCATTCGTCCTTGCTCGCGCGCGAGCGCGAGCGCCACCGGAAACGCGGCGCTCGCCATGTTGCCGAGATCCTCGACGGAAATCATGCAGCGCTCGCGCGGCAGGCCGAGCTGCTCGATCACCGCGTCGATGATCCGCAGGTTCGGCTGGTGCGGCACGACGAGCCCGATGTCGCCGAGCGTCAGCCGGTGCTTGTCGAGCATTTGCCGGCACGCGTCGACGATGCGGCGCGTCGCGTCCGCGAACATGTCGGCGCCGCGCATCCGGAAGCAGTGGCGGCCGGCCGCGATGTCGTCGGCGTCGATGAAGTTCGGCCGCTTCGCGCCCGGCGCTTCCGTCTGCAGCAGATCGAACTGCGTGCCGTTCGCGCCGAGCGACAGATCGAGCAGGCCGCGCGTCGCGTCGTCCCGCGCGCTCAGCACCATCGCGGCGGCGCCGTCGCTCAGCAGGATCGACAGGTTGCGGCCCGCGTTGCTCGTGTCGATTCGCCGCGACAGCGCTTCCGCGCAGATCAGCAGCACGTTGCGATACAGGCCGCTCGCGAGGAAGTGTCGCGCGATCTCGATCCCGTACAGTCCGCCGCTGCATTGCGCGCGGATGTCGAAGCACGGAATCTCGCGCAGCCCGAGCCTCGGCTGGATGTAGCACGCCTGCGACGGATCGTGATGATCCGGCGACAGCGTGTTGACGATCAGCAGATCGATGTCGGCGGGCGCGACGCCCGCGTCGGCCATCGCCCGCTCGGCAGCCGGGCACGCGAGGTCCGCGAGCTGCTGGCCCGGCGCGAGATAGCGGCGGTGCCGCACGCCGGTGCGGGTGCGGATGAACTCGTCGCTCGTGTCGATGACGCTCGCGACTTCGTCGTTGTCGACGATACGCTCCGGCAGCGCATGACCGAGCCCGGCGATGACGAGGTTACGCGGCATGGTCGGCCTCCGCGGCTTGGGCGGGCGAATCCGCATCGGTCACGACCGTTTCGCCCCACCGCCACAGCTGCGCGCCGAACCCCCAGCCGGCGCCCGCGCCCGCGATCACCACCTGCGAGCCGGGCTTCACGACGCCGCTGCGAATCGATTCATAGAGCGCGAGCGGCACCGCGGCCGACACGAGGCACGCGCAATCGGCGAGGCGAATCACGTATTGATCCGGCGCGAGGCCGAGGCGCTGCGCCCACGCGCGCACGAGAATCTCGGATGGCTGATGGAACACCATCGCGTCGATGTCGTTCGCGCTCGCGCCGCTCTTGCGCAACAGCCGCTCGACGATGTCGGGAATCGCCTCGGGCATGAAGCGCGCGATCTGCTCCTGCGCCTCCGGTTTCAGCGTGAAATACGCGCCGAATCGCTCGGCCTGACGCTCCGCTTCCTCGCGGTTCGCCGCGGGCCTCGGGTAGCGCCATTGCATCGTCGCGAGATCGTAGTGCGTCGCGTCGCTGCGATAGACGGCGCTCAGCCAGTCCGCGCCCTGCGGATCATGCGCGTCGGCGACGAGCACGGCGGCCGCCGCGCCGTCGCCGAACGTCGTCGACGATTTGCTCGCGTAATCGACGACGCCCGACATCCGCTCCGACGAGCACACGAGCGCGCGCTTCACGCGCCCTTGCTTGATCAGGTTTGTCGCGAGCTGCATCTGCAGCACGAAGCTCGCGCATTCCATTTCGACGTCCGCATCGAGCGCGCGACGCGCGCCGAGCCGTTCGCGCAGCGTGCGCGAGAGCCGCGGCGCGAACCGCCTCGCGCCGCCTTCCGCGTTGACGTACGGCGACGTGATGTTGAACAGCACGAGATCGAGATCGGCCGCATCGACGCCCGCGCGCGCGAGCGCCTGGCGCGCGGTATGCTCCGCCATCGCGAGCTCGGACTCGCCCGCGCGCGGATCGATCACATAGCGCGACTTGATCCCCCAGAAGTGCCACCACTCCGACGGAATCGGCTCGACGTCGTCGAATGCGGGATCGTCGTTGCGCAGCAAGCGCGACGGCAGATTGCACGCCAGACTGGCCATACGAACGTTGTAGGACATCAGACCTCCATTGCGATGCATGCGATGCGCGGCTTGAACGCGTCGAGCGTCAGCGCGGCGACGACCTGCGCGTCGCCGCGCACGCCCGCGGAGGCGGCCGCGCGGGTCGCGAGCCACGCGGGCAGCTGGAACGCGGCGGGTATGTCGGCGGCGCCGTCGATCATGTCGACGCGCGTCTCGCTCGCGAAGCCGGGCTCGTCGGACAGCCAGCCCCGCAGCCACGATTCACGAAACAGTTCGGATACCGGCGCGTCGATCTTGCTTCGCACGTCGCCGACGACCGAGCGCACGGCCGCGTCCGCATTGCTCGGCTGCGTGCGGAAACGGCCCGTGGCCGGATCGAAGCCGCCGTCGAAGCGCGCGACGATGCCTGTTTCATGCATGTGCCGCGCCGGCACGGCGCCGAGGGTCGCGAGACTCGGCGCGTCGAGGTCCGCATAGCTCGCGTGGTAGCGATCGTCGCGGCCGGGCGCGAGCACGATCGCGCCCGCGCCGTCGGCATAGCCGCCGGACTCCGCGCCTTCGACGTCGGCGAGCGCCTCCGCCCTCACGACGAGCGCGCGGCGGTAGCCGAGCTGCCGGCAATGGCTCTGCACGAGATCGAGCGCGAGCGTCCAGTCCGCGTCGAGCAGATCGAACACGGCCGCGTTGGACGCGCGCAGATCGCGCTGCACCGGATGCGCGAGCCGCGGCCCCGCGATCGGCGCCGCGTCCGCCATCCGGTTCGGGGAAACCGACAGGCTGACGATGAGATCGAGCTCCGACGGCAGGCAGCGCGCCTTCGAGAGCGCCTGCCTCGCCGCCTTCACCGCATAGTCGTTCGCAAACGGCAGCGCGTGCTTCGCGCCGTCCGATACCGCAATACCCGCTCCTAGTATTTTCATGTCGCTTCGATGTTGATTGAATTGGGCGTTGCCGGCGCCGAACGCCGGCCGCGCGGCGCGGCCGTCAGGCCGCTTGCACGTCGCTCTCGGCCGCCTGCCGCAGCTTGAAGCGCTGCAACTTGCCGGACTCGTTGCGCGGCAGGCCGTCAGCGCGATACTCGATGCGCCGCGGATACTTGTACGGCGCGATCTGCGCCTTCACGTGCTGCTGCAATGCGGCCGTCAGCGCGTCGGAGGCGCACACGCCGGGCCGCAGCACGACGTGCGCGCACACGAGCGTGCCGCCCCGTTCGTCCGGCGCGCCGACGACGCCGCATTCGAGCACGTCCGCGTGGCGCAGCATGGCTTCCTCGACTTCGGCGGGCGAAATGGTGTAGCCGAGGCTGATGATCAGATCGTCTGCGCGCGACTGGTAGAACAGATAGCCGTCCTCGTCGAGATAGGCGGCGTCGCCCGTCAGGTTCCAGCCGTGCTGCACGTAATCGCGCTGCCGCGCGTCGTTCAGATAGCGGCAGCCGGTCGGCCCCCGCACCGCGAGGCGGCCGACGTGGTAGGGCGGCAGACGCTCGCCGCGCTCGTCGAGGATCGCGAGCCGGTAGCCGGGCACCGCCCGGCCCACCGCCCCTTCCTTCACCTGGGTTTCGTCCGCCGACGCGAAGATGTGCAGCATCTCGGTCGAGCCGATGCCGTCGATGATGCGGATGCCCGTGCGCGCGAGCCAAGCGTTGCGCGTCGGCACCGGCAGCGCCTCGCCCGCGCACACGCATTTGCGCAGGCTCGAGATGTCGTGGCCGCCGATGTCGTCGAGCATCGCCCGGTACGCGGCCGGCGCGGTGAAGAGGATGCTCACGCGGTGCGCGGCGATCGCGGCGAACAGCCGGTCCGGCTTCGCGCGCTGCAACAGCACCGCGCTCGCGCCAACGCTCAGCGGAAACAGCAGCAGCGCGCCGAGGCCGAACGTGAACGCGAACGGCGGCGTGCCGCAGAACACGTCGTCCGCGCGGGGCTTCAGCACGTGCTGCGGAAAGCAATGGCAGATCGCCATCACGTCGCGATGAAAATGCACGGTCGCCTTCGGCCGCCCCGTCGTGCCGGACGTAAACGCGACGATGCACGGATCGTCAGCCTGCGTGTCGACCGTCTCGAACGCGGCCGGGTATTCGCGCATCAGCCGCTCGAACGCGGCGGCGTCGTCCGTTTCGTAGCAGCGGAGAAATCCGACGCCGGGCATGGCCTGCGTCGCCGCGTGCAGTTCCGCGGACACCGACGCCTCGCAGAGCGCGTGCGAGACCTTCGCCTGCGCGATGACTTTCGACAATTCGCCCGCGCGCAACAGCGGCATCGTCGTCACCACGACGCCGCCCGCCTTGACGACCGCGAACCACGCGGCGGCGAGAAACGGATGATTGGTTCCGTGCAGCAGCACCCGGTTGCCCGGCACGAGAGCCCCGTCGCGCACCAGCATGTTCGCGATCCGGTTGCTGAGTTCGAGCAGTTCGCGATACGTCCATGCGGCGCCGGATTCGGTCCGGATCGCGACGCGATCGCCCCAGCCGCGCTTGGCCACGGCGTCGTCGAGCAGCGCCGCCGCGCAATTGATGCGCTCCGGAAACTGCAGGCCCGGCAACTCGAAGACGAACTCCGGCAGATCGGTCGTTGCAGGCAGATTCATGCGGCAAAAGTTGTCCATCGTCAGTGCTCACGGGAAGTTGACCGAGAAACCGGGGTGATTCTGCGTCGCACGCGTCGCGTGACGCGCACCGGGCGCGACGAAGCCGCGCGTGTCGCATGCCGGCGTCGTCGGTCGAGCGCGCTTCGATCGAAGGCGGCGGCGCCGCGCCGGCCAACGCCCTGACGTTCGCCGCATTCGGCTCAGGAATGGCCGCGGACGCCGCACCGGCGCCCATCGAAAGTGCTCGAATTGATATGTCGAGTTCGTCTAAATCCGCTTTCCCCTCTTCGATTGGATCATTTCAATCCATTGAATCATGCTCGATAAATTGCATGCTTCGGGAAATATCTTTCGATTCATCTTGAGCGCGCAATGTTAAAACAATTTTCAAAAAAATAAAGCCCCCGCGCGAAAACCCCGCCTTGAATAATCCGCCCATCAACCCCTAAATCATTGAGGTTACAGGCATCCCGACTTTCCTCGAGATTTCCTTTTCTCACCAAAATAGTCGGTCTCTTCGTTTTGTGCGGCCAAAATATTTTTAATGTAATTTGCGCGCGTCGCTTGACGTTTCAAAAACAGAAATAAAGGTAGATATATTTTTTGTCGCGCATTTTCAATTTCGCCAATTGAATCGGAATTCGGCTGGTTGCCGCGGCGGCGCGATTCGCTCCGCCCGGAAATTCCGATCGTCGCGGCGATTTCTCGAGCGATCGATGTCGGTCGAGCGGCTCGGCGCTCGCGCGCCGCGTGAGCGCCTCGCGAATCGAGCGGTTCGGAAGAAGACGCATGCGGAGCGCGAATCGCCGCACGTAAGGGCAAGCGTCGGATGGACAGGCACGTGACCCGCGCGAATCAGGCAGGACCGAGCCGAAGGAAGGATTGAGGAGAACGCGCGGGCGTCGATCGCGCCGATTGCATCGTCGTGACGCCCCGGCGATGAATCAGCGCGCCGCGCGACGCTCGGACGATGCGCACGGCATGGGTCGAATCGTGATCGACAGCTTCGTGCCTTTCACTATCGTCGCGGCGGGCACGCCGCATGCCGGCACCGACGCCGAAGCGACGCCCGCTATCGGACGAACAAGACGCGAAAGCGGATTGACGCGCCGTGCGGGATCGATCGTCCCGCACGGTCCGGCTTGAAAAACTCATCGCGAAGCGGCGGCCGCGCCGACGCACGCGGCGAGCGAACGCTCAACCGCAAGCGCCGATCTCGCCGCACGCGGTGCAGAAATCGCAGCCGTCCTTGCGGATCACCGCATTCGCGCCGCACGAGTTGCACTTGCGCCCGAACATCGTGCGCAGCTCGGCGGCGCTGTGCGTCGCAGCGGCCGTTTCTTCCTCGCTTTCGCCGCTCGCCGATGCCGATTCCGTCTCGGCCGAGAGCATCGCGGCAACCGCATGCGGGTCTGCGCCGCCGCGCGGCAGCGCCGCGAGCAGCCGCGACGGCACCTGATTGCCCTCGGCGTCGAGAAAGCCGCGACGATGCAATATCTGCTGAATCGCGTAGCTGAGCGCGGCGACTTCCGAGTCGTGCCACAGCGGAATGCGCCGGCCGTCGAGCCGCTGCGTCTCGCCGAGCCGCACCTGTCCGCGATCCCACGACACCTTGCGCAGATCCTGCAGATTGCGCGCGACGAAGCCGCCGCGCGCGGCGAGCGACAGCGAGCGCATCGTCGCCGTGATCCATTGCTGCGACTCGTCGCGCTGGCCGACCGGGATGAAGAATTCGATCGGCCGCTCGATCGTCACCTCTTCGCCGCCGATGCGCCCCGTCACTTCCATGAACGACACCGCGACGTACAGCGACTTCTTCCCGAGCTGCGTCAGATACTCGACCTTCTCGATCACCGCGGGCAACTCGCCCTTCGGCCGGTGGTCGATCGCGATCCGCAGCGGATCGAGATCCGCCTCCGTCAGCGTATCGTCCGGCTCGGACGTGTGCAGCACCGCGCCGAGCGTGTCGTTCGGCCGGTACGTCGCGAGCCCTTTCAGGCCGCTCTTCCACGCATCGAAATAGAGGCTCTCGAAATCGTCGAACGGATAATCGGCCGGCACGTTGACCGTCTTCGAGATCGACGTGTCGATGTACGGCTGCACGGCCGCCATCATCGCGAGGTGATCGTGCGCGGACATCTGCAGCGCGCTGACGAAATAATCGGGCAACGCGTCGACGTCGCCGCCGAGCTCGCGGTACAGGCGATAAGCGTAATCCTCGACCGCGAACGTCTGGCGGCTGCCGTCCGCCATGATCTTCGTGCGTTGGTAGGTCCACGAGAACGCGGGCTCGATGCCGTTCGACGCATTGTCCGCGAACGCGAGGCTCACGGTGCCCGTCGGCGCGATCGACAGCAGATGGCTGTTGCGGATGCCGTCGCGGCGAATGGCTTCCTGAATGTCGTCGGGCAGCCGCGACGCGAACGTGCCCGCTTCGAGATACCGGTTCGCGTCGAAGAGCGGGAACGCGCCGCGCTCGCGCGCGAGCTCGACCGATGCGCGATACGCGGCGTCGCGCATCGCGCGCCCGACGCGCGCGGCGAAGTCGCGCCCTTCCTGCGAGTCGTAGCGCAGGCCGAGCATCACGAGCGCGTCGCCAAGGCCCGTGAAGCCGATGCCGATCCGCCGCTTCTGATGCGCCTCGTGGCGCTGCTCGGTCAGCGGCCACAGCGTCACGTCGAGCACGTCGTCGAGGAAGCGCACGTGCGTGCGCGTGCGCTCGTCGAGCGCGGCCCAGTCGAACACGCTTTCGCCGCCGCGCAGTTGAGCGAACGGGTCGAGCACGAAGCGCGTCAGGTTCAGCGGGCCGAGATTGCAGCAGCCGTACGCGGGCAGCGGCTGCTCGCCGCACGGATTCGTCGCACGAATCAATTCGATCGCGCGCAGGTTGTTGTCGTCGTTCATCTTCGAGATGAACACGACGCCCGGCTCGGCGACGTCGTACGTCGAGCGCATGATCTTGTCCCAGATCGCGCGCGCGCGCCTTTCCGCATAGACCCACATGCCGTCGTCGCGCCGATGCAGATCGCCCGCCGCGCGCAGCGCGGGCGACGGCTCCGCGCGGTGCACGAGCTGCCACGGCAGATCCTGCTCGACCGCGTCCATGAACGCGTCGGTCACCGCGACCGAGATGTTGAAGTTGTTCCAGCGGCCTTTCGAATGTTTCGCTTCGATGAATTCGAGCAGATCGGGATGATCGCAATCGAGCACCGCCATCTGCGCGCCGCGCCGCGCACCCGCGCTTTCGACCGTGCGGCACGACGCGTCGAACACGTCGATGTAGCTGCACGGACCGGACGCGCTCGAGCCCGTCGAATGCACGTACGCGCCGCGCGGGCGAATCGCCGAGAAGTTGTAGCCGACGCCGCCGCCGCGCCGCATCGTCTCGGCCGCCTGCAGCAGCGCGACGTAGATGCCGGGCAGCCCGCGCTCGTCGACGCCCTGGATGCAGTCGCCGACCGGCTGCACGAAGCAGTTGATCAGCGTCGCCGCGATCGCGCTGCCCGCCGCGCTCATGATCCGGCCCGCGCCGAGCGCGCCGCGTTGCAGATGCTCGACGAAGCGCGCCTCGACTTCGTCGCGCAGTTCGGCCGGCTCCGCCTGCGCGACGCCGTGGGCGACGCGGCGGTAAATGTCGTCGACCGTCCGCTCGTCGCCCTTCGCGTATTTTTCCAGCAGCACGTCGGTGGAGAATTGTTGCGGAGCGAGGTGAAACTCGGATGCGATGGTCGCCATGGACAGCCTCTCTACGGCACTGCGCGTGGATGATGGGCTCGACACTATAGCCACGGCAGGTGGCGATCGAGAGCGGCGCGTCGCCGCATCCGACGACCATACCGCAGGCGCCACTCCGCCGCAATCGGCGACGCGCGGGCGTCGTGCCGAAAACTACGGGCGGATCAACGGAACGCCGACGAGCGCCGAATGACGCGCCGTCGATCAAGCATAGCCACGCGACGGCCGGCAAGATGCTTGCCGCTTCGCAGCATGCGGGCGGCGCACGACCGGCGGGCGCTGGCGAGCGGGAACGAGCGCACGCGCCGCGCCGGGATCGCATTGCGCGGGGCTGTAAGCCGATTGGAACACGTCTGGCGCGGCCGGCGATTCGACGCGCGGCATCGCTGAAGGTTAGGCCGAGGCTTGCCGGGACGGATGGGGTAGTTTTGGTCTCGCCTTTCTCGCCTTTCTCGCCTTTCTCGCCGTCCTCGCCGTCCTCGCCTTTCTTACTTGCGTTACCGGACCGCGCCGAACTGCGCCGAGCGCGGCATGCCGACCCGCGCTTCGTTCACCAAAACATGCCGCGCCGCGCCGCATCACGCCGACGCATGTCAGCCGCATCAAGCGCGCGCCTTCGTCCAGCGGGCAAGCGCGGCCCGTGCGAGCGCATCGAGCGCGAGCCCGATCGCGCCGATCACGACGATCACCGCCGCGAGCTCCGAATACGCAAGCCGGTCGCGCGTGTCGAGCACCAGATAGCCGAGCCCCGCGCTCACGCCGAGCATCTCGGCCGGCACGAGCACGATCCACAGCACGCCGATCGCGAGCCGCGCGCCGCTCAGCACCGACGCGGTGATCGCCGGCAGCACCACGTGCCATGCGAGCTCGGCGCGCGTCGCGGCGAGGCTCTCGCCGAGCTCGAGCCAGCGCCGGTCGACCTGCCCGACGCCGGACGCGGTGCTCATCAGGATCGGCCAGAACGCGGCGAACGCGAGCAGGAAACAGATCGAGCGCTCGCCGATGCCGAACGACATCACCGCGAGCGGCATCCACGACAGCGGCGAGATCATCCGCAGGAACTGGAAGGTCGGCGACAGCAGCGCGTCGAGCCATCTCACGCGTCCGATCAGCAGTCCGAGCGGCACGCCGAGCGCGAGCGCGATGCCGAGCCCCGTCGCCACGCGCACGACGCTCACGCGCACGTGCATCGCGAGGCGCTCGTCGCGCAACAGCGCGGGCGCGCTTTCGAGCGCACGCTCCGGCGCGAACAGGCGCACGGGCGACTGCGGCCCCGCCAGCCCGTGCGTCGCCGCCCACCAGAGCGCAATCGCGCAGACGAGGCCAGCGACGCCGATCGCCGCGTCGCGCAGCGGGCGAGCGAGCGGCCGGCGGCCGGCATGGGCAGATGCGGCGGCGACCCGCGGCGGCGCGCCGCTTCCGCGATGAGCGCCCGCGCCGCCGCGCGCCGGCCCGCGCCGAACCGATACGTCAGACAACGATCGTCTCCTCGCGCGAAAACGATTCGGGCAACCCGAACGCCGCGAGGCCGCCGACGGCCGCGATGCTCTTCGTGACGAACCGCGCGTCGACGAGCTCGCTCGCGACGCGCGCCGGATCGAGCCGCTCGAGAAAGCGCGCGTCGCCGTCCATCGCGGTGCGCTTCAGGCGCCGCACCAGCTCTTCGGTGTAGCTCGGAAACGGATACGGCTGGAAATCGATTCGCTTCTCGCGCCAGCCGGCGTGCCGGATCGCGCCGCGCGCGCGATAGTCGGCGTCGAGCGCCGCCGACGGCGCGAGCACACGCGACAGCGTCTGCACGGCATGCGGCGTGTAATGCTGCGCGCCCTCCTTCGACAGCAGCCGCGCGGTCTCGTCCGGATGCGCGCGCGCCCAGAGCTGCGCCTTCACGATCGCGTCGACGACTTTCTGCGACCACTGCGGCCGCGCGTTCAGATCCTGCTCGTGCATGAACACGACGCAGCACGCATGATTCTTCCACACGTCGCCGGTAAACCGCAGGATCTTGCCGATCTTCATCAGCTCGACCGCCGCGTTGAACGGCTCCGCGACGATGTAGCCCGCGATCTGCCCGGCCGCGAGCGCGGGCGGCATGTCGGCGGGCGCCATCACGACGAGGTTCACTTCGTTCGCCGCGATGCCGCCCGTGCGCTTGAGCACCGGCGCGAGCCCGCTCTCGCGCAGCAGATGCTGCACGACGACGTTGTGAATCGAATACCAGAACGGCACCGCGACGGTCTTGCCGCCGAGCTGGCGGACGTCGTCGATCGCGGGCGCGACCGTCAGCGCCGAGCCGTTCACGTGATTCCACGCGACGACTTTCGCCCGCACACCGCTGCCGTAGCGCGCCCACACCGTCATCGGCGACAGCAGATGGACGACGTTGACCTGCCCGGACAGGAAAGCCTCGACGAGCTGCGCCCAGCTGCGCAACAGCCGCGGCTTCTCGGCCGCGGCGCCCGCCGCGTCGAAATAGCCGTTGTGATGCGCGACGAGGAGCGGCGCGGCGTCGGTGATCGGCAGATAGCCGATGCGCACCGGCGCGTCGGGCTCCACGGCCGCGCGCGCCGCGCGTTGCGCGAGAAGCGGCAACGCCGCCGCGCTCGTGAACAGCGCGGCGAGCTTGAGCCACTCGCGGCGGGTGATCGATACATCGCACATGGTCGGTCCGTTCGAAGAATGAAGAAATCAGGCGGCGGGACGCGCATCGTCCGCGCTCGCGCGTCCTGCGGCTTCGGGCGCGTCGCGCAGCGCGCGCAACATGCGGTGGATCTCGATGCGCAGCGCGTCGAGACGGTCGAATCGTTCAAGCGGGTCGAGCGGGTCGAGCGGGTCGTGCCCCTCGATCCGCTCACGCAGCTCATGCAGCTCACGCAGCTCGCGGCGTTCCCGCGGCCCGCGCCGGTCGCATGCCGCCCGCAACGCATCGGGCGCGGCCGGCGCGGCGCAAGCGCCGGGCGCTTCGGATCGTTCGGACATCGCGCCACGGCCGCGCGCGGCGTCGATCGCGAGCGCGCCGCATGCGTCCCGCTCATTCCGCTCATTCCGCTCATTCCGCGCGGCGCGCGCATCGCGCCCTTCGCCGACTTCCGACAGCGTCTCGACGCATCCGCCCGCCGCCGCCGCGCGCGACGCAACCGTCCAAGCGCCGGCCGTCCCGCCGCGCCCGTCGAGCAGCACGACCCGGTCGGCGACGCGCAGCGCCTCGTCGATGTCGTGCGTGACGAGCACGGTCGCCGCGCGCGTGTCGGCGACGACGCGCAGCAGCAGGTCCTGCATGTCGGTGCGCGTCGCGGCGTCGAGCGCGCCGAACGGCTCGTCGAGCAGCAGCACCTGCGGCTGCCGCGCGATCGCGCGTGCGAGCGCGACGCGCTGCGCCATCCCGCCCGACAGTTGCGCCGGATGGTAGCCGCGTGCGTGCGCGAGCCCGACTTCATCGATCGCCCATGCGACGCGGCGCGCGCGCTCGCCGCGCGACAGGCGCGGCTGCTGCTTGAAACCGAGCCCGAACGCGACGTTGCGCTCGACCGACAGCCACGGCAGCAGGCTCGCTTCCTGGAACATCAGCACGACGTGCGGATGCGGCCCGTCGAGCGGGCGGCCCGAGATCTCGATCGTGCCGGACGCGGGCCGGCGCAAGCCCGCCAGCACGCGCAACAGGCTCGACTTGCCCGCGCCGCTCGCGCCGAGCACCGCGACCAACTCGCCCGCGCCCACCGCGAAATCGAAGCGGTCGAGCACGGGCGGCCGCGCCGCGTCGTAGCCGAGCGTCAGCGCGCGGGCGTCGAGCCACGGCGCGCTCATGCGGCGTCGCGCGCCGCGTGTTTCGCGAGCTCGCTCTTCAGCTGCACGAGGCTCGGCGTGACGACCGGCACGAACGCGGCCTCGCGCCAGCGCCGTTCGAAACCGTTGTCGGCACCGTCGCGCCGCACGTACGCGCGTCCGCCGCTCGCCTGCAGTTCGAGCTGCACGGCAGTCTGCACGAGCTCGGCGAGCGCGATCCGAATCTCGAAGAGCCGCGCGCGCTGCGCGCCGAACGCGCCGTCGCGCAACCCGGCGACGAGCCGCCCGGCCGTCGCGTCGAGCGCGTCGCTCGCGCCGGCGATTTCGGCATCGAGGATTCGCCGCGTGGCGTCCGCCGAACGGCCCGCCTCGTCGAGCGACCGGCTCGCAAGCCCGATCGCCATCGCGCACTGCATCCCGAGGAACGCGGGCCGCACGGCGGGCAGAAACGCATGCGCGTCGTCGTGAATCCGCCAGCGCGCATCCAGCGCCACGTCGGTGAAACGCAGCGCCGCCGTGTTGCTGCCGCGCAAGGCGATCAGATCGAGATCGTCGCTCCGCGCGACGCCCGCCGCATCGTCGCGCACCGCGAAGATCGACGCCGCGCGCCCTTCGTGCGCGACGGCGACCGCGACGAGCGCGCCGCCCGGCCGTACGTTCGTCACCCACGGCAGCGCGCCGTTCAGCCGCCATGCTTCGGAACACGAAGGATCGGGCGTTGCGTCGAGCTGGAGCGATTCGATCCCCTGCAGATACTTCATCGCGTTCGACAGGCCGGTCGCGCCGGCCGCGTCGCCGCTCAGCAGCGCCGGCAGCCAGCGCGCGCGCAACTCGGCGTTCGGGCTGTGCAGCAGATATTCGACGAACGTCCGCTGCGCCCAGCACACGAACGCGGCCGTCAGCGAATGCCGCGCGAGCGCGGCGATCGTCGCCACCGCCTCGACGACGTCGCCCGCTTCGCCGTCGCGCACCGGCAGGCCCGCATGAAACGCGCCCGCCGCCGCGAGGCGCGGCACGAGTTGCTGCTTCGCTTCCGACGAAGCGTCGAGCGACGCCGCGTGTGCGTCGAGCCAATCGGTCAGCGCCGGATCGAGCGCGATCCGGGTCATGCGGTTTGCGTGCGAGGTTCCCATCGGTAGGCGGCCAGTTCAGGATTCAATTCGTTCTGCGCGAGGTTGTTCGCGAAATTGCAGAGCGTCGCGAGGCTCACGCCGAGCACGACCTCGAGCGCGTTCGCGCGCGTGAAACCGGCGGCGACGAACGCATCGAACTGCGCGTCGCCGACCGCGCCGCGCGCCGCGATCACCGCGCGCGTGAACGTCGCGACGGCCGCAAGGCGCGCGTCAGCGGGCGGCTCGCCCGCGCGCAGCGCGTCGACGTCCGCGTTCGGCACGTGCGCCTTCTTCAGCGCGACGGCGGTGTGCCCGGCGACGCAAAAGCCGCAGCCGTGCGTCGCGGCGGCCGTGATCTGCACCGCCTCGCGCTCGGCGAGCGTGAGGCCGCTGCGGCCGTTGATCTCGGCGACCGTCAGGTACGTTTCGAGCGCGGTCGGCGCATTCGCGAGCGACGCGACGAGATTCGGCAGGAAGCCGTTGTTGTTCAGCACGCGCGTCAGATACGGCACGCTCGCTTCGGGCGCGTCGCTCGGCGTGAGAAGAGGAATGCGGCTCATGTGAGGCTCCTGGTGGAATGCCTCATTGTCCGAAGCGCGCCGCCGGCGGGCAATGCGCGAAGGTCTGCGAGTGCTGCGGATTCGTCCACGCGTGCGCAGCGAAGTACGAACGGACGAAACGATCGCCGCCGCCCGGCGCTCAGTGCTCAGCGCCGCTTCGACGGCGCGCGCTCAATGCAGCGCGGCGTTCGCTCCCGCGGCATGCGCGCCGCCGGTCTCGCCGTCGCGCGGCGGCGCCTCGCCCTGTTCACGCCGGTACGCGCCCGGCTGCAGCCCGACGATGCGCTTGAACGCATGCGCGAACGCCGATTCCGACTGATAGCCGACCCATTCGGCGACGCGCGCGATCGCCTCGCCCTGCCGCAGCATCTCGGCCGCGATCTTCATCCGGATCAGCGTGACGAATTGGGCGGGCGGCTGGCCGCACGCATCGACGAAGCGCTTGAAGAACGTCGCACGCGACATGTGCGCGAACGACGCCATCGCGTCGGTCGTCCATGGGTCGCCGGGCCGATCGATGACGGCCGCGATCAGGCTCGCGAACTCGGCGCGGCGCATCAGCGGCGCGAGGCCGCTCGCGAGCGAATCGTCGTCCACCGCGTCGCGCACCGCGTAGAAGAACAGCAGCTCGGTCAGCCGCGCGATGAGCGGCGACGGCTCGTCGAACGAGCCGGGCTTCGCCGCCTCCGCGCGAATCAGCCCGACGATCGCATGAATCTGCGCGGCCGCCGCGCTGGCGCGCCGGACCACGAGGCAATCGGGCAGGTACGATGCGATCCAGTCGCTCGAGCCGCTGCGGAACGCGAGAAAGCCGCATGCGAGGCCGACCGCGTCGGGCGCGCCGGGGTCGAAGCGCTGCATCGCCGGCTGCGCCGCGCGCGCGGCGTCGCGCGCGCGAACGGGCGGCTTCGCGCCGGATGTCAGCGCATGCGGGACGTCGCGCATCAGGAATGCCGCGTCGCCTTCGGCGAGCGGCACGCTCGCGCGGCCGTCGAAAAAGTGCAGCCGGCAGCGGCCGCTCAGCACGACGTGGAAGCTCGCCTTCGCGCGCCCGGCCGTCGACGCGCGCCAGCCGTCGCCGCAATACTGGCCGACATGAAAGATCGAGCCGACGGGCTCGAGGCTCGACAGCAGCCAGTGAATGATCTTGTCTGTGTGCGCCCGCATGCGTCGCGTCCCCGGTCGTGTCGTGTTGGTCGAATGCGATGGTAATCGCATTAATTCGTGCGCGTTACGTTAGCGGCATCGCGCCGGCAGACAAACCAACGTTTTGTCGGACGCTTATGAGCGCGAGAAATAAACGCGATGCGACAGGCGTCGAACAGTCGGTTCGACGCCTGTCGCGTGGCGAGCGCTCGGTTCGATCGACCATGTTTCGCTTCATGCGTCGCGTGCTCCGCTTCGCGTTCGACGTCACGCGCGAAGGATTGCGGCATCGCGCCGCACGCGCCGCCGAGGCACGCGGCCCGTCGAGCCGCGCACCTCGCGCGTCGCGCGATTCGCTCAGAAGTCGAAGCCCGGACCGCCCGCGCCCGGCACGCCGGCCGGCGCGGCGGGCGGCGCATCCTTCGGCGCTTCGTGGACGGTCGCATCGGTCGTGAGCAGCAGGCCCGCGACCGACGCCGCGTTTTGCAGCGCGGTGCGCGTGACCTTCGTCGGATCGAGCACGCCCGATTCGACGAGATCGCCGTATTCGCCGGTCGCCGCGTTGTAGCCGTAGTTGCCCTTGCCGGCCGCGACCGTCGCGACGACGACGCTCGCCTCCTCGCCCGCGTTCGCGACGATCTGGCGCAACGGCTCCTCGAGCGCGCGCAACACGATGCTGATGCCGGCCTTCTGATCGGCGTTCGCGGCCGCGAGGTCCGCGATCGCCTGCTTCACGCGAATCAGCGCGACGCCGCCGCCCGGCACGATGCCTTCCTCCACGGCCGCGCGCGTCGCGTGCAGCGCGTCGTCGACGCGGTCCTTCTTCTCCTTCACTTCGATTTCGGTCGCGCCGCCGACCTTGATCACCGCGACGCCGCCCGCGAGCTTCGCGACGCGCTCCTGCAGCTTCTCGCGATCGTAGTCGGACGTCGCATCGGCGATCTGCGCGCGAATCTGCTTCACGCGCGCCTCGATGTTCGCCTTCTCGCCCGCGCCGTCGATGAGCGTCGTGTTTTCCTTGCCCACCTCGATGCGCTTCGCGCGGCCGAGCTCCTGCAGCGTCGCCTTTTCGAGCGTGAGGCCGGTTTCCTCGGCGATCACCTGGCCGCCCGTCAGGATCGCGATGTCCTCGAGCAGCGCCTTGCGGCGATCGCCGAAGCCGGGCGCCTTCACCGCGACGGTCTTCAGGATGCCGCGGATGTTGTTGACGACGAGCGTCGCGAGCGCCTCGCCCTCGATATCCTCGGCGATGATGAGAAGCGGCCGGCCCGCCTTCGCGACCTGCTCGAGCACCGGCAGCAGATCGCGGATGTTCGAGATCTTCTTGTCGTGCAGCAGGATGAACGGCTCGTCGAGCACCGCGAGCTGGCGGTCGGGATTGTTGATGAAGTACGGCGACAGGTAGCCGCGATCGAACTGCAGCCCTTCGACGACGTCGAGCTCGTCGGCGAGCGACTTGCCGTCCTCGACGGTGATCACGCCCTCCTTGCCGACGCGGTCGATCGCCTCGGCGATGCGCTGGCCGATCGATTCCTCGCCGTTCGCCGAGATGGTCGCGACCTGCGCGATTTCCTTGCTCGTCGTCGTCGGCTTGCTGATCTTCTTCAGCTCCTCGACCGCGGCGGCAACGGCCTTGTCGATGCCGCGCTTCAGATCGAGCGGATTCAGGCCCGCCGCGACGTACTTTTGCCCTTCGCGAACGATCGCCTGCGCGAGCACGGTGGCCGTCGTCGTGCCGTCGCCCGCCGCGTCGCTCGTCTTCGACGCGACTTCCTTCACGAGCTGCGCGCCGATGTTCTGCACCTTGTCGGCGAGCTCGATCTCCTTCGCAACCGATACGCCGTCCTTCGTGACGACGGGTGCGCCGAAGCTGCGCTCGAGCACGACGTTGCGGCCTTTCGGGCCGAGCGTGACTTTCACCGCGTTCGCGAGCAGATTGACGCCTTCGACGAGCCTCGTGCGCGCGCCGTCGTGAAAAATGATTTCTTTCGCTGCCATGATTCGATGCTCCCCGCTCAGGAATGGACGACTGCGACGATCTCTTCTTCGCGCAGCACCAGCAATTCGTTGCCGTCGACCTTCACGGGCTGCCCGGCGTACTTGCCGAACAGCACGCGCTCGCCGACCTTCACGTCGGGCTCGATGCGCTTGCCGTCGGCGTCGCGCCGGCCGGGGCCGACCGCGAGGATCTCGCCCTGGTCGGGCTTTTCGGCCGCGCTGTCGGGAATCACGATGCCCGACGCGGTCTTGGTTTCCTGATCGAGTCGCTTGACGATGACGCGATCGTGTAGCGGACGTAGGCTCATTCTCACGTTTCCTTTATCGAAGTTCTGGCACTCGAGTTCAATGAGTGCCAACCGGAACCCGAGTATAGAAACGTGTCACCGATCGCTCCAATAACGGATTCGCAAAAACTTATCGATGGACGGCATTAGCGGCGGCAGGCCGGATCGGCGGCCGGGATCGCACAGCGATCGGCCCTGTTTCATTTCGCAGCGGCGCCGCCGCCGGCCCGCGCCGGCAGCGCGGCGTCACCGATGCAGCCGTTGCCCGGCCCGCTCCAGCGTCTCGCTCGGCGGATGACCGAATTCGGCCTTGAAGATCCGGCTGAAATATTTTTCGTCGCGAAAGCCGTGGCGCCATGCGATCGTCGCGATCGACTCCCGGACGTACGCCGGATCGGCGAGCATGCGATAGGCCGATTCGAGACGCTTGCGCTGTATCTGCCGCATCACGCCACCATGCGGCTCGAACAACTGATAGAGCTTCGATCGCGAAAGACCGACCTGCTTGCAGATCAGATCAGGCGTCAGCTCGAGGCTCGACAGGTTCGCATCGATGTAGTTTTTCACACGCTGCTGCAACGCGCTTTCGATGGCCGCGTTGGCCTGCTCGAACAGATCCGGGCTGCGCGCCGCGCAAGCGCTTGCGAGATGCAGCGTCGCCTGGACGACGGGACCGATGTCGTCGGCGTTCAAACGCGGCAGGTTCGCGACCAGCGAACGCAGGTGATCGGCGAACAGTTGACCGACTCCCTGCTTCAGCGATTTCCCGTGCAGCCATTCCGCCGTTTCCGGCAGCAACGATCGGGGTATCGCCATCCAAACGACGTTGCCCGTCGTGATCTCCGATTCGAACGGCTGGGTTGCGTCGATCACGTACAGTTCATTGCGTTGCTTGAACGATGGTTCCGGTCCGCTTCGCCAGACGAACCCGGCATCGAGATGAATCGTGAACTGGTAAAGATCCAGCCCGCGCGCGGCAATCTGGCGAGAGGATCTATCGGCCTTGATCACGGCTCGCCGCGACGGATGCAACCAGGTATGCCAGCCGATCGACAGCGGCCCCACCGTGGCGCCGCTCGATTCCCAATCGAACGGCACGCCGGCGCTATCGACGATCGAATACTGGCAGCTGCCGCCTGCCGCCCACGCGTCGAATCTGTCACGCGCCGGAATCTCCAGCGTCGTGCAGCGGTAAATACCGATGCCGGGTGTTTTGTCCAAGTGGCCCCCGATCCGCGTGAATCGGCCAGCGCCTTTGCCGGCCGGGCAAAGGGCGAGATTCCGAACATGGCCGGGAATCTCCGGCTCATCGGCCTATCGGCAACGCGAATGAGTGTAAGCGATGCGAAGAACGCACACCAGCTTCGAATCGCCGTGACGACAGCGCCCGCGTGGCCCCGTCCCGTTCTTCGACGAACAAGGTCCGCCGCGGAAACGGCGTGATGCGCTTTTGCGCGAATTTCATTCGTGGCCCACGCAAGGGACGGCGAGCCATACCCGCTCTGCGACGTATGCCGGGCGCAAGGCCGCGATGCTATTTTCCGGAAATATAGTAATTTGAAACGACCCCCTTCCTGAAGGTGACCGACAACGACTTCCGTGCATCCCTGGAATAAATCTTGTCGAACACGCCCTGGTTCGCGGTGCCGACTGCATTGCCCGTCACGCCACTCGTTCCGGGCTTCGGGATCGAACCCCACAGATAACCAACGGCATGGCTGACCTGATTATCACCGGGGTTGAAATCGTAATCCCAGCTCTCCCCTCCATCGCTGTACATCATCTTGCGATCCGGATTGCCGTACAGCGTCCGCACCTGCTCCTGCGTCGTGACACCGGTGACAAGATGTTCCTTGATATAGGCGGTCCCGTACTTGGCGGTGTCCGTACCGCCAAAGGGCATCTGACTGCAAGCCGCCGCCAGCATCAGCGGCGACATCGTGAGCGTGCGCGTGACGATATTCATTTTCATGTTGTCCTCGTCGCGAGATATGCGCGATCAAAACGACTTCGTGACCGCAAACCGTTTGCACGACGATCGGAGCCGACTGCCTCCTTTCTACCTGCGATGCCGATTTGCAAAGCCTCTGTACGATATAGACCGCGTTATCTCCGCGTCAACGCCAATGCGTCCGGTCGTTTGGATAATGGACGCATATCCGCCTGAAATGGACTGAAATCCACCTTCCGCATGCAATGAAGCGCACGCGCATCGCATGTCTGCCGGGCGATCGGGGAGCTCATGCCCGAAGGCGTTTCTGCGAGCTCGACCTGCTTATTGATGACGCCTCCCACCACCTGTCGAGCTTCAATCCGCCGTACACCCGTCGAAATCCCCGCCGACGCGGATCGAGGCGACGCATCGTCGAGAATGAACGCAGCAATTGCGGGAATCGCGGCACGTTCTGCGGGCAATGCATTGGCGGCGGGTCTAGCGGCCGGAGCGCCATGGCCTGGACGGCGAACACTTCCGGGAGCACCTCCCGTCGAGCCGCCGTCCAGCCGCTCCGCCCGCCGATCGCCGCGTGATCGCGTCAACGCGCGCCGACCTTGCGCTGCCGCCACAGACACAGCAGATCGCACGCGACATGCGCGGCCGCGATCGCGGTGATTTCGCTCTGATCGTACGCGGGCGCGACTTCGACGACGTCCGCGCCGATCAGGTTCACGCCGCCGAGACCGCGCACGATCGCGAGCGCCTGCGCGGACGACAGCCCGCCCGCGACCGGCGTGCCCGTGCCCGGCGCGAACGCGGGATCGAGGCAGTCGATGTCGAACGTCAGATACGCGGGCCGGTCGCCGACGACCGAGCCGATGCGCTCGAGCGCCGCGCGCACACCGTGCTCGTGCACCCACGCGGCGTCGAGCACGTTGATGCCGAGATAATCGTCGTTCCACGTGCGAATGCCGACCTGCACCGACGTCTTCGGATCGATCAGCCCGTCTTTGACCGCCTTGTAGAACATCGTGCCGTGATTGAGGCTGTCGGGCGCGTCGTCGGCCCATGTGTCGCAGTGCGCGTCGAAATGGATCAGCGACAGTGGCTTGCCGTACTTCTGCGCGTGCGCGATCAGCAACGGATACGTGATGTAGTGGTCGCCGCCGAGCGTCAGCATCCTCGCGTCCGACTGCAGGATCGCACGCGCGTGCTCAACAATCGCGGCCTTGATCGTGAGCGGATTGTGCGCGTCGAACCAGCAGTCGCCGTAGTCGATCACCGCGAGATCGTCGAACGGATCGAAGCCCCACGGATACGGATTCAGCTCGGCAAGCTGCACGCTCGCCGCGCGCACCGCGGCGGGGCCGAGGCGCGCGCCGGAGCGGAACGTCGTTGCGAGATCGAGCGGCACGCCGGACACGGCGACGTCGACCCCGCCGAGATCGCGCGTGTAGTTGCGCCGCATGAACGACAGCACGCCCGCGTAAGTGTTTTCGATCGAGGAACCGTAGGGGGAGGAGCGGCGGATCGCGCCGTCGCCATAGAGCGTTTCAGTCATCGAATGACCCGGTGGAGGGACCGGCGCGCTCGCGATGCCGCCGATAATGCGAGCGCGCCGGCGTCGGATTCATTGGGAACGCGGCGGCGCGACGCATGCGCGCCGCCGCGCTGGCTTGCGAATCCTTTAGCGCAGCCGAACGAGCGTGGACTTCAGCTCGGTGTACTTCTCCAGTGCGTGCAACGACTTGTCGCGGCCGTTGCCCGATTGCTTGTAGCCGCCGAACGGGAAATTCATGTCGCCCCCTTCGTCGTAGCAATTGACCCATACGGTGCCCGCGCGCAGCCGGCGCGCGACTTCGTGCGCGGTCGTCAGGTTCGCGGTCCACACCGCGGCGCCGAGCCCGTATTCGCTATCGTTCGCGATCCTCACCGCTTCGTCGATCGAATCGAACGTGATCACCGACAGCACCGGGCCGAAGATCTCTTCGCGCGCGATCTTCGCGTCGGGCGTCGTGTCGAACACGGTGGGTTCGATGTAGAAGCCGCCGCTCTGCTCGTTCACGCGCGCGCCGCCGAGCAGCAGCTTCGCTTCGCCGCAGCCCGCTTCGATGTAGCCGAGCACACGCTCGAGCTGGATCGCGTCGACGATCGCGCCCATCGACACGTTCGGGTCGAGCGGATTGCCCGGCTTGTATGCGCGCGCCGCGGCAATCAGCTTCTCGAGGAACGCATCCTTGATGTCGCGGTGCACGAGCAGGCGCGAGCCCGCCGTGCACATCTCGCCCATGTTGTAGAAGATCGCGCCCGCCGCCGCCTTCGCCGCGCGATCGAGATCCGGGCAGTCGGGCAGCACGATGTTCGGCGATTTGCCGCCGAGCTCGAGCCACACGCGCTTCAGGTTCGACTGGCCCGCGTACTGCATGATCAGCTTGCCGACGCCCGTCGAGCCGGTGAACGCGAGACAGTCGACGTCGCGATGCAGCGCGAGCAGCTTGCCCGGCTCGCCGCCGCCCGGCACGACGTTGAACACGCCGGCCGGAATGCCCGCTTCGTGCGCGAGCTGCGCGACCCTGATCGCCGTGAGCGGCGATTTCTCCGACGGCTTCAGCACGACGCTGTTGCCCGCGGCGAGCGCCGGCCCGAACTTCCACGACGCCATCAGGATCGGGAAATTCCACGGCACGACCGAGGCGACGACGCCGAGCGGCTCGCGCGTGACGAGGCCGACGAGATGATGATCGGCGGGCACGACTTCGCCGCCGACCTTGTCGATCGCTTCCGCGAACCATTCGACGCAGTACGCGGCGCCCGGCACGTCGACCGTCGTCGTGTCGCCGATCGGCTTGCCCGCGTCGAGCGTCTCGAGCAGCGACAGCTCGTCGAGATGCTCGCGCATCAGCGCCGCCCAGCGAAGCAGGATCGCCTTGCGCCTGCGCGGGTTCAGGCCCGCCCATGCCTGCTCGTCGAACGCGCGCCGCGCGGCCGCCACCGCCGCGTCGACGTCGGCCGCGCCGCAGTCGGCGACTTTCACGAGCACGCGGCCGTCGATCGGGCTCACGCAATCGAACGTCTTGCCGCCGTGCGCGTCGCGGTACGCGCCGCCGATGAATGCGCGCCCCTCGATCGCGAGCATCGCTGCCTTGTCCTGCCAGTAAGCCAAAGTCGTCTTGTCCATCGGAATAGCCTCGTAGGGTTTGATTCGCCATGCAAACTAAATGCCCGGCGCCGCATGCTTGCGACGCGCGGGCGGCGGCGAATCGCGTTGGCGCGTCGTCAGAAGGTGGGCGGCGAATTCGCCGACACGACCTCGCAGACGTGTTCCGCGCTGGGATTGCGAAAACGGTGCGGCAAGCGGCTCTCGAAGTAGTAGCTGTCTCCGGGATCGAGCAGCCACGTCGCGCCGTCGACGGTCAGCTCGATCTGACCGGACACGACGACGCCGCCCTCGTGCCCCGCGTGCGTGAGCATTTCCGGGCCTGTATCCGCGAGCGGCTGATAGACCTCGCGCATGATGCACATGTTGCGGTCCTTGACGCCGGAGCCCGCCAGATAGAAGCCGATCGCGTCGTTGCCGAGATTCGGCATCTCGCCGCGGCGCGAGACGACCGAGCGATCCTCGTCGACCTCGAACGTGAAGAACTCCGCGAGGCTCATCGGAATGCACTCGAGCAATTTCTTCAGCGATCCTACCGAAGGACTCACGCGGCTCTGCTCGATCAGCGAGATCGTGCCGTTCGTGACGCCCGCGCGCTTCGCGAGCTCGCGCTGCGACAGGCCGTACTTCATGCGCACGTGACGCAGACGGGTGGCGACTTCATTGGACATCGATGTGGAATCCGACACGATTGGTGAGCGTCGACGACCGACGATTGCATGGCACGAGTGTCGAATATTCTAATCACTTTCAATCGTTTTCTGTCCGGGAAAACCCTGCAAGACGATCGAAATAATGCACGCTGCGGCGCGCATTCGCTCACGCAGGATTTATGCCCGCCACCATCGAGCACTCGATGCTTCGTATTTTTGAAAAATATTTGACGCCGTTTTTGGCTCGTATATGCTGATCCACAGGTCGGCGTCACATCATCGTCATGTTGCGGTGCGTTTCTGACGGTGTCCGAAATATGCAGCACGTTGACGATCTTGCCGCCGGACCGTCGCCCCGATTTATTAAACGCAGGATGCGTTCGATGAGCCGGGGTGTTCAAAACTTTCAACGTCACCAGTCGAGTGTAATCGTGAGAGTCCGTGGCCCTCTGGTAAGGTGGGATCGAAGACATGCGGCGAACATCCCGCATGACGTCGCCCTCTCCGACGGCAGCAGCGGCGCGCTTGTTCCTCGCCTGCTTCCGTCCGTATTCACCATCCTGTCCCGTCGCTCCGTGCGACGTCACAACGCCGTCTCCGCACGCGCCTACATCGCCGTGCACATCGACGAAGTCGCCTCGCTGCTGCCCTAGCGCCTCTCCTTCTGCCGCTGTTCGCTTCGAACGCACGCCCTGACGCCTGATCGGCGCAGCGGCCTGACATCGAACGCGCGCGCTCGGCCATCCCCGCTGCGTCGCGCGTTCGCTCAGAGCGAGCGCAATCCCCTTGCATCGCGCGCCGTGCGGCTGCCGGCTTGCCGCCGCCGTTCGACCGTCGCGCCACGACTCATCGACTTCGCGCATCGCGTGAAGCCGACGGGCCCCGTCACGCCTGCCGTATTGCGATTTTCGATGCGCGATTCGCAATCCGGGCATTCATCGAAACGTGAAATTCATGCAAAGCAAACCATTGGTCGGAATCACCGCTGACAAAACGATGATGGGCGCGCACCCATCTCATGTCGCCGGCGAAAAATACATCGCGGCAATCGTCGAGGGCGCGCTCGCGCTCGCGATGATCGTGCCGGCGCTCGGCGCGCGGCAAGCGGCGCGCGACGTGCTCGCGGCCGTCGACGGGCTGCTGTTTACCGGCAGCCATTCGAACGTCGAGCCGCATCGCTACGGCGGGCATCCGAGCGCGCCCGGCACGCTGCACGATCCCGCGCGCGACGAGACGACGCTGCCGCTCGTGCGCGCGGCGATCGACGCAGGCGTACCGGTGCTCGCGATCTGCCGCGGCTTCCAGGAAATGAACGTCGTGTTCGGCGGCACGCTGCATCAGCAGGTGCATGCGGTCGACGGCCTCGACGATCACCGCGAAAACAAGCAGGACGCGCCCGACGCGCAGTACGCGCCCGCGCATGACATCCGGCTCGCGCCGGGCGGCTTGCTGCATCGCCTCTGCGGCGGCGAGACGAACGCGCGCGTGAACTCGCTGCACGGGCAAGGCATCGCGCAGCCCGGCGCGGGTCTCGCGATCGAGGCGCTCGCGCCCGACGGGCTGATCGAAGCCATCTCCGTGCCGGGCGCACGCGCATTCGCGCTCGGCGTGCAGTGGCATCCGGAATGGAAGCACGCGGACGATCCGCTATCCACCGCGATCTTCCGCGCATTCGGCGACGCGTGCCGCGCCCGGATGCTCGCCCGCATGCAGCACGACGCCGACCTGCCGCCGGCGCACGCGATCGGCGCGTGACCCGGCCCACTACAACGAGAACGATCATGCAAGACATCGACGAATTCCTGAAGAAACATCGAATCACCGAAATCGAGGCGATCATCCCGGACATGGCCGGCATCGCGCGCGGCAAGATCATTCCGCGCAGCAAGTTCGAAACCGGCGAATCGATGCGCCTGCCGCAGGCGGTGATGATCCAGACCGTCACCGGCGATTATCCCGAAGACGGCAGCCTGACGGGCGTCACCGATCCCGACATGGTGTGCCTGCCCGACGCATCGACGATCCGCCTGATTCCGTGGGCGATCGATCCGACCGCGCAGGTGATCCACGACTGCGTGCATTTCGACGGCACGCCCGTCGAGATCTCGCCGCGCCGCGTGCTGCGCCACGTGCTCGACCTTTACAAGGCGAAAGGCTGGAAGCCCGTGATCGCGCCCGAGCTCGAGTTCTATCTGGTCGACATGAACAAGGACCCGGACCTCCCGCTCGCACCGCCCATCGGTCGCACCGGCCGGCCGGAAACGGGCCGCCAGTCGTACTCGATCGAGGCAGTCAACGAGTTCGATCCGCTGTTCGAGGACATCTACGAGTACTGCGAAGTGCAGGATCTCGAAGTCGACACGCTGATTCACGAAGTCGGCGCAGCGCAGATGGAGATCAACTTCCTGCACGGCGATCCGCTGAATCTCGCCGACCGCGTGTTCCTGTTCAAGCGCACCGTGCGCGAGGCTGCACTGCGGCATCACATGTACGCGACGTTCATGGCGAAGCCGATGGAGAACGAGCCGGGCTCGGCGATGCACGTGCATCAGAGCATCATCAACGAGGAGACGGGGCGCAATCTCTTCACCGCCGAAGACGGCAGCCCGACCGACATGTTCTACGCGTATATCGCCGGGCTGCAGAAGTACACGCCCGCGCTGATGCCGATCTTCGCGCCGTACATCAACTCGTATCGCCGGCTGTCGCGCTTCATGGCCGCGCCGATCAAC
>NZ_JPWT01000100.1:0-36351 GCF_000773065.1 Burkholderia sp. ABCPW 111 | reverse complement strand
TACTGCCTACTGCCTACTGCCTACTGCCTACTGCCTACTGCCTACTGCCTACTGCCTACTGCCTACTGCCTACTGCCTACTGCCTACTGCCTACTGCTACTGCCTACTGCTACTGCTACTGCTACTGCTACTGCTACTGCTACTGCTACTGCTACTGCTACTGCTACTGCTACTGCTACTGCTACTGCCTACTGCCCGATCGCTGACCGCTGACCATTGGCCGTAGCTGCTGGCCGCCGACCGTCCTTCGCCAGTCACAAATTGCCAATCGCCGACGTCGATGCGCATGTCATGTCAACGTTATCGTCAGTGCCGATGCCGATGCCGATGCCGATGCCGTCCACCGTCCGTCCAAACCCGACAGCCGAGCGTCGCCGATCGATTGCGAGGAGCAGTCGCCGGCCGCCGGCGGCGAACCCGTTCCGAGCTTGTTTTCAGCCGTCGTCCGCGGCGAGCGGGCGTTGTGCGGCGCACATCGGGCGCATGCCGCGGTCGGCGCGCGAATCGTCCGCATCGCGTGACGTGTCGGTGCGGCTTGCGGCGAACGACGCGCCGCCGCGGCCGTCCCGCGCCTCGACGATCGTGCGGCCGTCCGCATTGGCCGACGCGCATGCCGCCGCAACGCTCACGTCTCCGCCGCCCGCGCCGCCGCCCGCGCCGCCGCCCGCGTCATCGCCCGCGTCATCGCACGCGTCGCTTCCGTTTCCGCCGCATATCCGTCCCGCATCGCCGCGTCCCGCGTCACCGCGTCCCGCATCGCCGCGTCCCGCATCGTCGCGCTCCGCCCGATCGCGCTCGAGCCGATGATAGTGATCGAGCCGTCTCGCGTCGATCAGCGCGACGTACGCCGCGCCGTTCTTCGTGATGATCTTCTCGCCGCCGTCCCGCACCTCGTCCGCCAGCTCGGAGAAGCGGGCGCGGGCGATGGACAGCGGCACGATGTCGCCGATGCGTATGGTCATGGTCGATCTCGCGTGGCCGGCCCGCCGCCGGCCGATGAACGGATGAACAGGATGGTCGCGTCAGCTTATCGGCCGCGCCGGCGCGACGGAACCCAGCCATTCGGCCAACGCGACGAACGGTTCGCTGTTCGCGGCGGCGTCGGGCGCGACGAGGTAGTAGCCGGCGTCGCTCGGCAGCCGCAGGTCGAGCGGCGCGCAGAGGCGCCCCGATGCGAGCTCGTCGGCGACGAGCAGCGCCGGCATCAGCGCGACGCCCATTCCCGCGTGCGCGGCCGCCGTCAGCATCGTGAACAGCTCGTAGCGCGGCCCGCGCACCGCGCGCAGGTCGTTGTCGAGACCGTGCGCGCGAAACCAGTCGCGCCACGCATCCGCGCGCGTCGACAGGTGCAGGAGCGGCAAATCGAGCAGCGCGTCGCGGGTGATCGAGCCGTTCGCCGGCAGCAGCGCCGGACTGCAGACGGGCAGCATGTCGCCTTCGCGGAACAGCAGCCGCCCTTGCGTGCCGGGCCACAGCGCGTGGCCGAAGTAGATCGCCGCGTCGAACGCCGAATCGCTGAACAGGAACGGCTCGGTGCGCACCGACAGGTTCACCGTGATGTCGGGCCGCAGCGCGCGAAACTGGGGCAGGCGGGGGATCAGCCACTGGCTCGCGAACGTCGGCACGACCGCGAGCTCGAGCGTCGCGCCGATCCCGCGCTGCGCCATCAGCTCGAGCGTGTCGCGCTCGATCCGCTCGAGGTTGCGGCGCACGAGCCCCGCGTAGTGCCGGCCGTGCGGCGTCAGCACGACCCGTTTCTTGATCCGCAGGAACAATGCGACGCCGAGCCGCTCCTCCAGCGACGTGATCTGGCGGCTGACCGCGCTTTGCGTGAGCGCGAGCTCGTCGGCCGCGCGGGTGAAGCTTTCGTGGCGGGCCGCCGCTTCGAAGACCTGCAGCGCCGCGAGGTTCGGAATGCCTTTTCGCATCGACGGTCGAACGATCGGGAAATCGCGAGTTGGTGAGTTTTGAGAATGAACTGGTGAGTTTATATCAATTGCCGAGCGAATTTCGCGCACCGAAAATCGACCCTGATCATTACCGCGGGCCGCCCGATGCGCGGCCCGCCCGCCCCGCCACGACGCAAACCCACGGAAGAACCCGATGAACGCGAACCTCGCCGCCTTGCTCGCCACCGTTGCCGATCAGCCGACCATCGGCGAGTTGATGCGCCTGATGCATGTGCCGGTTTGCCTCGAGCGCTGCGAGCCGGGCGTCGTCAGGCGCGCCGAGCTCGCGCAGGCGCTCAACATGGCGCTCTTCGCGGATCTGCTCGAACGGGTGCCGACGGGCCGCGCTTACACGCGCGACGTCGCGCGCGACGGCGGCCGCGTGACGTTCGATCACGGCGCGCTGCGCACCGTGCGCTGGCCGTCGTGCGGCGCGCTGCCGCCCGGCGAGGCGGCGTTCACGCGCATCCTGCGGCCGCTCGGCTATCGGCTGAACGGCACGTATCCGCTCGAGCGCCTGAAGATGACGGGCCGTTCGTACGCGCATCTCGACGCGCCCGACCAGATCGCGCAGTTCTTCGTGAGCGAGCTGCATCCGGAGCGCTTCAGCGCCGCGTTCCAGGCGGCCGCGACGAACGTGCTCGACACATCGGCCGACCCGCTGACGCCGCAGGCCGCAGCGACGCTCGGCGAGCTCGAGCGCGACGCGTCGCTGCCGCTCGCCGACGCGCAGGCGCTCATGCCGGTGCTCGTGCGCTGCTTCGATCGCCAGCACGCGACGCCGGCGCTCGCCGACTACGAAACGCTGCTCGCCGAATCGGCGGAGATGGCGTGGATCGCGACCGAGGGCAACGCGTTCAACCACGCGACCGACCGCGTGCCCGACGTCGATGCGCTCGCCGACGCGCAACGCGCGCTCGGGCGGCCGATCAAGCCGGCCGTCGAGGTGTCGCGCTCGGGCCGCGTGCGGCAGACGGCGTTCCGCGCGGACCCGGTGACGCGCGCGTTCGTCGACGCGTCGGGCGCGCTCGTCGAGCGCGAGGTGCCGGGCTCGTTCTACGAATTCATCACGCGCGACGCGCTCGCCGACACCGAGACCGGCCGCCGCGCGCTCGACCTGAGCTTCGACGCGGGCAACGCGACCGGCATCTTCAAGATGACGGCCGCCGCCTGACGCGTTCTGCACCCGATTTGCCTTTCGCTCGACTTCCACCGCACCGGAGCCGCCATGACGCTCGCTGACGCCGCCGTCGACTATCCGTTCGCCGCGCCGTTCGCCGACCCGCAGGGCTCGCCGATCCGCGAGCTGTTCAAGCACGTCGGCAAGCCGGGGATGATCTCGTTCGCGGGCGGCTATCCGTCCGCCGATCTGTTCGACCGCGAAGGCATCGCGGCGGCGCTTGCGCAGGCGGCCCGCGACGATCCGCTCGCATGCCTGCAGTACGGCGACACGGCGGGCCAGCCGGGCCTGCGCCGCGCGCTCGCCAACTGGATGGCGAGCGCGCGCGGCGTTCCGTGCGATGCCGCGCAGGTGCTCGTCACGACGGGCTCGCAGCAGGGCTTCGATCTGCTCGTGCGCACGCTGATCGAGCCGGGCGACGTCGCGCTCGTCGAGGCGCCCGCGTATCCGGCCGCGCTGCAGGCGCTGCGGCTCGCGGGCGCGAAGCTCGCGCCGGTGCGCACCGACGCCGACGGCGTCGATCCCGACGCGCTCGCCGCGCAACTCGCCGCGTGGCCGGCGAACGAGCGCCGCCCGAAGCTGCTGTATACGGTGCCGACGTTCGCGAACCCGACCGGCGCGACGCTGCCGCCCGCACGCCGCGCGCGGCTCGCCGAGATCGCGGCCGGCGCGCGGCTCGTGCTCGTCGAGGACGATCCGTACGCGGACCTGCGTTTCTCCGGCGAGCCGGTGAAGCCGGTGCTCGCGCACGACGGCGCGAAGGACTGGACCGTCTATCTCGGCAGCCTGTCGAAGATCGTCGCGCCGGGCCTGCGGATCGGCTGGGCGGTCGCGCCCGCCGCGATCGCGCGCCGGATGACGGTCGCGAAGCAGACGAGCGACTTGTGCACCGCACCGATCGCGCAGGAGGCGATCCGGCGCTATCTGGAGAGCGGCCGGCTCGCGGCGCATTTGCGCACGATCGCGCAGACTTACGGCAGCCGTTGCCGCGCGCTCGTCAGCGCGCTCGCCCAATTCGTGCCGGACGACATCGAATGGCGCGAGCCGTCGGGCGGCATGTTCGTGTGGGCGCGCCTCGCGCGCGGCCGCGACGCGGCGGAGCTGCTCAAGCGCGCGCTCGAGCACAACGTGATGTACGTGCCGGGCGCGGCGTTCTACGCGCGCGACGCGGATGCGAGCAGCCTGCGGCTGTCGTTCGCCGCGCCGGGCGAGGCGGAGATCTTCGAGGGCGTGCGCCGGCTGCGCGCGGCGCTCGCGGCGGGCCGGTGTTAGCGTGAACAGGCCCTCGACCGAACGGCCGGCCCGCTTGCATGCGGCGCGCGAACGCGGTCCAATCGATTCATTCGCGGCGGCGACGCCGCACCGATCAACCTGATTCTGTTCTAAAGAGGAAGCGATGCAATTCAACGACATTCTCGCCGCGCTCGACGTCGATCTGGCCCGCTGGCAGGGCAATGCGCTGACCGCCCGGTCGCCCGTGGACGGCGCGACGCTCGCGACGCTCGCCGCCGACAGCCCGGCCGAAACCGGGCGCAAGATCGACGCCGCGCATCAAGCGTTCCTCAAGTGGCGCACGGTGCCCGCGCCCGTACGCGGCGAGCTCGTGCGCGTGTTCGGCAACGTGCTGCGCGAGCACAAGGCGGCGCTCGGCCGGCTCGTCACGCTCGAGGCGGGCAAGATCGCGTCCGAGGGCCTGGGCGAAGTGCAGGAGATGATCGACATCTGCGATTTCGCGGTTGGCTTGTCGCGGCAGCTCTACGGCCTGACGATCGCGTCCGAGCGTCCCGGCCACCGGATGATGGAGACGTGGCATCCGCTCGGCGTGTGCGGCGTGATTTCCGCGTTCAATTTCCCGGTCGCCGTGTGGTCGTGGAACGCGGCGCTCGCGTTCGTTTGCGGCGATCCGGTCGTCTGGAAGCCGTCCGAGAAGACGCCGCTCACCGCGATCGCGTGCCACACGCTGTTCGCGAAGGCGGTGCGCGAATTCGGCAAGACGCATCCGGGCGTCGTGCCCGACGGGCTGCATCAGCTCGTGCTCGGCGGCCGCGACGTCGGCGAGGTGCTGGCCGCCTCGCCGAAGGTGCCGCTCGTGTCCGCGACGGGCAGCGTGCGGATGGGAACCGAAGTCGCGCAGGTGCTGAGCCGGCGTCTCGCGCGCAGCATCCTCGAGCTCGGCGGCAACAACGGGATGATCGTCGCGCCGAGCGCGGATCTCGATCTGGTCGTGCGCGCGGTCACGTTCGCCGCGGTCGGCACCGCGGGCCAGCGCTGCACGACGCTGCGCCGGCTGATCGTGCATCGCGACGTCGCCGACCGGCTGCTGCCGCGTCTCGAGAAGGCGTTCGCGTCGGTGAGGGTCGGCGATCCGCTCGAGACGGGCACGCTGGTCGGCCCGCTGATCGACCGCGCGGCGTTCGACGCGATGCAAAAGGCGCTTGCCGACGCGCGCGAGCAGGGCGGCGAAGTGAAGGGCGGCGAGCGAGTTGATCTCGGCCGTGATGACGCGTACTACGTGCGCCCGGCGCTCGTGCGGATGCCCGGGCAGGCGGCCGTCGTCGCGCGCGAGACGTTCGCGCCGATTCTCTACGTGCTCGTCTACGACGATTTCGACGATGCGCTCGCGATCCACAACGGCGTGCCGCAAGGGCTGTCGTCGGCGATCTTCACGAACGACATGCGCGAGGCCGAGCAGTTCATGTCGGCGGCGGGCAGCGATTGCGGGATCGTGAACGTGAACATCGGCACGAGCGGCGCGGAGATCGGCGGCGCGTTCGGCGGCGAGAAGGAGACGGGCGGCGGCCGCGAATCGGGCTCCGACGCGTGGAAGAGCTACATGCGCCGCGCGACGAACACGATCAACTACAGCCGCGAATTGCCGCTCGCGCAGGGCGTGAAGTTCGACGTGTAAGCGGGGCGCGCCGTTGGCGGCGCGCGCACGGTCAAACGGCCGGCTGCGCGTTCGCGAAAGCGCCGCAGCCGATCGTGCGCAGCGCGTCGCTGGCGCGCACGACGAAGAGTGCGTCGAGCCCGTGGCGTTCGGCGTGCGCGTATCCCGCTCGTTCGCCGAGCACCATCAGCGCGGTCGCGTACGCGTCCGCGTCGGCACAGGTCGCGGCGATCACCGTCACTGAAGCGATGCCGCTGCGCAGCGGCGCGCCGGTGCGCGGGTCCATCGTATGCGAGATGCGCGTGCCGCCGACGTCGGCCCAATGCCGGTAGTCGCCCGATGTCGCGACGGCCGCGTCGGCGAGCTCGATCACGCCCATCGCGCCGCGTCGCGCGTAGTCGGGCGCTTCGAGCGCGATCGACCACGGCGAGCCGTCCGGCTTGCGTCCGCGCGCGCGCAACTCGCCGTCGATGCCGACGAGCCACGCGCCGATGCCGTGGCGGTCGAGCACTCGCGCGAGTTCGTCGACGCCGAAGCCCTTCGCGATCCCGCACAGGTCGAATGCGGCGTTCGCGAGCCTGCGTGCGCGGCGGCGTGCGACGTCGACTTCGAGCAGTTCGTCGATCGGGCGGCACGGCGACGCGCGGCGCGCGCTCGATGCGCGCCGCGTATCGGGCGCATCGAGCGCGTTGAGCGTATCGAGAGCATCGAGCGCGTTAGGCACATTAGGCACATTAGGCACGTTAGGCCGGTTAGGGCTATTAGGCCCGTCAAGCCCATCAGGCCCATCAGGCCCATCAGGCCCACGCGTCGCATCGGCCAAATCCGCACACCGCTCGCCCGCCGGCGCTCCCGGCCCGAATCCCCACGCGTCGACGAGCGAGCCGACGCCGATATTGAACGCGTCGCCCGTCTCGCGACCGATTTCCTGCGCGCGCGCGAGCACCGCGGCGAGGTTCGCGGAAACCGGCATCCAGCATCCGGGCGCCGCGCGATTGAGCCGCGACAGATCGGAGTCGGCTTTCCAGTTCGACATCTGTTCGTCGACCGCGCGCACCGCCGCGTCGAGTTCGGCGGCGATCGCCTTCGCGTCGGCCGGCGGCGGCGCATAGAACTGCGCGTCGAAGCGCGTGCCCATCGTCGCGCCGCTCGCGCGGCAGCGATTCAGCCGCGCGCCGGGCGACCATTCAATAGACGTCTTCGACATAGCGCCCCTGCATTCTCAATTGCGCGATGGACAAGCCCGAGCCCGACAGGATGCGCTCCCACGCGTGCGCGACGCCGTCGGCCATCGAGCGGCCGCCGCACACCATGATTTGCGCGCCGTGCGCGACGAGATCGCGCAACGTGCGCGCGTCGGCGACAAGCCGGTCCTGCACGTAGGCCCGGCGCTCCGCGCGCGAGAACGCGGTCGTCAGCGCGTGCAGCCGGCGGTCGCGCACGAGGCTGGCGAGTTCGTCGCGATAGAGAAAGCCGTCGCCCGCGTTGCGCGCGCCGAAATACAGATGCATCGGGCGGCGCGCCGCATTGTGCCGAATGAAGCCGATCAGCGGGCCGATGCCGGTGCCCGCGCCGATCAGGATCACGGGCGCGTCTCCCGTGGCCGGCCGGAAGCGCGCGTGCGCGCGGATGAACGCGTCGATCGTGTCGCCCGGGCGCAGGGCGGTCAGGTAGGTCGAGCACGTGCCGTTCGGATGGCGGCGCACGCAGATCTCGACGACGCCGTCCGACGATGCGCTCGCGAGCGAGTAGTAGCGCGGCGACGCGCCGCCCGGCGGCACGACGCCGAGGAGATCGCCGGTCTCGAACGGCGGCAGCCGCCGTGTTGCGAACGCGGCCCATGGCGCGGTCGTGCGCGCGGTGCGTTCGGCGGGGGCGAAGCGCAACACTGACGTCACGGCCTGCGGGTCCGAGCCGTAGTCGTCGCGCGCGACGAGCGTGAGCGGCATCGTGCGCGGCGGCGTCGGCGTGTAGCGGATGTCGAGCGCAAGCCCGAGCGCCTCTTCGCCGAGCCGCGCGCACCACGCGCGGAATTCGTGCTCGGACTGCCGATCGACGGTTCCGAGATCGAGCAACGGCATCAGGCCTTTCGCGACGAGCGCGTCGTGGACGCTTCGCGCGTAGCCGCAAAACCGCGGAAACTGGCGGTTGCCGAAGCCGAGCACCGCGAACGACACGTCTTGCGTCAGCGGCAGCCGCGCGAGCTTCGACAGGAACTGTTGCGCGCCGTCCGGCGCGTCGCCGTCGCCGTAGGTCGCGGTCAGCACGATGAAGCGCCGGGCCCGGCGATAGTCGCGGGCGACGTCGTTCATCAGCGCGACATGCACGCGCAGGCCTGCTTGCGTGAGCGCCGCGTGCAGCGCGGATGCGTTGCCCCACGTGCTGTTGCCTTCGCTGCCGACGAGCAGCACGGTGTCCGCGTCGCGCGCCGACGCGTTGCCCGCGAGCCTCGGCCGCGCGCGTCGCCGGCGCGCCCACAGCATGACGCCCGTCACCGCGAGGAGCGGCGCCGACAGCGACGCCGCGCCCAGCGCCAGGCCGAGCCACCACAATCCTTCGCCCGTGTGCAGCATTTTCACGGCGGCATGCAGGCGCTGCCAGCGGTCGGCGGCGCGGTAGGCGAGCGAAGCGCCCGTCGACGGATCGACGACGCCGGCGCCGTTCGTCGTCTTCAGCTCGATCACGCCGCCGCCCGGCTCGTCCGGCGCGGGGAACGTCAGTTGGCGCAGCGTCGACGTGTCGATCGCGCGCAGCGCGGGCATTTGCTCGACGGGCATCGGCGCGGCCGCGTGCGCCGCCACGCTCGCTTGCGCATCGAACGCCGAGGCCGACGCGCCGCGCTCGGGAATCACGCCGAACGTCGTCAGCGACAGCGCGAGCCCCGTGAGCGCCGACAGCGTGAGCCCGGCGAGCGCGACGCGCGCGGTCTCGTTGTGCAGCCGCTGCAGCCCGTCGCCGCCGATCCGGCCGAACAGTCGCCGCCAGCCGCCCATCCGGCGCGCGAGCAGCGCGAGCCCGGACAGCGCGACGAACAGCATCGCGGCGGCGGTCGCGCCCGTCGCGATCCGGCCCGCGTCGCCGAGAAAGAGCTTGCGGTGCAAATTCGTCAGCCAGCGCACGACGGGCGACGGCCGAAAGTCGGCGACCGGCCGGCCCGTCGAGGGATCGACGATCGACGCGCGCGGCTCGTCGGCGGCCGCGTAGTAGGCGACGATCTGGCCCGACGGCCGCCGCATGAGCTTTTCGACGCCGGGCACTTGCGCGCGCACGCGGCCGGCGAGCGTCGCGACGTCGAGCGGCGCGTGCGGCGTGCCGGCGACTGTCGCGCGCTCGAGCGCGGGCTGGATCGACAGCGCCGCGCCCGTCAGCGTGACGACGATCACCAGCACGGCGGCGATCAGTCCGGGAATCGAATGAAGCTTGCGCAGCATGGAACGCCTCTTGTCCTCGTGTTAAAGCGAATAGCGGAACGACTTCACGTAGCCGCGGCCCTTGACCGCCTTGCCGGCGCTCGCCGCGGTCAGCGGCACGACGACTTCCGACGGGTTCTCGTTCATGTCCTCGACCGCGGTGTCGATGTGGATTTCGCAGCCGGCGTCGAGCAGCGCGTCGGCCACGTCGAGCGTCGCGCGCAGCGTCTTGCCCGCGCCGACGCTCGCGCCCGTGATGCCGTCGAGCCGCTGCGAGCCGCCCGTCGCGCGATACCAGTCGCGCAGATGCCGGTAGTACTTCGTCTGGCGGCCGGCCATCCACAGCGCGCCCTGGTAGCGGCCCGCGCGATCGGTGACGTACAGGACGACGTACGCGCCGTCGCCGCCGTAGTCGGCAAGCTGCGTCTCGAACGTGACCTGGCGCGCGGAGGCGAGCGACGGCGCGGCGAGCGCGCCTGCGAGCGCCGCGATCGGCAATGCGTGTTTCATCTGGGTTCTCCTGGTATCGGTGAGGATGGCGGCGCGGACCGCATCGAGCCGGGTGTCGCGTGTCGTCCGGGCGCCGGAAGGGCGGTGGCGGCGGGGGAATGTCGGCGTCGCGATCGGCGCGGCGGCGGACGCCGTATCGTCGGCTCGCAAGCGTCGCAAGCCGGGCGAGTCACTCGCGCCGCTTACGCCGCCCGCGCCGTGACCGCCGGAACTCCGCCCGTGCCGCGACCTTTCGCCGCTGCTTCGCGATCGCGCCGATCGTGCTGATCGCGCTGATCGCGCCGATCGCGTGCCGGCAGCCACGCGAGGCCGCACGCGGCCGCGCCGGAGGCCCGCCATGTCGCGGGCGGGCATTCGGCAATCGGTCATGGGCGGGAACGTCGATACGGCCATGGACTCAGCCATCAAGTTCAGCGAACGACGCGGCCATGAATTCAGTCATCGACTCGGCGAACGACGCGGCCATCGACTCAGCCATCAATTCAGCGATCGATGCCGCCATCGACGCGCCCATCGCATCGCCGGCTGCGCCAAACAACGCAGCGCGGCCAAGGCAGCGCGGGCGCGGCAACCCGGCGGCGCCGCGCGACCAGCCGCCTTCAGCGAATCTGCACGTCGGGCTTCGAGCCCGGCTTCAGCGCGCCGCCCGCGGGCGCGCCCGTCGCCGGCCCGCCCGCCGGGGCTTGCGCGCGCGGCGCGCGGCCATGGTCGTCGTCATCGTCGTGGTCGTGCTTGCGGTCGCCCTCGCGCTTCATCCGCACGACGTCGAGCGTCACCGGATCGAGCTTCGCCTTGAAGCGCTTGCCGTCGGCGTCGTGGCCCTTGATTTCGTAGCAGCCGTCGTCGGCCTTCAGCTTGTCGACGCGCCAGCCTTTCTGCTGCGCCATCGCGCGCACTGCGTCGCGCGGCTTCCAGTCGGCGAGCGGCGCGTGGCAGTCGTCGCCGTCGTCCGCCATCGCCGCGCGGATGCCGAGCGCGCTTGCGAGCACGAGCGACGCGAGCGAAACGAGCGTCACGCCCTTGATCAGTCGCGAGGTTTTCATTGCGTGATATCTCCTGTTCGGATCGTCGGGCTCTACAATGCGCTCGGCACCTGAAGCGAAGCTTGCGGGCGCGAAAAAGTTTCTTCATGTTCGCTTCAGGTTCGCGTGGCAGAGTCGCGCCACTCATTCATCAGGACACGCGCATGAGAGTGCTTCTCGTCGAAGACGACCCGTGGCTCGGAGAGGCCGTCCGCGACCAGATCGAGAAAGACGGGCATCCGGCCGATTTCGTCGGCAGCCTCGCCGACGCGCGCCGGCACGTCGCGGTCGCGACCTACGATCTGATCCTGCTCGATCTGCTGCTGCCCGACGGCCGCGGGCTCGACTTCCTGCGCGAGCTGCGCGCGGGCGGATCGACGGTGCCCGTCATCATCCTGACCGCGCTCGATCAGGTCGCGAACCGGATCGCCGGGCTGAACGCCGGCGCGGACGACTATCTGGTGAAGCCGTTCGATCTGTCCGAGCTGTCCGCGCGCGTGAGCGCGGTCGCGCGCCGCTATGCGGGCAATCCGAATCCGCTCGTGAAGCTCGGCGAGCTCGCGATCGACACCGCCGCGCGCAGCGTGAAGCGCGGCGATGCGCGAGTCGACCTGACCGCGAGCGAATGGGCGCTTCTCGAAACGCTGCTCCAGCATCCCGGGATGATCTTGTCGAAGCCGCGGCTCGAGGAGCGTCTGTATTCGTTCAGCGACGAAGTGGAGAGCAACACGATCGAGGTGCACGTGAGCCGCCTGCGCAAGAAGCTCGGCGCCGACGTGATCGAGACCGTGCGCGGCCTCGGCTACCGGCTGAGGCGGGACTAGCGATGCTGCGCAGTCTGCAGGGGCGGCTCGCGGCGGCGCTCGTGGCTGGCTTCGTCGTGCTGTCGCTCGCGGCCGGGACGGCCGCGTTCTACGTGTTGCGCGACGAGGTCGAGCGGATGTCCGACAGCGCGCTGCAGGAGACCGCGCAGCGGCTGCTGCCGCTCGCCGTGATGGACATCGTCGGGCGCGATTCGGACGGCGATGACGGCGAGGGCGCGAGCGGGGGCCGCATCGCGGCGGTCCGCCCGCACGACGAGCTGCTGACGTACGTCGTGCGCGACGAGACCGGCAAGACGCTGCTGCGCTCGCACGATGCCGACGCGTCGATTTTTCCGATGGACATGAAGGCGGGCTTCCGGCGCACCGCGACGCATCGGATCTACGCGGAGACGGTGCTGCAGGGCACGGTCACGCTGTTGATCGCGCAGCCGCTCACGATGCGCCGGCAAGCGCAAGTGCAGGCCGCGATCGCGGTCGTGCGGCCGCTCGCGTTGTTCCTGCCCGCCGGCCTGTTCGGAATCTGGCTGATCGTGCGCTCCGGCTTGAAGCCGATCCGGCGCTTTTGCGACGCGATCGCCGCGCGCGGCCGCAACGATCTGACGCCGCTCGACAAGGGCGGGCTGCCGAGCGAGATCGCGCCCGTGGCCGATGCGGTCACCGAGCTGATGGCGCGCCTCGATCGCGCGCTCGCCGCCGAGCGCAGCTTCACCGCGAACAGCGCGCACGAGTTGCGCACGCCGATCGCCGCGGCGCTCGCGCAGACGCAGCGCCTGATCGTCGAAGCGCCGAGCGAGCCGTTGCGCGAGCGCGCGGAGCGGGTCGAGGGCGCGCTGCATACGCTGTCGCGGGTCAGCGAGCAGTTGATGCAGCTCGCGAAGGCCGAGGACGGGCGCGTGCTCGCGGACACGCCGCAGGATTTGCGGCCGGTGCTGTCGCTCGTCGTCGACGATTTCCGGCGCGTCGCGCGCGATCGCGCGATCGCGCTCGATCTGCCCGACGCGGCCGTGACGTCGCGGATCGATCCGGACGCGTTCGCGATCGTCGTGCGCAATCTGGTCGAGAACGCGCTCAAGCACGGCGCGGCGGCGGAGCCGGTGCAGGTCGCGCTGTCGGCGGCGGGCGCGCTCAGCGTGACGAACCGCGGGCCGGCGCTGCCGGCGCGCGAGATCGAACGTCTGACGAAGCCGTTCGAGCGCGGCGCGACGACGGCGAAGGGCAGCGGGCTCGGACTCGCGATCGTCGATGCGATCGCGAAAGGGGCGGGCGCGTCGTTCACGCTGCGCTCGCCGGCGCCGGGCGGCGCGGACGGGGTTCAGGCGGTGGTCGAAGGGTTGGCGCTCGGCGGCGATCGGGCGCGGGGCGCGTGAGATTGCAATGGACGCGACCGACGCGGGTTTCTCGATCGCCGCGCGCGCCGCGCGTGAAGCTCGACGTTCGAGCGGCGGGCGCGGTCGCCCGTACGGGCGCGCCCGCGGCCCGCTTGCGCGCCCGTCCGAAGAAAAGGCTCGGAATCCATCCCGAGCCTTTTCCTGTCGCGATTCCGGCGCCGCGCCCGATCAGATCGCCGGCGATCGCGGCCGCCCGTGTCGGGCCGCCGCGTGGGTTCGGCGCGCGTTCGCCGGGGTCGCGGCCCGATAGCGGGCGCTCAAGGCATCGCGTGTTTCGTCGAGACGGGCGCTCGGCGCGCGAGCGGATCGGCAAATGATCGCGCGGGGCGTCAGAACCAGCCGGATATCCAACCCGTGATTCCGTTGAACGTACTCTTGATGCTGTCCCACGCGTTTTTGAGCCATGCGACGACGTCTCTTACGACTCCCACGATGAAATCTGCAATCTTATTGAAAAGATCGTTGAAGAAATTACCGATCTTGTCTATCAAGACGACAATGGGCTGCTGAAGATCGGGGTGTTCCAATCCGATTTTTATCGCCGTATCGAAAATCTTGTCGATTCTCGCGTTGGAATCCTCCTTCGCCTTTTTTCTCTGTTCTTCCATCTTCTTTTTGAATTCTTCGACGGACGTGGGGGACGCTCCCGCGCTCTTCAGCGCTTCGGTTGCGCCGACGATGCCGGTCTCGATTCCGCTCGCTTCTTCCTGTCCGGATGCTTGGGCGTCGATTTGCAGCCCCTTCAGCAAGTCGTTTTCCTGCGCGGAAAGCTTGACGGAAGACGCCTGCGCGGCGGTGAAATAAGCGGCGAGTTGCTGCGAGGCGGCATAGCGACGCGGTGACGCTTGGCTGGCAGAGGATTTGTAATGCGCGCGCATTTCCTCCAGGACATCGACAAATTGGCTCATTTCGTGGCTCCTCGAAAAAGCACGGATTGAATTTGATAGCGAGAGCCGTGCCGATTATCTCTCGTCTAAAGAGTAGGATTTATTCATCGGCGAATACCTACCATTTTTGTTAGCTTGACATTTTCAGGCTTGGGTATTTTCCGACGGCGGCGGGCGGCATGTTCCGCTCCGCGCATGCGCGCTTCGGATGCCGGTTCCGCACGGTGTCGCCGTCGTCCGGGGCGAGCCGCACGGTGAGCGCGGCATGCAATCGAGCCGGCGCGCGGACCGCGCCGGGCAGGGGCGCGGCTTGCATCAAAGCCCTGGCTCGGCGGCCCTGTTGCATCGGATGCCGGCAGGGGGCGGCGCCGGCGCGCTGCCGGCCGCTTACGCGGCGGTCCGCGCCGCCGTCGACCCCCGCACGATCTTGAACGACCGGCTTGAACGACCGCAGTCGCACGGGCCGCGCACTTGTGTGCAAGCGTCGCCGATCACACGGCGCTTGCGGTATGCCGGGCGGCATTCGCCGGGCATCGAGTGAGGCCCATCGGCGGGCGGTCAGCGCGCTTCGAATCCCGAATCCCGAATCCCGAATCCCGAATCCCGAATCCCGAATCCCGAATCCCGGGGCTCGCGCTTCGAGCCCCGCGGCGCATGCGCGCTTCGAATTCGACGACATGCAATGTCGCGCCCCGACGCCGTTCGTGTCGCGCTGCGATGCTTCGCAATTCGCGTCGCGCGCGGCGTTCCGGCGACTGGAGCGGCATCCCGGTTTCCCGCGTGCCCGCGTCGGTCGAGACCGCGCGAGCGATGCATTGCGTGGACAATGGGCCGATTCTGCGATTCTGCGACGCGCCGATGCGCCGACGCGCCGACGCGCCGATGCGCCGATGCGCCGATGCGCCGATTCGCCGGGCGGCGCGCGACGATCGAGTCGCGTCATTCGCGACGTTCGACGCGGCACGCCCCGTCGACGTCTTTTACAATCGAATCCGCCGTCGCGGCGCCGGGCACGGATGTCGATCCGGGATCGACGCGCAGGCCTCGGGCCTCGGGCCTCGGGCTTCAGGCTTCAGGCTTCAGGCTTCTGGCTTCGGCGCCGATCGGCGACCCATTCATCGTTTCGGGAAACATTCCGTGAGTGACAACGCATACACCAACGAATTCGGCCAGCCGATCGGCGCGCCGGTGCCCGGCTGGCAGCCGCGTCCCGCGCCGCCGCGCACGCCGATGCAGGGCCGGTTCTGCCGGATCGAGCCGGTCGACGCGAGCCGGCACGCGGACGATCTCTATGCGGCATACGCATTGGCCGCCGACGGCCGCGACTGGACGTACATGAGCGCCGGCCCGTTCGCCGACGCCGCGAGCTACCGCGCGTATCTGGCGAAGGCGGCCGAAACCGACGATCCGCTGCATCACGCGATCGTCGATCTCGCGACGGGCAAGGCGGTCGGCACCTGCGCGCTGATGCGGACCGACCGGGCGAACGGCGTGATCGAGGTCGGCTTCGTCGCGTATTCGCCGCTGCTGCAGAAGACGTGCGCGGGCACCGAAGCGATGTTCCTGCTGATGCAGCGCGTGTTCGACGAGCTCGGCTATCGCCGCTTCGAATGGAAATGCGACAGCCTCAACGCGCCGTCGCGCGCGGCGGCGCTCCGCTACGGCTTCGCGTACGAGGGGCTGTTTCGGCAGGCCGTCGTCTACAAGGGCCGGTCGCGCGACACCGCGTGGTATTCGATCGTCGACCGCGAATGGCCGGCGTTGCGCTCGGCGTTCGGGCAGTGGCTCGCCGCCGGGAATTTCGACGAGCGGGGCCGTCAGCGGCAGCCGCTGGCGACGCTGATCGCGGCGGCGCGCGGCGGCGGCGCGTGACGAAAAGGGGCGCGGCGCGCGCCCCTCGCCGTTCTTCCCGGCGGCCGTGCGCCCGGTAAAATGTCCGAAACGCCAACGGCCGCCCGCGGCCGTGATTCGACAACGACGACATTCGGAGACACCCGGCCATGGCTTCAACGGAAAGCGCCTCGCGCACGTCGGCGTGCGCGACGACGATCGACGCCGGCGCCATCTCGGCGCGCCTCGACCGCCTGCCGCCCACGCGCAGCGTCTGGAAACTGGTGGCGCTGCTGAGCCTCGGATTCTTCTTCGAGCTGTACGATCTGCTTTACAGCGGCTACGTGGCGCCCGGCCTCGTGAAGAGCGGCATCCTCACCGCGACGACGCACGGGCTGTTCGGCACGACGGGCGTCGCGAGCTTCATCGCGGCGTTGTTCGCGGGGCTCTTCGTCGGCACGATCGCGTGCGGATTTCTCGCCGACCGCTTCGGCCGCCGCGCGGTGTTCACGTGGTCGCTCCTGTGGTACACGGCCGCGAACATCGTGATGGCGTTTCAGGATACGGCCGCGGGCCTCAATTTCTGGCGCTTCGTCGTCGGGCTCGGGCTCGGCGTCGAAATGGTGACGATCGGCACGTACATCTCCGAACTGGTTCCGAAGCAGATTCGCGGCCGCGCGTTCGCGTGCGAGCAGGCGGTCGGCTTCGTCGCGGTGCCTGTCGTCGCGCTGCTCGCGTATCTGCTCGTCCCGCGCGCACCCCTCGGCCTCGACGGCTGGCGTTGGGTCGTGCTGATCGGCGCGCACGGCGCGATCTTCGTCTGGTGGATTCGCCGCCGGTTGCCCGAAAGCCCGCGCTGGCTCGCGCAGCAGGGCAGGCTCGACGAAGCGGATCGCGTGCTCGCCGCGCTCGAGGCGAGGGTCGAGGCGGAGTACGGCCGGCCGCTGCCGCCGCCCGCGCCCGCCGAGCCCGTCGCGCCGCGCGGCCGGTTCCGCGACATGTGGGCGCCGCCGTACCGCAAGCGCACGGTGATGATGACGATCTTCAACGTGTTCCAGACGGTCGGCTTCTACGGCTTCGCGAACTGGGTGCCGACGCTGCTCATCAAGCAGGGGATCACCGTCACGACGAGCCTCATGTATTCGAGCGTGATCGCGCTCGCGGCGCCGATCGGGCCGCTGATCGGCCTCGCGATCGCCGACCGCTTCGAGCGCAAGGCCGTGATCGTCGCGATGGCCGGCGCGGCGATGATCGCGGGGCTGATGTTCAGCCGGGCGTCGGCGGCGTGGTGGCTCGTCGCGCTCGGCGTGTGCCTGACGCTCGCGAACAACATCATGTCGTACAGCTTCCACGCGTATCAGGCGGAGCTGTTCCCGACCGCGATCCGGGCGCGCGCGGTCGGCTTCGTCTATTCGTGGAGCCGCTTTTCGGCGATCTTCACGTCGTTCGCGATCGCGGCCGTGTTGAAGGGGTTCGGCACGCCGGGCGTGTTCGTGTTCATCGCGGGCGCGATGGCGATCGTGATGGCGTCGATCGGGCTGATGGGGCCGAGAACGAAGGGAATCGCGCTCGAGACGATTTCGCATTGATGCGCGCCGGGCGGGCAGCGCGCGTTCGATGTGTGCGCGTGCGTGTCGCCCACGCTTGGTGAAGCGTGCGCCGCCCGCGCTTGGCGCAACGCGTGACGGCCGGGCGGACGTGCGCGCGGCGTGCCGGCGCGTCGCATTCGGCCGCGATGCAGAGGCTGTTTGATCCGCGCCTTCCGCTTCCCGGCGAACTCACATCCGGGCAGACCCATTCGACCGGACCCATTCGACCGGACCCATTCGACCGGACCCATTCGACCGGACCCATTCGACCAGACCCATCCGGCCAGACCCATCCGGCCAGACTCATCCGGCCAGACTCATCCGGCGCGCACGGCGCACGCGGCTGCCCCGCGCCGCCGGATGCGGCCGCGCCATTTTCGCCGTCCGGCTCAAGCCTCCAGCGCAAGCAGCGCGAACGACGCGAGCCAGTGCTCGCCCATGTAGTCCCCCGCGACGTGCGCGAGCGCGCTCGCGAGATGCGCGTCGGCCGCGTCGGCGAGCGCCGTCTTGCGCGGATCGCCGTCCGGCAGCGCTCGCGCGAGCGAGCGCTGGCACCATGCGCGGCTCAGGTTCAGGCCGTCGAGGTGCGCGATCTTGCCGTCGGTGCGATCGGTGACGGTGGCCGGCGTGAAAAGCGTCGCCGGCTCGCGCGCGGCGAGCGACGGCAGGAACGCGTCGAACCAAGCGAGGAACTCGGCCGCCGGCAGCACGCGCCGCATCAGCTCCGCCTCCATCAACGCCGGCGACAGGAACTCGTCGCCGCTCGGCTCCCACGCCTGGCAGTTCGCGTCGCGCAGATGCCAGCGCCGCGCGGTGTCGACGATCAGCGCTTCGAGCGCCGCGCGCCCGGTTTGCCGCGCGAAGTCGAGCGCGAGCGACAGCGCGAACGCGGTGTTGAAGTGCGTGCCGACGCGCAGCGGATAGGTCGCCTTCGGCAGAAATTCGGTGAAGCGGTCGACGAAGATCTCCGTCAGCGGCGCGAGCGTGGCCGACCAGCGGCGGCCCGCATCCGACGTCATCGACGCGAGCTGCGCGGACAGCGCGAGCAGCCATCCCCAGCCGTACGGCCTCTCGAAGCCGAGATTGTGCGGCAGGCTCAAGTACGCCGCCTCGCCGGCGACGTTGTCGGCGGTGAAGTGCGCGTCGACGGTGTCGACGATCCGCTGCGCCTGCGGCAGATCCGCGAAGCGATCGAGCAGCCGCGTGACGAGCCAGTAACCATGCACGCACGAATGCCAGTCGTAGCTGCCGTAGAAGATCGGATGCAGCGCGCGCGGCCCGCGCACGTCTTCCGGGCCGGCGAGCGAGTGCGTGAGCTTGTTCGGGTATTCGCGCGTCAGGTGGCCGAGCGCGAGGTTCGCGAATTGCGAGGCGAGAGCGGGCGTCAGTTGTCGAGTATGCATGGCGAGGGCGTCGGGAAAGGCGGCGCGCGTCGCGCGCGGCCGCGGTCGACGACATGTTACCCGCCGATGCCGGAGCATGCATGAATGGCCGCGTTCGCCGCGCGGGCGCGCGGCGCGGCGAGGCACGGCGAGGCACGGCGAGGCGCGGCGAGGCACGGCGAGGCACGGCGAGGCACGGCGTGGCGTCTATGGGCGGCAGTGCAGCCGGCGGTAGCGGGCTTCGAGCTCGATCTGCTGCTCGCTGCGCTCGCGCTGCTCTTTTGCGTCTTTCTCGGTGGCCGGATAGGGCTTGTGAGCCCACGGGCGACTCCAGCGATCGGACGCGAGCGGCGCGAAGTTCGACGGTGCGCCGCCGTTCGCGGACGGCAGCGGCCGCGACGGCGGCGGCTCGTAGACGGGCGGCGCGGGGACTTTCCACGGCGTCGCGCTGTTGATCGTGCTCGGCGCGAGCAGCGACGGCGGCGCCGAGCGCGCGGCGGCTTGCGCGTGGCGCGCCAGATTGTCGATCTTCGACGCCAGTTCGTCGCATTCTTCCTGCCGGCCCTGATCCTGCGCGAACGCGAAGTTACGCTGCAGCGGCGCGATGTATTGCGGCTTCGCGTCGGGCTGCGCGTGCTTCGACAGCGTTTGCGGCGCGAGGCTGCGAGGCGGCGGCGAACGGAATCGGGCGGCCTCGGGCGGCGGCGTATGCAGCGGCGTGTGCGACGGTGTAAGCGGCGGCGTAAGCGGCGATGTTTGCGGCGGCGCTTGTGGCCGCATTGGCGACGAAGCCGTTTCGGGCGTGGGCGTTGCGCTCGACGGCGAGCCGCCGAGCGGCTGCGCTTGCGCGCTCGTGCACGCCGCCAGCAGGGTCGCGACCAGTGCCGCGCGCGACATCGGGACATTCATGTGGCGAGTAGCGACGAAAATCTAACGAGCCGCGAATCGTCTCATGGTTAACCCTGCGGTGTCGACCGGATTCGCGTGGAGATTTGTCTCGATGCGAATGACCGGCTCGGGCGTCCCGTCGATGAAAGTTCCCGGCCGCGTTTGCCGGCGCGCACCGGGCGAGCGGTTCTCGTCCGCGCATCAGCCGGCCGTTCAGGGCCGGCCGGCGCGCGGGGTGTGGCGCGCCGGTTGCATGATGCGCTCTCATGCGTCTCGGTCACGCGGATCGCACGCGCCGGCCGCCCCATGTTGCCGATTCCGTTTGGCGGAAATCGGCGCATGTCGCGCCATCCATTGCGTTCCTCCACCCATTCGATCGAGGCCCTCCGTTTCATGCCGAGGCGCCGATTGGGCGGGTGCGCCGGCAATGTGCCGCGCAGCCGCCTCCCGTTGCCGGATCGGCCGAGTCACGATGGTCGCGCATGCCGGGCCGAGGCCGCGCCGCCAGCCGCCTTGCCGATACGCTTCGCTTCGCTTGGCGGCAGGCATCCGTTGCCGGGAATGCCGAATGGCCGCTCTTCGTCAAAAGCGGGCGGCAGACGCGCGAGGCGCACGGTGGCCGCACCGGCCGGCGTTTTCGATTCGAAACGAAAGGCTGTCGCTCGGCAATCGCGCGGCAGCCTCGCCTCACAGGCGAAATTTATTTCGGATCGACGGCCGCAATTTCCACGGCGGCCGCACGATGCCCGCGAGGCCGTTGCGTCAGGCGTGCGCGCTCGTGATGATCGCCCAGGTCGCGATCACGCTGGCGGCCGTCGTATACGGGCCGTAGCGCGTATAGATCTGGCCCGCTTCCCGCTTCGCCTTTTCGATGTCGTTATCGGGATTGGGAATCTGCGGATCGGACACGTTGCGCACCGAGTACCAGCGAGTCAGCGGGAAGTCCTTCATCGTCAGTCCGATCATCGCGTCCCCCATGTCGCATGCGCGTCCCAGATTCTGCAAGCGATAGTGATCCGTCGAATCGTCGAAGCCGAAGAAGTCCGTCGTGACGAGCGCGTCGGCGGGCTTCGTGAAAATGGTCGGCACGGGCCGCGCCCCCTGGATGTACGCCGCGTTGACCTTCGTCAGATCGGGCGCGATTGCATCGATCGCGCCGGCCGGCAGCTCGGAAGGGCTGTATTCGGACTTCGCGAATGCGGCCTCCTTGAACTGCGTCGTGCAGTCGAACTTGACCTTGCTCGCGATCACGACATCGCCCAGTTTCGCTTGGGTGCCGATTCCGCCGCCCGTGCCCGTCGTGATCAGCAGCCTGGGCCGGATCGTCTGCACGAGCTCGGCGACGAGGCGTTGAAGCGGCGTGTGCGGGCCGTCATATGCGAAGTGCAGGCCGGACTTGAACAGCAGCACGCGGGCGTTGCCGATCACGCACGGGAAATACAGGCCGAGCGTGTGATAGTAGCGGGCCATGTCCGGCTTCGTGTCGTTGAACGGCGCGCGGGGCCCCGTGACGAGCGGGATGTACGCATCGACGCCGTGACGGTACAAATACCACGCCGACGGCAGATGATCGGGCGTGAAGAGCGCCGCGAGCGCCGCGGCCTCGGCGGCCGTCCACGTGACGACGAGCGCGTCGTAGCCGGCGAAGCGGGTGAGGTCGTCGTTCTCGTGCGGCGCGGGATCGAGCGGCTGCGCGGCGGGCCGTGCGCCGGCGGGCCACGAGACGGGGTGAGGCAGGCGGCTCGCCCTGGCCAGCAGCGCGGCTTCCAAGCCGCCCTTGACGAAGCGCTCGGCGGGCGCTTCGGGATCATAGTTGAGGATCAGATCCTCGACGTCGAATGAATGGTTCATGAGGGCACCTAAGTTGTTCGAATGATCGGGTGCTTCAGTACATCTTCGCGCGCTGGCTCGCGATTTCCTGCAGCGCCCTGCGGTGTTGCCGGCAGCGTTCGAGCAGCGGCTCGTTCAGGGATTTTTCCGACAGCTCGCGGGTGGTTCGCAATCCCGCCGGCGATCCGCGCTTCGTGTGCAGCCACTCTCTCAGGCTCTTTTCTTTGGTCTGCGAAGGACCGAGATCGACGATCGTCGGCGGCTCGCTCGGGTCCAGGTATTGCAATTGCCGGATTCGCTCGTTGCTCAGATCGATCCACGAGATGTAGCCGCCCGGCAGGATCTCGCGCGGCTTCGTGAGCGCGCCGGTGAAGCTGTAGCGCGTGCCGCTCGTGACGACCGGATCGTAGAAGTGCGGCGTGATGAAATCGGAGACGGCGATGCCTTGAATCGAATAGCTGTATTTTTCCGCTTCGACCGGATCGCAGCCTTCGACGAGGTACTCGAACTGCGCGCTGCCGTCCTGGATCTTGCCGCCGACGATCTCGATCGACGTCGACGACTGCAGACGGTTGCCGGCGGGATCGATCAGCATCTCGATCGTTTCGTGGCTCGCGGCGATCGTCCATCCGTCGTTGCCGCGCGTCGCGGCGACTTTCGCATACGGCTGGTTGTGCTGATCCAGGTGAAATCCGCCTTCGCCTTCGGGCAGGACGGGAACCAGCAGCACCGGCCATATGCCGGCCGGAATCTGATTCTGCGACGGCAAATGCCGGACGGTCGCCTGCACGTTCCAGAACGGCGGCAAATCTCGGATGACTTGCACGTTCAGCGCGGCGGCGGCGGCTTCCACGAGAGCGGGATCGATGGCGTTCGTCGTATCGACGAGGCCGATCTGGATGACAGTCATTTCGGTCTCCTACAGTAAATGCCTCGCCGGATCGGCCGGGCGTGACGACGCCGAGCGTGCGCGCGTCACGGCCCAAGGAAGCGGCGAGGCAATGAACGTCCGTGCGCGCAGACGTCGTCCGCGCGGCGGAGCTGAAAGACTTGAAAAGAGTGGAATGCGTGTGCGCTCCCCATGCGCACTTGTACCGGAATCGAATACTTTTAATCAGCGCAACGGCGAAGCGGGCGCTTCGGGGCGGCTGGTACGACTCCAGCGTAGGTTATGCGTCTCGAAAGTCAAGAGCGCTAAAACCCGATTAATCGTCGATTAGTCGTTCATTGATATTGCAAGTTTTTGCGCGGTTTTTCATTAAACAATAATTGAATTGCGATGCGTTTTCTCGTGTTCGTTTCGTGCCGGCCGCTCGATGCGGCGACGTCGCGGGGCGGCCGTGCCGGCCGTCGTTCGGGCTCGGCCGCGAGTGTCTCTTTCTGCGATGTTTTCGTGTGTGAGCGGCAAGTGCATGCCGGCGCGTCGGCGTGAGCGGCGACGCAAACATGCGCTCGGTTCGCGTGAGTGTGCGGCGGAATCGGAGCGATGCGCGTCGTTTCGCGATTCGTCGGCGGGCGGGCGATTAACCGAGCCGAATCGAATCAAATCGAGTTTAATCGAGGAGAAAGAAAGGAACGCGAGCGGTGTTTGAAAGAAAACCGAATGGCGGACCGAATGCGGCGATGCGCCCGGCCGTGACGAGTCGATCGCGAAGCGTGCGTCGATCTCGGGTGAGCGCTTCGCGGAGCGACATCGTGCGCGATGCGATGCGCGCGGCGCGCAGTGTCGCCCCTCGGCTACGCCGGCTTGCCCGGCTTGCGGCGCGCCGAACCCGCGCGCGCCGCCTGCGCGCACGCTTCGTCGAGCCGGCGCATCGCGTCGGCGACGTCGCTCCGAAAGTGCACGAGCGCCGCGTTCTCCGGCGCGGGCGGTTGCAACCCCGTCCAGAGCAAATCGATCAACTGCTCGGCCGTCGTCTCGGTATCGAGTTTCCGGTGCCCGAGAATCGCATCCCACAGCACATGCTCGATCGGCCCGAACACCATCGAGCGTAGCAGGCTGAGCGGAATGTCGGCGCGCACCTCTCCGGCCGACTGCCCGCGTGCGAGCACGTCCATCAGCGGCGCCGTGTAGCGGCGCTGCAACGCCGTCAATTCGTCGGCGAGCGCGTGCTGCTTCGCACGCCCCTCGGACAGCACCAGCGCGCAGAGGCCGGTGCCGTTCACGAGCATCAGCCGCAAGTGCGTGCGGACGATGAACGCGAACTGCCGCCGCACCGACGCGTCGCGCGGCATCCCGGTCTCGAACGCGTCGATGATTTCGTCATACCAATCGGCGATCACGCGCGCGCACAGCTCCCGCTTGCCGCGGAAGTAGCTGAACACGGTCGCCTCGGACACGCCGACCCGCTGCGCGATCTCCGCCGCGGTCGCGTGCTCGTAGCCCTTTTCCGCGAAGACTTCGCGCCCGGCGCGCAGGATGTCCTGCACGCGCTGCTGCGATTTGCGGCCGGCGGGCGCGCGCGGCGCGTCCGCGCGCTCGGCTTTCTGGGGGGCGGTCATACGGGTTTTCCTGCGGCGTCGGGCGTCGTTGCGATGCCGTCGATCATAGCTGAGTATCGCTCAAAAAACTATTGACGCTTGAGCGGGTCAAGCGCGAAACTAACGAGTATTTCCGCAGAATACGGCAACGAACGATGGATTCGCCGATTTGAGCGAGACTCAATAATCGGCGCTTCCGTGGACTTCCTGGAGACGGAGGAGACATGATCAACCTGCCCGGCGTGAACTTCATGCTCGGTGAAGACATCGAGATGCTGCGCGATTCGATCGCGCATTTCGCCGCGAAGGAAATCGCGCCGCGCGCGGCCGAGATCGATCGCACCGATCAATTCCCGATGGACCTCTGGCGCAAGTTCGGCGAGCTGGGCGTGCTCGGGATGACCGTCGCCGAGGAATACGGCGGCGCGAGTCTCGGCTATACCGCGCACATGGTCGCGATGGAGGAGATCTCGCGCGCGTCGGCGTCGGTCGGGCTGTCGTACGGCGCGCATTCGAACCTGTGCGTGAACCAGATCCACCGCAACGGCACCGACGCGCAGAAGCGCAAGTACCTGCCGAAGCTGATCTCCGGCGAGCACGTAGGCGCGCTTGCGATGAGCGAGCCGAACGCGGGCTCCGACGTCGTCAGCATGAAGCTGCGCGCGGACAAGCGCGGCGAGCGCTACGTGCTGAGCGGCACGAAGATGTGGATCACGAACGGCCCGGATTGCGACACGCTCGTCGTCTACGCGAAGACGGAGCCCGAGGCCGGCGCGCGCGGCATCACCGCGTTCATCGTCGAGAAGGGGATGAAGGGCTTCTCGGTCGCGCAGAAGCTCGACAAGCTCGGAATGCGCGGCTCGCATACGGGCGAGCTCGTGTTCGAGGACGTCGAGGTGCCGCAAGAGAACATCCTCGGCGAGCTCAACGGCGGCGTGAAGGTGCTGATGAGCGGGCTCGATTACGAGCGTGCGGTGCTCGCGGGCGGGCCGACGGGCATCATGGCCGCGTGTCTCGACGCGGTCGTGCCGTATGTCCACGATCGCAAGCAGTTCGGCCAGCCGATCGGCGAATTCCAGCTGATCCAGGGCAAGATCGCCGACATGTACACGACGTTCCAGGCGTGCCGCGCGTATCTGTACGCGGTCGGCCGCCATCTCGATTCGGCGGGCAGCGCGCACGTGCGCCAGGTGCGCAAGGACTGCGCGGGCGTGATCCTCTACACCGCCGAGAAGGCGACGTGGATGGCGGGCGAGGCGATCCAGATCTTGGGCGGCAACGGCTACATCAACGAGTACCCGGTCGGCCGCCTGTGGCGCGACGCGAAGCTCTACGAAATCGGCGCCGGCACGAGCGAGATCCGCCGCATGCTGATCGGCCGCGAGCTGTTCGCGGAAACCGCCTGACCCTGCGCGCGGAGCCCACGCGATGCCGATCATCGAATCCAAGCTGAACCCGCGCGCCGACGAGTTTCGCGCGAACGCCGCGGCGCTCGAGGCGCTCGTCGCCGACCTGCGCGAGAAGATCGACCGGCTGGCGCTTGGCGGCGGCCAGGCCGCGCGCGACAAGCACCTGTCGCGCGGCAAGCTGCTGCCGCGCGAGCGGATCGCGCAACTGCTCGATCCGGGCACGCCGTTCCTCGAGCTGTCGCAGCTCGCCGCATACGGGATGTACAACGACGAAGCGCCGGGCGCGGGCATCGTCACGGGCATCGGCAGAATCGCCGGCCGCGAGTGCGTGATCGTCTGCAACGACGCGACGGTCAAGGGCGGAACCTACTATCCGGTGACCGTGAAGAAGCACGTGCGCGCGCAGGAAATCGCGGCCGAGAACCGGCTGCCGTGCGTGTACCTCGTCGATTCGGGCGGCGCGAACCTGCCGAACCAGGACGACGTGTTTCCCGACCGCGATCATTTCGGCCGGATCTTCTTCAACCAGGCGAACCTGTCGGCGGCGGGCATCGCGCAGATCGCGGTCGTGATGGGCTCGTGCACCGCGGGCGGCGCGTACGTGCCCGCGATGAGCGACGAATCGATCATCGTCAAGGAGCAGGGGACGATCTTTCTCGGCGGCCCGCCGCTCGTGAAGGCGGCCACCGGCGAGGAAGTGAGCGCCGAGGATCTGGGCGGCGGCGACGTGCACACGCGCCTGTCCGGCGTGGCGGACCATCTCGCGCAGAACGACGCGCACGCGCTCGCGATCGCGCGCACGATCGTCGGCAACCTGGGTGCGCGCCGCGGCGCGTCGCTCGCGATGCGCGAGCCGCTGCCGCCGCGCTACGACGCGAAAAGCCTGTACGGCGTGATTCCGGTCGATACGCGAAAGCCGTTCGACGTGCGCGAGGTGATCGCGCGCATCGTCGACGATTCCGCGTTCGACGAATTCAAGGCGCGCTACGGCACGACGCTCGTCACGGGCTTCGCGCGCATCTGGGGGCACCCGGTCGGCATCGTCGCGAACAACGGCATCCTGTTTTCCGAATCGGCGACGAAAGGCGCGCACTTCATCGAGCTGTGCTGCCAGCGCAAGATCCCGCTCGTGTTCCTGCAGAACATCACGGGCTTCATGGTCGGCCGCAAATACGAGAACGAGGGCATCGCGCGCCATGGCGCGAAGATGGTGACGGCCGTGTCGACCGCGAAGGTGCCGAAGTTCACGGTGATCATCGGCGGCTCGTTCGGCGCGGGCAATTACGGCATGTGCGGCCGCGCATTCGGCCCGCGGTTCCTGTGGATGTGGCCGAACGCGCGGATCTCGGTGATGGGCGGCGAGCAGGCGGCGTCGGTGCTCGCGACGGTGCGCCGCGACGGGATCGAGGCGAAGGGCGGCGAATGGTCGGCGCAAGACGAGGAGGCGTTCAAGCAGCCGATTCGCGACCAGTACGAACGCCAGGGCCATCCGTACTACGCGAGCGCGCGCCTGTGGGACGACGGCGTGATCGACCCCGCGCAGACGCGCGACGTGCTGGGCCTCGGCCTTGCCGCCGCGATGAACGCGCCGATCGAGGACACGCGGTTCGGCGTGTTCCGGATGTGATGGACGCAAGGAGCCGACGATGCGCTACGAAACGATCGAAGTGACCGACGACGGCCGCATCGCGACCGTCACGCTCGCGCGCCCCGACGTGCGCAACGCGTTCAACGAGACGATGATCGCCGAGCTGACGACCGCGTTCGACCGCATCGACGCGCATCCGTCGCTACGCGCGGCCGTGCTCGCCGCGCGCGGCCCGGCGTTCTGCGCGGGCGCGGACCTGAACTGGATGAAGAGGATGGCGGGCTTCTCCGACGACGAGAACCGCGCCGACGCGCGGCGTCTCGCGCGCATGCTCGAGGCGATCCATCGTTGCGCGAAGCCCGTGATCGCGCGCGTGCACGGCGACGCGTACGCGGGCGGCGTGGGGCTCGTCGCCGCGTGCGACATCGCGATCGCGGCCGAAGACGTGAAGTTCTGCCTGTCGGAAGCGCGCCTCGGGCTGATTCCCGCGACGATCGCGCCGTACGTCGTGCGCGCGCTTGGCGAGCGCGCCGCGCGGCGCTATTTCGCGACGGCCGAAGCGTTCGACTGTGCGAAGGCCGCGCAGCTCGGCTTCGTCCATGAGCGCGTGCCGGCCGATGCGCTCGACGCGACCGTCGCGAGGCTGGCCGAAGCCTTGTGCGCGAACGGCCCGCAGGCGGTGCGCGCGTGCAAGACGCTCGTGCGCGACGTCGCGGGCCGCGCGCTCGACGCCGCGCTGATCGAGCAGACCGCCGACTGGATCGCGAAGACGCGTGCGGGCGCGGAGGCGCGCGAAGGCGTCGCGTCGTTCCTCGAAAAGCGCACGCCGTCGTGGCGCGCGTGACGCGGCGCGCGCCGCCGCTGCCGCCCGCGCACAGCGGAGCGGTGCCGTAGCGGCCGTGACGAAGCGCGGCGCGCGGCCCGCGCACCGAACCGAATCCGTTATCGATCTTCCGTTTTCCGACCCATCATGTTCGACAAGATCCTGATCGCCAATCGCGGCGAAATCGCCTGCCGGGTCGCCGCGACCTGCAAACGCCTCGGCATCGCGAGCGTCGCGGTCTATTCGGACGCCGACGCGCACGCGAAGCACGTCGCCGCGTGCGACGAGGCCGTGCACATCGGCGGCCCGGCCGCCGCCGACAGCTATCTGCGGATCGAGCGCATCATCGACGCCGCGCGCGCGGCGGGCGCGCAGGCGATCCATCCGGGCTACGGCTTTCTGTCGGAGAACGAGGATTTCGCGCGTGCGTGCGAGGAGGCGGGGATCGTGTTCGTCGGGCCGCCCGTCGAGGCGATCGCCGCGATGGGCTCGAAGGCCGCCGCGAAGGCGCTGATGCACGCGGCCGCGGTGCCGCTCGTGCCCGGCTATCACGGCGACGATCAGACCCCCGCGCTGCTGCAACGCGAGGCCGACCGCATCGGCTATCCGGTGCTGCTGAAGGCGAGCGCGGGCGGCGGCGGCAAGGGGATGCGCGTCGTCGAGCGCGCGGCCGATTTCGCGGCGGCGCTCGCGTCGTGCCAGCGCGAGGCGGCGGCGAGCTTCGGCAATGATCGCGTGCTGATCGAGAAATACCTGCAGCGGCCGCGCCACGTCGAAGTGCAGGTGTTCGGCGACACGCACGGCCACGCGGTCTACCTGTTCGACCGCGACTGCTCGGTGCAGCGCCGCCACCAGAAGGTGCTCGAGGAAGCGCCCGCGCCGGGCCTCGCGGATGAGCTCCGGCAGGCGATGGGCGAGGCCGCCGTCGCGGCCGCGCGCGCGGTCGGCTACGTCGGCGCGGGCACCGTCGAATTCATCATGACGGGCGACGCGTTCTACTTCATGGAGATGAACACGCGCCTGCAGGTCGAGCATCCGGTGACGGAGATGGTGACGGGGCTCGATCTCGTCGAGTGGCAACTGCGCGTGGCGGCGGGCGAGCCGCTGCCGATGAAGCAGGCCGATCTGCACGTGCGCGGCCACGCGATCGAGGCGCGCCTGTACGCGGAGAATCCGGCGCGCGGCTTCCTGCCGTCGACCGGACGCCTGAAGCACCTGCGATTTCCGGCGGGCGTCGAATTCGCCATCGGCGCGGCCGTGCGGATCGACAGCGGCGTTCGCGAGGGCGACGCGATCACGCCGTTCTACGATCCGATGATTGCGAAGCTGATCGTTCACGGCGACACGCGCGCGCAGGCGCTCGCGACGCTCGGCCGCGCGCTGCGCGAATGCGAGGTCGTCGGCCTGCATACGAATGCGGAGTTCCTGCAGCGGATCGTCGCGAGCCGGCCGTTCGCCGACGCGGATCTCGACACCGGCCTGATCGAGCGCCATCGCGACGCGCTGTTCGCGCCGCAGCCGGCGCCCGCGGCGGCGCTCGGCCTCGCGTGCGCGGCGCTGCTCGCGCGCGAGCGTGAGTTCGCGGGCGAGGGCGGCGCGGCGTCGCCGTGGGGCGCGCTGCCGAATTGGCGGCTGAACGCCGGCTACCGGCGCACGATCGAATGGCGCGCGCTCGACGACGACGCGACGCTCGAAGTCCGCTATCTGGACCACGGCGGCGCGCAGTCGCTCGAAGCGGGCGGCGTCGCGAAGCCGTTCGCGTGGTCGCGCGGCGCGGGGCCGCTCGACTTCGACGTGACGTTGGGCGGCGTGCGCGCGAGCGGCCGCGTGCATGTCGACGGCGACACGTTCCACGTGTTCTGCCAGGGCGTCGCGCGCGCGTTCGAGTGGCGCAACCTGCTCGCGCACGCGGCCGATTCGACGGAAGGCGAGGGCCGGCTCACCGCGCCGATGCCGGGCAAGGTGATCGCGGTGCTCGTCGAGCCGGGGCAGAAGGTCGAGCAGGGCGATCCGCTCATCGTGATGGAGGCGATGAAGATGGAGCACACGATCGGCGCGCCCGCGGCGGGCGTCGTCGGCGAGGTGCTGTACGCGGTGGGCGACCAGGTGGCGGACGGCGCGCAACTGCTCGTGATGGGGCCGGCTTGAGCGAGCGGCGCACGTTAACGATATCTGACAGTCCGGTTACATGATGTCCGCTAGACTCGAATACTGGTGCGGGCGGTAGCGCAGGGCATGCGCTACACTGCGTAATTCCCTTCCCTCCGGCATGCAATGACATCCCCTGTCGATTTGAACGGCTTGCGCATCGGTATCACGATTGGCCTGCGCGAGCCGAACGAGAGCCTCTGGATCAACGGCATCAAGCAAAACGCGCTGTTTCTCGCGAAGCTGCTGATGAAATCGTCGCGCGGCTATCGGGTGACGATCGTCAACACGACGGACGTGCCGATCACCGACGCGCTGCCGTGGGACCGCCGGATTTTCGACACCCGCTCGTTTGTCGACATGAAGGATTCGCTCGACGTGCTGATCGAGCTCGGCGGCCAGATCGACGGCGAGCAGACCGCGTATCTGAAGGCGCGCGGCGTGAAGCTCGTCAGCTACTGCTGCGGCTTCGAATACATCCACGCGACGCAATCGATCCTGTTCGGCCGCCGGATGTGGGAAACGCTGTTCATCAACCGCGGCTACGACGAGATCTGGGCGATTCCGCAGGTCGCGCCGTCGTCGCTGCCGTTCCTGCAATCGCTGCGGCGCTGCCCTGGGCGCGTCGTGCCGTTCGTCTGGGACCCGATGTTCCTCACCGAGCGCACGCGGCTGCTGCGCGAGCGCGGCGAGTACCGGCCGAGCGGCAAGCGCGCGAAGCGGCTCACGGTGATGGAGCCGAACCACGATGTCGTCAAGTTCTGCGTGTATCCGATGCTCATCATCGATGAAGTCTATCGGCGCGATCCGGACGCGATCGCGTTCGCGCACGTGACGAACGCCGAGCGGCTCGCGCACGACAGCCCGGAATTCGTGATGCTGATGAACTATCTGGAGATCGTCCGCGCGAGCAAGGCGAGCTTCGTCGGCCGCTTCGATACGCCGACGTTCCTCGCCGAACACACGGACGTCGTCGTGTCGCACCAGTGGGAGAACCCGCTCAACTACTTCTATTTCGACGTCTGCTGGCAGGGCTATCCGCTCGTCCACAACGCGCATCTCGTGCCCGACATCGGCTACTACTATCCGGACAACGACGTGCTGACGGGCGCGGAAGTACTGACGCGCGTGCTGCGCGAGCACGACGACGACTGGGAAGGCTACGCGACGCGGCAGCGCAGCCTGCTGCGCCGCTATACGTCGAAGAATCCGACGCTCGTCGCCGAATACGATACGCTGCTCGCGAATCTCGTCAACGACTGCGGGCGCTGAGCGGCGAGCGAACGAACGCCGCGCGTGCGATCGGCGCCGCGGCGCTTCGGCCCGCGTGCCGATCCCGCTGGTTCCGGCTCTTCAATTCGATTGGTCTCGATTCAGCCTAGTCATTGCCCGGCGAGCGACGGCGTCACGCCTTGCTGCTCGCGCGGCGCATAGGAGACGAGGTGCCAGCGGCCGTCGCTCTCCCGGCGCAAGCTCAGCTTCTCGAACACGACCTTGCCGCCTTGCAGCGTCGTCGTGAAATCGACGTTCGCGTACAGCCCGTCCGGCACGTCCTTCGTGTTCGCGAACTGGATCAGCATGATGTCCGACCATCCTCGCCGCGTGACCGCGCCGAGCGGCGCGCGCAGCCGCCGCGTGTCGTCGGCGAAGCGCTGCGCCGTGTATCGCTCCTTGACGAAAGCGGCGGAATCCCGCCAGACCAGATCGAAGCGGCCGTCGTCGATCTGCTTCAGCACGTCCTCGGCGCTTTGCAGCACCGCGTCGGGAGACGGGCTCGCCTGCGCGTGGGCGAGCGGGCCGGCGGCCAGCATGGCGGCGGCGATCACGCATCGGGCGACTAGCTTGTTCAAGCGACCTCCGGGTCGAAATAGGGCGGCGCGGCGCATGCGGCGATGCCTGCGTTACCGGTACAGCGCGGCGAGCGCTTCCGTATAGGCCGCGACGTTGTTCGGGTTGTAGATGCTGACCGAATCCAGAATGTGCCGCGACTGCTCGCGATACGCGTCGAGGTTCGCGTCGTGCTCGTGGAACGCCTTCAGCAACTGGCGGCCGCCTTCCTGGCAGTCGAAATCCGGATAGAAATAACCGGCGCGGCCGAGGTACGGCGAATTGTGGACGAGCGGATAGTCGCCGTACAGCAACTCGTAGTACAGATAGTTCTGCGCGTTTTCCCACGTGTGCGACACGACCGCGTCGCCGTACGCCGCCATGAATTCGTAGACCGCGAAGCGCCCCTCGAACGTCGTGAGCCCATGCGCGACGATGTCGAGGCTGCGCGCGAAATGGACGAACGTCGTGTGCTCCTTCATGTGCAGCGTGTTGCACACGCGCACGAATTCTACGAAGCTCGGCTGTGCGCGATACGCCTCCTCGGTGACGAGCATCGGCACGATGCTCGTCTTCACCATGCAGATGTTCGGCTCGAACGTCGCGACGCGCCAGCGCGGCTTGCCCGGCTTGTAGCCGAATTCGAGCCCCGGGCCGAGCGTCGCGCGCGCCTTGTCGAACAGCAGCGGATGCCAGATGTGCGGCACGATCGTCACCGGGCTGCGCAGCCCCGATTCGAGATAGTGGCTGCACGAATGCTCGAATTCCGGAATCGTCCAGACGCCGTCGTAGCGCGCGCCCGAGAACAGGAAGCCGGACGGCTTGTCGAAGATCGCGCGCTCGATGTCGATCACGTAGTCGTTGCCCACGCGCATCGTCACGACCTTGCCGCCGCGCTGCTGATATGCGGCGATCCATTCGGCGTTGAACTGCGCGCTCATTTCGATCAGCACGTCGCAGCGCGTCATCGCCTCGTCCATCGAGATGAGCGGCACGTTCCATTCGCCGAGCATCAGTTGCGGATCGGCGTCGCCCGTGCCGCCGTTGACCATCACCGCTTCGGCGACGAGCGGCGACTGGCGCAGCAGCAGCACGAGCAGCAGGCAGTTCTGGAAGATGCCGTTTTCCCACAGCGACTGGCCGGCGCCGCGCACGAACAGCGACACGCCGACGACGAGACGCTTGCCGCCGTTCGGCACGTCACGGGCGGTGGTTTCGGGCATGCGTTCTCTCCGGGAATAGGCTTAGGCGAACAGACGCGCGACATACGCGTCGAGGTTGTCGCGGTTGTCGATCGAGACTTCGCGCAGCAGCGCGTCGGCGTGGCGGCGATAGTCGTCGAGATGCGCGTCGTGATGGCGCCACGCGTGCAGCAGCGCGCGGCCGCCCGCCGCGGAATCGAATTCCGGGTAGTAGTAGCCGGCGTCGCCGAGGCGCGGCGAGTTGTGCACGAGCGGGTAGCCGCCGTACAGCACGTCGTAGTACAGATAGTTCTGCGCGTTTTCCCACTGGTGCGAGATCACCGCGTCGCCGTGCTGCGCGAGGAACGACGGCAGATCGATGCGCGGCTCGAAGGTCGCCTTGTGCTGGCGGACGAGATCGAGACTGTTCGCGAAATGGACGAACGTCCGATGCTCCTTCATGTGCAGCGAGTTGACGACGAACAGATGCTCGACCGCGTCGGGCTGCGCGCGGTGGAATTCGTCGGCGGCGAGCATCGGGTAGTGGCAGGTCTTCACGACCGAGATGTTCGGCTCGAGGATCGACAGCCGCCACTTCGCGCGGCCGGGCGCATAGCCGAAGCGCAGGCCCTCGGCCTCGAGCTGGCGCGCGCGGCGCTCGATGAAGTACGGCGACCAGATGTGCGGCATCAGATGGACGGGCGCCCGCAGCAGCGTGCGCAGCAGCGGCATCGCGGTCTTTTCGTACTGGGGCAGCGTCCAGGCTTCGTCGAACGGGCCGCCGTTGAAGATGTGGCCCGACGGCCGGCCGAACATCGGCGTCTCGCAAAGCCCCGCGTACGTGTGCCCGACGAAGCAGACGACGAGCTTCTTGCCGAGCGCCTTCATGTACTTGAGCCAGTCGACGGGCAGCTGCGCGCCCATCTCGATCACGACGTCGAGCGCGTGCGACACGTCGCGCGGGTTCACGAGCGGCACGTCGAGGCCGCCGAGATCGAGGCCGGCGGGCAACGCTTTCGCGTCGCCGCCGTTCAGGAAGTAGATCGGGCCGACCCGCTCCGACTTCCTGAGCATCATCGCGAGGAACGCAATGTTCTGATGAATGCCGTTTTCCCAGATCGCCTGGCCGTCGCGGGCGAAGAGCGAGATGCCGACGGCCAGGCGCTTGCCGGGCGCGTCACGCGGCCCGGTCGATGAAGAGTGGACGGAGTCGATCACCAGCTATATCCATATCCTGCACCGAAGGTCTTGTTCTGCCCCGACACGCCGATGCCCAGCTTGAGAATGCCGTTGGTTGTCACATGCGCGCTCGCGCCGAATGCCATCCCCGACTGACCTGCGAAGCGCGCGACGCCGACGGCGACGTTGATCGTCTTGCCCGGCTCGACCTGCGGCAGCATCGTCAGCGCGGTGGCGGCCGCGATGCCCTGACGGGCCATCGAATCGGTTTGCTGCAGCGCTTGCTGAGTCTGGGTCAACTGCGAGCCCAGATTGTTGATCTGGGACTGCTGGCCCGTCAGCGATTGTGACATAGAAGTGGACAGCGCATTCAACTGGTTGACGTTGACCGCGTCGGTGCCTTCCGTGCCGGCGGCGACGTTCGTGACCTGCCGCTGCTGCGTCGAGCTGCCGACCGAGACGACGTTCGAGCGGCCGCCGTCGGTCGAGCCCGCGCCGATCGCGACCGAGTTCGAGCCGGCCGTGACGGACGGCGCGGTGGCGTTCGGCGCGCTCATGTCGGCGGCGATGCCCGTGCTCGACGGCAGCGAGCGGATGACGTTGGTCGTGCTGTTGACGATCGTCGTCGACAGCGACGTGAGCTGCGTGCTGATGTTGGTCACGCTCGTCGACAGCGACGCGACGCTGGTGTTCGTCGTCGACAGGCCGGTGGACAGCGAGCCGATGCCCGTGGAAGTCGACGTGGAGAGCGACGCGACGTTGCTGTTGGTCGTCGACAGGCTGGTGGACAGCGAGCCGACGGCGGTCGAGGTCGACGTGGAGAGCGACGCGACGTTGCTGTTGGTGGCCGACAGGCCGGTGGACAGCGAGCCGACGGCGGTCGAAGTCGACGTGGACAGCGAGGCGACGTTGCTGTTGGTCGCGGCGAGGCCGGTCGACGCCGACGTGGAGAGCGACGCGACGCTGCTGTTGGTCGTGCTCAGGCCGGTGGACAGCGAGTTCACGTAGGTGAGCGTCGACGTGGACAGCGACGCGAGGTTGCTGTTGGTTGTCGCGAGACCGGTGGACAGCGAGCCGATCGAGCTCAGCGCGGACGAGAAGGTCGTGGAAGTCGACGTGGACAGCGAAGCGACGTTGCTGTTCGTCGTGCTCAGGCCGGTCGACAACGAATCGACGCTGGTCGAAGTCGAGGTCGAGAGCGAGGCGACGTTACTGTTGGTCGTGCTCAGCCCCGTCGACAGTGAACCGATGCCGGTCGACGTGGAAGTCGACAGTGAAGCGACGTTGCTGTTGGTCGTGCTCAGGCCAGTGGACAGCGAATCGACGCTGGTCGAAGTCGACGTGGACAGCGAAGCGACGCTAGTCGAAGTCGACGTGGACAGCGAGGCGATCGAGCTGTTGGCCGACGACAAGCCGGTCGAGGTGGAGGTCGACAGTGAGGTCAGGCTGCTGTTGGTGGTGCTGAGGCCGGTGGACAGCGAGCCGATGCCCGTGGAGGTCGATGTGGACAGCGACGCGACGTTGCTGTTGGTGGTGCTCAGGCCGGTGGACAGCGAATCGACGCTGGTCGAAGTCGAGGTCGAGAGCGAGGCGACGTTACTGTTGGTCGTGCTCAGGCCAGTGGACAGCGAATCGACGCTAGTCGAAGTCGACGTGGACAGCGAGGCGATCGAGCTGTTGGCCGACGACAAGCCGGTCGAGGTGGAGGTCGACAGCGAGGTGAGGCTGCTGTTGGTCGTGCTGAGGCCGGTGGACAGCGAGCCGATGCCCGTGGAGGTCGATGTGGACAGCGACGCGACGTTGCTGTTGGTCGTGCTCAGGCCGGTCGACAACGAATCGACGCTGGTCGAGGTCGAGGTCGAGAGCGAAGCGACGGAGCTGTTCGCCGAGCTGATACCCGACGAAGCGGAAGTGGACAGCGAGGTCAGCGAGCTATTGGTGCTGCTGAGACCACTGGACAGCGAAGCGACGTTGCTGTTGGTGGTGCTGAGTCCGGTGGACAGCGAGCCGATACCCGTGGACGTCGACGTGGACAGCGACGCGACGTTGCTGTTGGTGGTGCTCAGGCCGGTGGACAGCGAATCGACGCTGGTCGAAGTCGACGTGGACAGCGAGGCGATCGAGCTGTTGGCCGAGCTG
>NZ_JPWT01000099.1:0-179702 GCF_000773065.1 Burkholderia sp. ABCPW 111 | reverse complement strand
TTGCGCACGCAGGTGCACGACGGGTATGCGGGCGAGGCCGACGCGGCGGCGGAGGCGGTGATTCGGGAGAACGACGGCGGCCGGTGACGAGGCGCTCGCGGCATGTCGAACGACGGGACGCGGCGAATGTTCGTTGACGATCCGAGAATCCGTTTTCTTCAGGAGCGCGAATTTCCGTTCGTCGCATATGGCTGGACCGCCAGCGCTGCGCCGTATGCGTGGTTCGATTTCGACAACGAGGCGGGCGCGCACGCGGCTGTGCAGCGGCTGATCGTGTTCGGGCATCAGCGCATCGCGCTCGCGTGTGCGCCGCAGACGCTGAACTTCGCCGCGCAGCGGCGCGCGGGCTTCGAGCGCGCGCTGCGCGAAGCGGGGATCGAGCTCGATTCCGCGCTGTTTCGCGAATGCGCATTCACGCGCGACGGCGGCTACGATGCGACGCAGGCTTTGCTCGCGCTTCCGAGCCAGCCGAGCGCGCTTGTCGTCGACAACAACATCGCCGGCGCGGGCGCGTTCCGGGCGATCGTCGAGAGCGGCAGGCGCTTCGTCGACGACATATCGCTGATCGTCTACGACGGCGTGTCGCGCGACATCTCGTTTCCGCACCGGGCGACCGCGGTGGTGCAGCCTACCGGGCAAGCGTCCGGCTTGGCGATTGCCGAGCTGATGCTCGGCGTCATCGCGGAGCCGCCGGGCATCGCGCATCGGCTCGCGTCGCCTGTTGTCGAGCCGGGCGATACGGACGGGCCGCTCGGCGGTTGACGCGCACCGGACGCAAGATGTTGCGACGCACGCATTGCGTCGTGCAGCATGACGCCGCTTGGCGCAATGCGTGCGTTATGCCGAGGCGATTGCACGTCGCACGTCGCACGTCTCACGCCGCGAATCGCAAATCGCAAACCGCAAACCGCCGATTACTATCCACTGCCCACTGCCCACTGCCCACTGCCCACTGCCCACTGCCCACTGCCCACTGCCCACTGCCCACTGCACGCAGCACGCAGCACGCAGCACGCAGCACGCAGATCGCAGATCGCAGATCGCAGATCGCAGATCGCAGATCGTCGCCGCCGCCTCAGTCACCGCCGCCTCAGTCACCAGCGCCATCGCCATTGCCCTCCACCGTTACCGTTCCGATGTCGGCCGCAGCCAAGCCGATGTCGGTTTTTGGACGCTCGCCCCCCCGGCTCGCGGACTACCCTCGGAAAGCTCGCTGCAAGCCCGTCCGACGCGCCCGAGCGCGCGGGCCGGGCGAGGCGCGGCGCACCGCCAACGAGACATGGAGACAATGCGATGAGCAGCAACCGAGGTGTCGTGTATCAGGGGCCGGGCAAGGTCGAGGTGCAGAAGATCGACTACCCGAAGATGGTCGATCCGAGCGGCCGCGCGATCGGCCACGGCGTGATCCTGAAGGTGGTCAGCACGAATATCTGCGGCTCCGATCAGCACATGGTGCGCGGCCGCACGACGGCGCCCGTCGGCCTCGTGCTCGGTCACGAGATCACGGGCGAGGTGATCGAAGTCGGCCGCGACGTCGAGACGCTGAAGATCGGCGATCTCGTGTCGGTGCCGTTCAACGTCGCGTGCGGCCGCTGCGCGATGTGCAAGGAGCAGCACACGGGCGTGTGCCTGAACGTGAACCCGTCGCGCGCGGGCGGCGCGTACGGCTACGTCGACATGGGCGGCTGGATCGGCGGCCAGGCCGAATACGTGCTCGTGCCTTACGCCGATTTCAACCTGCTGAAGTTCCCCGACCGCGATCAGGCGATGGCGAAGATCCGCGATCTCACCTGCCTGTCCGACATCCTGCCGACGGGCTATCACGGCGCGGTGTCGGCCGGCGTGAAGCCCGGCTCGACCGTCTACGTCGCGGGCGCGGGCCCTGTCGGGATGGCAGCCGCCGCGTCGGCGCGCCTGCTCGGCGCCGCGTGCACGATCGTCGGCGACATGAACGCCGAGCGTCTCGCGCATGCGAAGGCGATGGGCTTCGAGGTTGTCGATTTGTCGAAGGACGCGACGCTCGGCGAGCAGATCGAGCAGATCCTCGGCAAGCCGGAGATCGATTGCGCGGTCGACTGCGTCGGCTTCGAGGCGCACGGCCACGGTTCGTCAGGCCATGCGGAGGAAGCGCCCGCGACGGTGCTGAACTCGCTGATGGAAATCACGCGGCCCGCCGGCGCGATCGGCATTCCGGGGCTGTACGTGACCGACGATCCGGGCGCCGCCGACGTCGCCGCGAAGCACGGCAGCCTGAGCATCCGCTTCGGTTTGGGCTGGGCGAAGTCGCACTCGTTCCATACCGGCCAGACGCCCGTCCTCAAATACAACCGCAACCTGATGCAGGCGATTCTGTTCGACCGGTTGCCGATCGCGAAGATCGTCAACGTCGCGGTGATCTCGCTCGACGATGCGCCGGAAGGCTACAAGAAGTTCGACGGCGGCGCGCCGCGCAAATTCGTCATCGACCCGCACGGGATGCTGAAGGCCGCATGATGCGCGCATAGGCGGCCCGCCGCGATCGGGCGTCCTGCCGGGCGACGAGCATGGCCCGCCGGTTCGCAGAGCCGGCGGGCCATTCGTTTTGGGGTGCGAAGTTCGACGAAAAGCGAAGTTGCCAATGGAGCCGGAGCCGCCGAATTCGGCGCCGCTCGCGCGGACGAGCGCGCTCAGGCGTGCAACATCATCGCCGGCGCGGGTGCGCCGCCCGGCATCGCGGGTTGCGCGAGCGGCGCAACCTGCTTGCGGCGTTCGCGCGTCGGCGCGGTGCCGAACGCGTCGCGATAGCTCTTGCTGAAGTGACACGCGGACTGGAAGCCGCACGCCATCGTGATGTGCATGATCGACATGTCGGTTTGCAGCAGCAGCTCGCGCGCGCGGCGCAGGCGCAGCGTCAGGTAGTAGTGCGTCGGCGTCATCCCGAGATGCTCGCGGAAAAGGCGCTGCAACTGCCGCTGCGACATGTTCGCGAGCCGCGCGAGTTCTTCGCGCGACAGCGGCTCTTCGATGTTGTTCTCCATCAGCGCGATCACCTCGAACAGCGACTTGTTCGCGGAACCGAGCCGCGCGACGAGCGGCATTCGTTGCTGCGCGCTCGTGTCGCGCACGTGCTCGACGATGAACTGCTCGGCGATCTGCGTGACGCGCGCGGTGCCGATGCGCGCGGCGATCAGGTTCAGCATCATGTCGAGCGGCGCGACGCCGCCCGTGCAGGTCACGCGATCGCGATCGATCACGAACAGCTCTTTCAGAAAGCGGGTGTCCGGAAATTCTTCCTTCAGCGCCGAGAGGTTTTCCCAGTGGATCGCGCACGCATAGCCGGCGAGGAGCCCCGCCTTCGCGAGCGCATAGGTGCCGGTGCACAGGCTGCCGAGCGCGACGCCCGCGCGCGCGAAGCGGCGCAGCGTCGCGAGATGTTCGGGCTGCGTCGCGCGCTGCACGTCGACGCCGCCGCAGACGAACACGATGTCCGGTTGCCCGACGCAGTCGGCCGGGCCGGTGTCGACCGCGAGTCCGTTGCTCGCCGTGACCAAGCCGCCTTCCGGGCTGACGATCGACCAGCGGTAAAGCGGCTGCCCGCTCAGGTAGTTGGCCATCCTGAGCACTTCGATCGCGTTCGTGAACGCGATCATCGTGAAGTTGGGCAGCGGCATGAACGCGAAATGAGACAGCGACGCAGTGCGGTCGGGCGACATGGGGAAGCGTTCCTTGGATCTGATCTTGATGCGGCCGGGGCGCTCGGCTCGCGTATTGTGAAATCGAGCGCAACAAGCGTGCCATACGGCTAAACCCTAGATCCGGGCGGCCGCCTGTCGGCGGCCTTTCGCTGCACCGCACCGTAACCGTGAGCGGCTGCGCCGCCCGAGTGCAGCGGCGGCACCGGGCCAGTGCCGGCCGCCAGCCGCCGCCGCGCCGCGGCTGCGGCGGCCGCCTCGGTCGCGGCGGCTACCGCAAAAACGCACGACCGGTCACTTGTTCAAAAGTGACGAACATGTCGGAAAAGGGAAAGAACGCGTCTGAATTCATCAATAGGCGAAAAATCCGAACGACAAGAATAGAGCCGTCGGCAGCCGCTGCGGCGGGACGCCAAGACGCCGCGCGGCGGGCCTTCGAGCCCGCTGCGGAGCCCCTCAAAATTCAGTGACGAGACGCCCTATGTCGAACGCCAATCCCTTCTTCTCGCAATCGCTCGCCGAGCGCGACGCGTCCGTGCGCGGCGCGCTCCTCAAGGAACTCGAACGACAGCAGTCGCAGGTCGAGCTGATCGCGTCGGAGAACATCGTGTCGCGCGCGGTGCTCGAGGCGCAGGGCTCGGTGCTGACGAACAAGTATGCGGAAGGCTATCCGGGCAAGCGTTACTACGGCGGCTGCGAGTTCGCGGACGAAGTCGAGGCGCTCGCGATCGATCGCGTGAAGCGAATCTTCAATGCCGGCTATGCGAACGTGCAGCCGCATTCCGGCGCGCAGGCGAACGGCTCGGTGATGCTCGCGCTCGCGAAGCCGGGCGACACGGTGCTCGGGATGTCGCTCGACGCGGGCGGACACCTGACGCACGGCGCGAAGCCCGCGCTGTCCGGCAAATGGTTCAACGCCGTCCAGTACGGCGTGAACCGCGACACGATGCTGATCGACTACGACCAGGTCGAGGAACTCGCGCAGCGGCACAAGCCGAGCCTCGTCATCGCAGGCTTCTCCGCCTATCCGCGCGCGCTCGACTTCGCGCGCTTCCGCCGGATCGCCGACGGCGTCGGCGCGAAGCTGATGGTCGATATGGCGCACATCGCCGGCGTGATCGCCGCGGGCCGCCACGCGAATCCGGTCGAGCACGCGCACGTCGTCACGTCGACCACGCACAAGACGCTGCGCGGCCCGCGCGGCGGCTTCGTGCTGACGAACGACGAGGAGATCGCCAAGAAGATCAACTCGGCGGTGTTTCCCGGCCTGCAGGGCGGCCCGCTGATGCACGTGATCGCCGGCAAGGCGGTTGCGTTCGGCGAGGCGCTGACGGGCGACTTCAAGATCTACATCGACCGCGTGCTCGCGAACGCGCAGGCGCTCGGCGAAGTGCTGAAGGCGGGCGGCGTCGATCTCGTGACGGGCGGCACCGACAATCACCTGCTGCTCGTCGATCTGCGCCCGAAGGGGCTGAAGGGCGCGCAGGTCGAGCAGGCGCTCGAGCGTGCGGGCATCACGTGCAACAAGAACGGCATTCCGTTCGACACCGAAAAGCCGACGATCACGTCGGGCATTCGCCTCGGCACGCCGGCCGGCACGACGCGCGGCTTCGGCGCGGCGGAGTTTCGCGAGGTCGGCCGGCTGATTCTCGAGGTGTTCGACGCGCTGCGCACGAACCCGCAAGGCGATCACGCGGCCGAGCAGCGCGTGCGCCGCGAGATCTTCGCGCTCTGCGAGCGCTTCCCGATCTACTGAACCGAACGCCGCGCCTTCGCACGACGACCGACGCGCAGACAAGACTGGAGAATTCATGAGCACGCTGCATCAGGACAGCATCATCATCGACGGCCTGAACATTTCGAAGTTCGAACGTTCGGTGTTCGAGGACATGCACAAGGGCGGCGTGACGGCCGCGAACTGCACGGTGTCCGTGTGGGAGAACTTCACGAAGACGGTCGACAACATCGCGCTGATGAAAAAGCAGATTCGCGACAACGGCGAGCTGCTGACGCTCGTGCGCACGACCGACGACATCTTTCGCGCGAAGCAGGAAGGCAGGACGGGCGTGATTCTTGGCTTCCAGAACGCGCACGCGTTCGAGGACAACCTCGGCTACGTCGAGGCGTTCGCCGACATGGGCGTGCGCGTCGTGCAGCTTTGCTACAACACGCAGAACCTCGTCGGCACCGGCTGTTACGAGCGCGACGGCGGCTTGTCGGATTTCGGCCGCGAGGTGATCGCCGAGATGAACCGTGTCGGGATCATGGTCGACCTGTCGCACGTCGGCGGCAATACGTCGTCGGAGGCGATCGCGTTCTCGAAGAAGCCCGTCTGCTATTCGCATTGCCTGCCGTCGGGGCTCAAGGAGCATCCGCGCAACAAGAGCGACGAACAGTTGAAGGAGATCGCGGACGCGGGCGGCTTCGTCGGCGTGACGATGTTCGCGCCGTTCCTGAAGCGCGGGATCGACGCGACGATCGACGATTACATCGAGGCGATCGATTACGTCGTGAACCTGATCGGCGAGGACGCAGTCGGCATCGGCACCGATTTCACGCAGGGCTACAGCGTCGACTTTTTCGATTGGCTCACGCACGACAAGGGACGCTATCGCCGGCTCACGAATTTCGGCAAGGTCGTGAATCCGGAAGGCATCCGAACGATCGGCGAATTCCCGAACCTGACGGCCGCGATGGCGCGCGCCGGCTGGAAGGAGTCGCGCATCCGCAAGATCATGGGCGAGAACTGGGTGCGCGTGTTCAAGGAGGTCTGGGGCGCGTAGGCGTTCCGCATTCTTCGTTTTCAACCGATTCGATTCAGGACGCGCCCGCGCAACGAGCGACGGCGCGCGGACGATGCCGCGCGTGCGCGAAGACGCCGCGCGTTTCACCCCACGGAGTCACACGATGCAACCGCAACTGCCGATCGACGTCGATCCGAACACCGGCGTCTGGACCACCGACGCGCTGCCGATGCTGTACGTGCCGCGCCATTTCTTCACGAACAACCATACGGCGGTCGAAGAGGCGCTCGGCCGCGACGTCTACGCGGACATCCTCTACCAAGCCGGCTACAAGTCGGCGTACCACTGGTGCGACAAGGAAGCGAAGCAGCACGGAATCGCAGGGATGGCGGTGTTCGAGCATTACCTGAAGCGCTTGTCGCAGCGCGGCTGGGGCCTGTTCTCGATCGTCGAGGCCGAGCCGGAGGCCGCGCGCGCGAAGATCGAGCTGCGCCATTCGTCGTTCGTGCTCGCGCAGCCGGACAAGGTCGGCAAGCTCTGCTACATGTTCGCCGGCTGGTTCGCGGGCGCGATGGACTGGGTCAACGACACGACGCCGGCAGGCAAGCGCGCGCCGCGCGCGCAATCGAAGGAAACGCGATGCGCGGCCGAAGGCCACGACCATTGCGTGTTCGAAGTGTCGCCGCTTTCGCACTGACACGACATCTTCCACGCCAACGTCACGCTCACGAGAACGCAAGAGGTCGCCCGCGATGCGCTATCCCAATCTGTTCAAACCCTTGACGCTGAATCAGCTCACGCTGCGCAACCGGATCGTCAGCACCGCGCATGCGGAGGTGTATGCGGAGCCGGGCGGGTTGCCCGGCGATCGCTACATCCGCTACTACGAGGAAAAGGCGAAGGGCGGCGTCGGCCTCGCCGTGTGCGGCGGGTCGAGCCCCGTGTCGGTCGACAGCCCGCAAGGCTGGTGGAAGTCGGTGAATCTGTCGACCGACAAGATCGTCGATCCGCTCGCGCGGCTCGCCGAAGCGATGCATCGGCACGGCGCGAAGATCATGATCCAGGCGACGCACATGGGCCGCCGCTCCGCATTTCACGGCGAGCACTGGCCGCATCTGATGTCGCCGTCGGGCGTGCGCGAGCCGGTGCATCGCGGCAACGCGAAGATCATCGAGGTCGAGGAAATCCGGCGGATCATCGGCGATTTCGCGGCGGCCGCGAAGCGCGTGAAGGATGCGGGGATGGACGGCATCGAGATCTCGGCCGCGCACCAGCATCTGATCGACCAGTTCTGGAGCCCGCGCACGAACTTTCGCTCCGACGAATGGGGCGGCAGCCTCGAGAACCGGCTGCGCTTCGGCGTCGAGGTGCTGAAGGCCGTGCGCGAGGCAGTCGGCCGCGACTTCTGCGTCGGCCTGCGGATGTGCGGCGACGAATTTCACGAGGACGGCCTCGGTCACGAGCAATTGAAGGAGATCGCGCAGGCGATGTCCGAGACGGGCCTGATCGATTATCTCGGCGTGATCGGCTCCGGCGCGGACACGCACAACACGCTCGCGAACTGCATGCCGCCGATGGCGCTGCCGCCCGAGCCGTTCGTGCATCTCGCGGCGGGCATCAAGTCGGTCGTCAAGATTCCGGTGATGCACGCACAGAGCATTCGCGACGCGGGCCAGGCCGAGCGCCTGCTCGCGAGCGGAATGGTCGATCTCGTCGGCATGACGCGCGCGCAGATCGCCGATCCGCACATGGTCATCAAGATCCGCGACGGCCGCGAGGACGAGATCAAGCAGTGCGTGGGCGCGAACTATTGCATCGACCGCCAGTACAACGGCCTCGACGTGCTGTGCGTGCAGAACGCGGCGACGTCGCGCGAGGCGGCGATGCCGCACGTGATCGAGAAGTCGCGTGGACCGAGGCGCAAGGTCGTCGTGGTCGGCGCGGGGCCCGCAGGGCTCGAAGCGGCGCGCGTCGCGCGTTCGCGCGGCCACGACGTCGTGCTGTTCGAGAAGAACACGGAAGTCGGCGGCCAGATCGTGCTCGCCGCGAAGGCGCCGCAGCGCGAGCAGATGGCGGGCATCGTGCGCTGGTTCGACATGGAGACGAAGCGGCTCGGCGTCGATCGGCGGCTCGGGGTCGAAGCCGACGAGAAAATGATCATGGCCGAGAAGCCGGACATCATCGTGCTCGCCACGGGCGGGCGCAGCTTCACCGATCAGGTGCCGGCGTGGGGCGTCGCTGACGGGCTCGCCGTCAGCTCGTGGGACATCCTGTCGGGCCGCGTCGAGCCGGGCAAGAACGTGCTCGTCTATGACGGCGTCAGCACGCATGCGGGCGCGGGCGTCGCCGATTTCATCGCGAGCCGCGGCGCGAATGTCGAGATCGTCACGCCGGACGTGAAGATCGCCGACGACTGCGGCGGCACGACGTTCCCGATCTTCTATCGCCGCCTGTACGCACAGGGCGTGATCCACACGCCGAACTACTGGCTCGATCGCGTGTACGAAGAGGACGGCAAGAAGATCGCGGTGCTGCGCAACGAATACACGGAGGAGCAGGAAGAGCGCGCGGTCGATCAGGTCGTGATCGAGAACGGCATCGCGCCGAACGACGCGCTGTACTGGAAGCTGAAGCCCGAGTCGGTCAATCGCGGGCAGATCGACGTGCACAAGTTGTTCGCCGCCGAGCCGCAACCGTGCCTTTCCGAGGCGCTCGGCAACGGCCGCTTCCTGCTGTTTCGCGTCGGCGACTGCATCTCGATGCACAACATCCACGGCGCGATCTACGACGCGCTGCGCCTCGTGAAGGATTTCTGACGATGAATCCGGCCATCCTGATCACCGCGCTGTTGTGGCTGTCGCTCGCGGGCCTCGCGTTCGCGGTCGCGAAGCGTTCGTCGTACTGGCGGCTCGGCCGCGCGAGCGCGCCCGGCGCATTCGGGCTCGCGAATCTGCTTGCGATTCCGAAGCGTTACTTCGTCGATCTGCATCACGTGGTCGCGCGCGATCCGTATATCGCGAAGACGCACGTCGCGACGGCGGGCGGCGCGCTCGCCGCGCTCGCGCTCGTGTTCGTCAACTACGGGCTCGCGATCTACTCGCCGTGGCTCGACAAGCTGATCTTTCTGGCGGCGCTTTCGATGCTCGTCGGCGCGGTGTTCGTCTGGCGCCGCCGCCATGCGAAGGACGTGCCCGCGCGTTTGTCGCGCGGCCCGTGGAATACGCTGCCGTGGCTGCTCGGCGCGTTCTCGCTCGGGCTCGTGCTGTTCATGCTCGTGCCGACGGCCGCGATGTCGGGCGCGTTCGCCGTGCTTTGCGCGATGCTGATCGGCGTCGGCGCGTTCGCGATGACGCTCGGCGCGGCGAAGGGCGGGCCGATGAAGCATGCGATCGCGGGTCTCCTGCATCTCGCGTTTCACCCGCGCCAGGAACGCTTTGCGGCGACGCGCGAGCCGTACACCGGCAATGGCGCGGCGACGCCGCCGACCGCATTGAAGCCGTCCGACATCGAACACGACGAGTACGGCGTCGCGAAGCCGGCCGAATTCCACTGGAACCAACTGCTGAGCTTCGATGCGTGCGTGCAGTGCGGCAAGTGCGAGGCCGCGTGCCCCGCGTTCGCGTCGGGTCAGCCGCTCAATCCGAAGAAGCTGATTCAGGATCTCGTCATTGGGATGGCGGGCGGCACCGACGCCGCTTACGCGGGCAGCCCGACGCCCGGCATTCCTGTCGGCCAGCACGGCGGCGGCCCGCAGCGTCCGATCGTGTCGTCGCTGATCGAGGCCGACACGCTGTGGTCGTGCACGACGTGCCGCGCGTGCGTGCAGGAGTGCCCGATGCTGATCGAGCACGTAGACGCGATCGTCGACATGCGGCGCAACCAGACGCTCGTGCACGGCGCCGTGCCCGGCAAGGGCGCGGAAGTGCTCGCGAACCTGCGCGAGACGGGCACGATGGGCGGCTACGACGCGGCCGCGCGCTACGATTGGTCGGTCGATCTGAGCGCGCCCGTCGCGCAGCCGGGGCGCAACGTCGACGTGTTGATCGTGGCCGGCGAGGGTGCGTTCGACATGCGCTATCAGCGCACGCTGCGCGCGCTCGTGAAGGTGCTGAACCACGCGGGCGTCGATTACGCGGTGCTCGGCCGCGCGGAAACCGATACGGGCGACGTCGCGCGCCGGCTCGGCGACGAAGCGACGTTTCAGCAGATGGCGAAGCGCCTGATCGGCACGCTCGGCGCGCTGTCGTTCAAGCAGATCGTGACGGCCGATCCGCACGTGATGCACAGCCTGCGCAACGAGTACCGCGCGCTCGGCAGCCGCTACACGGTCAAGCATCACACGACGTTCGTCGCCGAGCTCGTCGCGGCAGGCAAGATCAAGCCGCAGGCGGCCGAGGCGCTGCGCGAGAAGCGCATCACCTATCACGACCCTTGCTATCTCGGCCGCTACAACGGCGAGACTGAAGCGCCGCGCAAGCTTCTGAAGACGATCGGCATCCAGGTCGTCGAGATGGAGCGTCAAGGCATGCGCGGCCGCTGCTGCGGCGGCGGCGGCGGCGCACCGCTCACCGACATTCCGGGCAAGCAGCGGATTCCCGACATCCGGATCGCCGATGCGCGCGCGGTAAGCGCGGATGTCGTCGCGGTCGGCTGCCCGAACTGCACCGCGATGCTCGAAGGCGTCGTCGGCCCGCGGCCCGACGTGCTCGACGTCGCCGAACTCGTCGCCGCCTCGCTGGAGTGACCCGATGACCACGCTCAAACGAATCGATCCGCGCCGGCCGTTCGTCGTCACCGCGGCCGGACTCAAACGCATCACGCTCGGCGAGACGGGCGGCGCATCCGGCGACGCCGCGCGGTGGACGCCGCACGCGCACGGCGCGACGGCCACGAAGCCGGTGCGCGTCGTGCGGGACGCGAAGCGCGTGTTCCTCGTTGCCGCGCACAGCGAGCGCGGCGCGCTCGACGAGCACGCGCGCCAGACGCTCGCGGCCGCCGCGTTGCTCGCCGATGCGCACACGGAAGTCGCGCTCGTCGTGTTCGGAGAACTGAACGATGACGCCGGCGCGCTCGGCGCCGACACGCTGATCGTGCTGCGCGGCTTCGACCGCCGCGCGTTCGCGCCGGAGCGCGAGCTCGATGCGCTGCGCGCGTGCGCGGCGGCGCTGTCGCCGCAGCACGTGTTCATGCCGGACAACGCGACGGGCGACGGCGATCTCGGCCGACGCTATGCGGCGGCCACGAACGCGAGCGTCGCGACGCACGTCGCCGAAATCGCGGCGGATCACGTCGGCGTGTACGTCAACGCGAAACGCAGCTTCGCGACGCGCACGCTGCTCGACGTCGTGCTGCTCGCGCCGAACGCGGTCGACCCGAAGCTGCCGTTCGTCGGCGCGGCGCTCGAGCGCACGCTCGATGCCGTTTCCGACGCACGTGCTTCGTCCGGCGACCATTACCACGACCTGGGCCTCGAAGAGATCGATGCCGCGCAGGTCGCGCTAGAAGAAGCGGACTTCATCGTGTCGGCGGGCAACGGCGTGACCGACGTCGCCGCGTTCGAGACGCTCGCGGCAACCTTCGGCGCGGCGATCGGCGCGAGCCGCGTCGCGGTCGACAACGGGCATTTCACGCGCGACAAGCAGGTCGGCGCGACCGGCAAGACGGTCGACGCGAGCGTGTACATCGCGTTCGGGATTTCGGGCGCGGTTCAGCACCTGCAGGGGATCAAGGATTGCCGTCACGTGATCGCGGTGAATCTCGACGGCAGCGCGCCGATCGTCAAGCGCGCGAACCTGACGATCGTCGGCGATGCGCAGGCGACGATCGCCGCGCTGATCGACGCGGTGAGCGCGGCTCGCGCCACGCATGGGCGATCGAGCGCCGCATCGAGGGAAAGCGAATACATGGGAGCCGCTGCATGAACGCGAATCGCAAGCTGGCAAGCATCGCGGTGCTGGTGTCGGTAGGGCGCCATCCGGTGTCGGGCGCGCCGCGTTACAGCCGCAACGATGCGGCCGCGCTCGAGATCGGCCGCGCGTTGGCGGCCGAACATCGTGCGCGGCTCGATGTTATCCACGCGGGCGATCCGCGCTGCCCGGCGCTGGCCGACTATCTCGCGCTCGGCGCGGCGCGCGTCGAGGTGCTCGAATGCGCGGACGGCGACGACGCTGCCGCCGCGCTCGCCGAGCGCGTGCGCGGCCACGATCTCGTGTTGACCGGCACGCGAGCCGAAGGCGCATACGACACGGGCATGCTGCCGTACCGCATCGCCGCGGCGCTCGGCTGGCGGTTCGCGGGTGCGGCGGTCGACGTGAGCATCGACGCGGGACGCGCGACGCTGAGGCAATTCTTGCCGAAAGGCGTTCGTAGGCGTGTCGACGCGGCGCTGCCTGCCGTCGTCGCCGTGCATCCGCTCGCGAATGCGCAGCCGCGCTACGCGTATGCGCGGCTGCGCGCGGGCGAGGTGCGCGCGACGCGCGCCGCGGTGCGCCCGTCGGCCGACGCCGCGCGATGGACGACGCGTCCGGCCGAGCGCAAGCCGGTGAAGCTCGCGGCGGCCGACAAGCGCTCCGGCCACGCGCGGATGCTGTCCGCTACGACGACTGAAAGCCGCGGCGGAAACGTCGTAATTGAAGGGAGTTCGGTCGAAAAAGCACAAGTGATCCTTGCGTATTTGCGCGAGCATCAGCTCATCGACTACTGAACGAGGCCTGTCGGCAACAACACCATGGATGCAAGGAATCCGGAGCAAACGATGAAAGTATCGACAGACATCCGCGCGCTGGTGGCCCGGCGAAAGGCGGGCTACAGCCTCGAAGCCCCGTTCTATCTGAGCGACCAGATCTTCGCGCTCGACATGGACGCGATCTTTCGGCGGCATTGGATTCAGGTGGGTGTCGAGCCGGACGTGCCCGAGCCCGGCGATTACGTGACGGTTCAGCTCGGCGCGGATTCGATTCTGATCGTGCGCGACGACGACATGGAGATCCGCGCGTTCCATAACGTGTGCCGCCATCGCGGCGCACGACTGTGCAACGAAGAAAAAGGCTCCGTCGGCAACATCGTGTGCCCGTATCACAGCTGGACGTACAACCTGACCGGCCAGTTGATGTTCGCCGAGCATATGGGCGAGAAGTTCGATCGCTGCAAGCATAGTCTGAAGCCCGTTCATCTGCAGAATCTCGCGGGGCTCCTGTTCGTGTGCCTGGCCGACGAGCCGCCTGCCGATTTCGCGACGATGCGCGCGGCGATGGAGCCGTATCTGCTGCCGCATGATCTGCCGAACACGAAGATCGCCGCGCAGGTCGACATCATCGAGAAAGGCAACTGGAAGCTGACGATGGAGAACAATCGCGAGTGCTATCACTGCGTCGCGAACCATCCGGAGCTGACCATTTCGTTGTACGAATACGGCTTCGGCTATCAGCCGTCGCCCGCGAATGCCGAAGGGATGGCCGCGTTCGAGCGCACCTGCGTCGAGCGCGCCGCGCAGTGGGAAGCACTGAGCCTGCCGTCCGTCGAGGTCGAGCGCCTGACCGACGTGACGGGCTTTCGCACGCAGCGGCTGCCGCTCGACCGCAGCGGCGAATCGCAGACGCTCGACGCGAAGGTCGCGTCGAAGAAGCTGCTCGGCGAATTCCGCCGCGCCGATCTCGGCGGGCTGTCGTTCTGGACGCAGCCGAATTCGTGGCACCACTTCATGAGCGACCACATCGTCACGTTCTCGGTGATCCCGCTGTCGGCCGGCGAGACGCTCGTGCGGACGAAATGGCTCGTTCACAAGGACGCGAAGGAAGGCATCGATTACGACGTGAAGAACCTGACGGCCGTCTGGAACGCGACGAACGACCAGGATCGCGCACTCGTCGAGTTCTCGCAACGCGGCGCGGCGAGTTCCGCGTACGAGCCGGGCCCATATTCTCCGTACACCGAAGGACTCGTCGAGAAGTTCTGCGAGTGGTACATCGACCGCCTCGCCGCGCATTTCGGCGCATAGCACGACGACGGAGCGCAACATGATGCGAGATGCCGCGAATTTCGAACCGGCCGACAGCCGCGTGACGCGCCCCGCGTTCTGGCAGGCGCTGCCGGAGCGCTGGACGAGCGACGTCGAGGAGACGCTCGTCTGCTGCCACGTGCGGCAGGAAACGCACGACGTGAAGAGCTTCTTCTTCCGTTCGCCGCAGGGGCGCGCGTTCTCGTTCGAGCCTGGTCAGTTCGTCACGCTCGAGCTCGACATCGACGGCGAGACGATCAACCGCTGTTACACGATCTCGTCGTCGCCCGCGCGGCCGCATACGATCTCGATCACGGTCAAGCGCGTGCCGGGCGGCAAGGTGTCGAACTGGCTGCACGACAACCTGCAGCCGGGCGCGCCGCTGCGCGTGCTCGGCCCGGCGGGCGAGTTCACGTGCGCACGGCATCCGGCGCGCAAGTATTTGTTCCTGTCAGCGGGCTCGGGCGTCACGCCGTTGATGTCGATGAGCCGCGCGCACCACGATCTCGCGGAGGATCGCGACATCGTGTTCGTCCACAGCGCGCGCACGCCGGACGACATCATCTTCGCGCGCGAGCTCGACCTGATCGCGTCGACGCATGCGAACTTTCGCGCCGCGTTCGTCTGCGAGCGGCTCGGCGCGCGCACGAACTGGCACGGCGTGACGGGCTTTCTGTCGCTGCCGCTTCTCAAGCTGATCACACCGGATTTCTTCGAGCGCGAGGTCTTCACGTGCGGGCCCGCGCCGTACATGAAGGCGGTGCGCGAGATGCTCGACGAAGCCGGGTTCGATCTCAGCCGCTATCACGAAGAGAGCTTCTCGTTCGAGACGCTCGCCGAAAACGGCGCGCGCACCCTCGACGGAGAAGCCGCATCGGCCGATACGTCGAGCGACGCTTCGGGCGATGCGCAGGCGCGGCAATTCACGGTCGCGTTCGCAAAGAGCAATCGCGAGATCGCATGCGGCTCGGACCAGCACGTGCTCGACGCGGCACGGCGCGCGGGCGTGCGTCTGCCCGCGTCGTGCACGCAGGGCATGTGCGGCACCTGCAAGGTGAAGCTCGTGTCCGGCCAGGTCGACATGAAGCACAACGGCGGCATTCGTCAGCGCGAGATCGATCAGGGCATGGTGCTGCTGTGTTGCAGCAAGCCGCTGTCGGATCTCGTCGTCGACAAGTGAGCGCGTCGCGGGCGCGCAAGAACGTGTCGTAAAAGAACGATACCGGGCAATTATGATTGAAGAACCTAGAGAGGCCCTTCGCTTTCCGACAACCTCAAGGAGATCGATCATGAAATTCCTCGCGAAACTAATGGGTTGCGGCGTGCTGTCGATGATGCTCGCCGCCGTCGCGCCTGTGCAGGCCGATACGAAGCCGACGTTGAAGATCGGCTATGTCGAAGGCTGGGACGACAGCGTCGCGACGTCGAACGTCGCCGCGCGCATCATCGAGATGAAGCTCGGTTATCCGGTGCAGCTCGTGCCGGTCGCGGCGGGCGTGATGTGGCAGGGCGTCGCGCGCGGCGATCTCGACGCGACGCTCTCCGCGTGGCTACCCGTCACGCAGGGTGCGTACTGGGATCAGTTCAAGACGAAGGTCGTCAATCTCGGCACTAATTTCCCCGACGCGAAAATCGGCCTCATCGTGCCGAGCTACGTGAAAGCGAAGTCGATTGACGATTTGAACGCGGAGAAGGGCGAGTTTTCCGGCCGCATCGTCGGCATCGACGCGGGCGCAGGCGTGATGCGCAAGACCGACGACACGATCAAGGCATATGGTCTGAACTATTCGCTGATGCCGAGCTCGGGCAGCGCGATGACGGCGGAACTCGCACGCTCGATCCATGCGAACAAGGCGGTGGTCGTGACGGGCTGGGCGCCGCACTGGATGTTCGCGAAATGGAAGCTGCGTTTCCTCGACGACCCGAAGAAGGTCTACGGCGAAGCGGAACACGTCGATAGCGTCGTGAATCCCGCGCTCGAAACGAAGGCGAAGCCCGTTGTCGCGTTCCTGAAGAAGTTCCAGTGGAAGCCGGGCGAGATCGACGGCGTGATGCTCGCGATCCAGAACGGATCGAAGCCCGCGGCGGCGGCCGACGCATGGATCGCCGCGCATGGCGATCGCGTCGGCGAATGGACCGCTTCCGCGCAGTGACGTTCGTGCGCTCAGGCCCGTGCGGTCGGGCTTGAGCGGTTGGGAGAAAATTCGAAGGTATCCGAACTAATTCGCAAAAATAGCGGGTTTCCCCGCAGGATTTTTGACATTTTTCGACTCGCACAACGAAGTGTTGTTAAAATGTACCCTTGTGCGGAGTCTTCACGGGAGGATTTTGGATGAGTCAAGCAGGACTGCGCGCGCGCAGCACCAGCGAGATTGAGGCAACCATCTCACATGAAGAAAGAGGCCGCACGCTGCATCGTGGCCTCAGTTGGAAGGACGCATTTTGGGTAACGAGCGGCGTGCCGGCAGGCGTGCTGTTCACGATCGGCGGCGTGTGCGCGACGATCGGCCAGCCCGCGTGGGCGGTGTGGATCGCCGCGATCACGATGGGTTTGATTCAAAGCGCGACTTATGCGGAAATTTCCGGGCTATTTCCCCATAAATCGGGCGGCGCATCGGTGTACGGTGCGATCGGCTGGGTGCGATACGGCAAGTTGATCGCGCCCGTTTCCGTGTGGTGCAACTGGCTCGCGTGGTCGCCGATGCTCGCGCTCGGCTGCGGCCTCGCGGCAAGCTATGCGCTCACCAGCCTGTTCCCGGCGGACGCAGCGATCCTGCACTGGCAATGGACGCTCGCCGATCTCGGTTTCATCAAACCCGGCCTGACCCTGCGGGTCAACGCCATCTTCGTGATCGCGACGATCCTGTTGCTGATCACGTTCAAGTTGCAGCACAGCGGCGCATCGAAAGCCGCACGCACGCAGCGCATTCTCGGCATCGCGTCGTTGACGCCGCTTCTCATCGTCGGCATCGTGCCGTTCGTCACGGGCGACGTGCCGATGTCGAATCTCCTGCCGCTGTTGCCGCTCGGCCACGACGCGCAGGGCAATCTCACCGCCGCCACGTTCGGCAGTTGGAACGGGCAGGGCGTCGTGATGGCGCTCGGCGCGATGTTCATGGCCGGCTGGGCGTCGTACGGCTTCGAAACGGCCGTCTGCTACACGCGCGAATTCCGCGATCCGCGTCGCGATACCGCGAAGGCGATCTTCTGGTCGGGCGCGCTGTGCCTGATCGTGATGACGCTCGTGCCGATGGCGTTCCAGGGCGCGCTCGGCACCGCAGCGATGCTCGATCCGCGCATCGGTGACGGCACGGGCGTCGCGGCAGCGATGGCGCGCATCGTCGGCGGCGGCGCGTGGATCGCGAACGCGATCGTCGTGATGTTGATGCTGTCGATCCTTCTGATCGTGATGACGTCGATGATGGGCTCGTCACGAACGCTCTACCAGGCGTCGGTCGACGGCTGGCTGCCGAAGTACCTGTCGCACGTGAACGAGCACGGCGCGCCGACGCGCGCGATGTGGACCGATCTCGGCTTCAACCTCGTGCTGCTGCTGATGTCGGACTACATGACGGTGCTGTCGATCTCGAACGTCTGCTACATGTTGTTCGTCTTCCTGAATTTGCAGTCGGGCTGGATTCACCGGATGGATCGCGGCGGATGGGAGCGGCCGTTCCGTTGTCCGACGTGGCTGCTCGTGCTCGGCTCGATCTGCGGCTACGCGAATCTTGTCTACGTCGGCGCGGGCGCCGACCTGCAAGGCGCGGGTACGTTGCGCAACGGCTTGATCGCGATGCTGCTGATCGTGCCGGTATTCGTCTATCGGCACTACTGGCAGGATCGCGGTCGTTTCCCCACGCAGATGCAGCGTGACATGGAACTCGTCGTGCCGGCGCGCCGCACGTGGCTGAATGCGGCGCCATACGCGGCGCTCGCGGCTGCCGTGCTGACGATCGGGATGTCTTATTACTTCGCTTGGGTTCGATAGCCGGCGTGCGCCGGCGGGGATGCCCGGATGCATTGGCGCATCCGGGCCGTCGCGAATCGGCGAACGTGCCGTGCGCGCTACTGGAACACCACGGTCCGGTCGCCGTTCAGGAACACGCGGCGCTCGATGAATGCCTTCACCGCACGCGCAAGCGTGATGCATTCGACGTCTCGTCCCACCGCAAGCAGTTGCTCCGGCCGGTACGAGTGATCGACGCGCTCGACCACTTGTTCGATGATCGGCCCCTCGTCGAGATCGTCGGTGACGAAGTGCGCGGTCGCGCCGATCAGCTTCACGCCGCGTGCATGCGCCTGGTGGTACGGTTTCGCCCCCTTGAATCCGGGCAGGAACGAATGGTGGATGTTGATCGCGCGGTTCGCGAGCGTCGCGCTCGTTTCGGGCGATAGCACCTGCATGTAGCGCGCGAGAATCACGAGCTCGGCGCCGCTCGTCTCGAACACGTCGAGCCATTGCGCTTCCTGTTGCGCCTTCGTGTCGGCCGTGATCGGGAAATGCCGGAACGGCAGCCCGTGCTGCGCGGCAAGCGGTTCGAGATCCGAATGGTTCGACACGATCCCGACGATGTCCATCTTCAGCTCCCCCATTTTCCAGCGGAACAGCAGGTCGGCGAGGCAATGCTCGAGCTTCGACACCATGATCAGCACCTTCGGCCGCGCGGCAACATCGTGGATCGCCCATTGCATGCGAAAGCGCGCCGCGATCGGCTCGAACTCGCGTCGCAGCGCGTCGATGCGCAGTGAATCGACGTCGCCCGTCGCATGGAACACGCAGCGCACGAAGAAGCGCTCGCTGAGATCGTCGTCGAAGACGGTCAGCTCGTCGACGTAGCAACGATGCCGGTCGAGCAGCCCGACGACGGCGGCGACCTGGCCCGCCGCGCTCGGGCACGACAGCGTCAGCACGAACTGAAGGGGACGTTGTGGAACGGACATGTGTTTCCTCTGACTCGATGGCGTCTCGTGCCCGGCGCGAGTGCCGGGCTTCCGAGGCGACGCACAAGTTAATCAAGCCGGATCGAATGCGGATAGAACCGAATCGCCGCGCCGCTGGAATCGGCGCGCCAATGCGTGGGGCGTCACGCGCACGCGTCGGGCAACCGGCGGCGAAATGGCAGCGAAACAGCATCGAAGCAGCATCGAAACAGCGGCACGGCGCGCGCCTGCGGGCAAACGGGCGATTGCGGACGAGGCGCTCGAGCCGGCGAACGGGCAACTCGTCGAACCGAGCGAGAAGGGGATGCTGACGCAGGTCGAATGCGCGGTGCGAGGCCGCCAACGGATCGAATTCCTCGGCTGAGAGCCGCATCTGATGAATACGGCATCCCATCTCGTTCACCTGTCGGGCGGGGACGCGCATTTTGGCCCGACCTCCAGAGGCGCAATCGGCGACACCGCCGCACGCGCGGATTTCTCGAACCAGTGAGCGAATCTCTCGCGCGCCTGTTCCGGCGGATGACGTTCACAGTCAATCTGGAGAACGGAATAATCGCCGCGATGCTGCAGGATAGACGTTCCGCTGTGGGCGCCGCGCAACGCGCGTCGCGCACGCATTCGCCGCTTGTCGACGAATCGCTCGGCGGCGTGACCACCGCGAACGGCGCGCTGCGCTTGCCTGCAGCGCGAGCCGCGCTGACGGCCGACGTCGGCTTCGGCCCGGTTCGTCGCATCGTGACCATTCGACGTCGCCTGGAGACGGGTAGGGCGAAAAATGGGTTTGTATTTTTCGCCAACGGCATCCGATTGTGTGCGAGATGCGCAACGGCCGTCGGAGTGGTGCGTCGTTTCAGCAATAGTCGCGGATTCGCGTGGTCAAGGCGGGAATCTTTTTTCTTATCGAATGGGCAGGGTGGGGTGCCGACAATGAAGAAATCGAATGTTGCCGTGATGAGCGCGATCGCGCTCGCAATCGGAATCGCGCCGGGCGCAAGCCGCGCGCAGAGCAGCGTCACGCTGTACGGGATTCTCGATGCCGGTGTCACGTACGTCAACAACACGGGTGGCTCGCACGTCTTCAAGTTCGACGACGGCGTGTCGTATGGCAACCGGATCGGCTTCAAGGGCACCGAAGATCTCGGCGGCGGCTTGAAGGCGGTCTTCGTGCTCGAGAGCGGCTTTCGTCTGGGTAACGGCCAGCTTGGCTTCGGCGGCGCGGAATTCGGCCGGCAGGCTTACGTCGGATTGCAGAACAATTGGGGAACCTTGTCGTTCGGCAATCAGCTCGACATGACGGAGGAGATGGTCTATCTGAACAACATCTCTGCGTGGGCGAGCGGCTACGCGATCCACCAGGGCGACTTCGACCGCTTCAACGGCGACCGTCTGCCGAACTCCGTCAAGTTCCTGTCGAATGACTTCAGCGGCTTCAAGTTCGGCGCGATGTATTCGTTCGGCAACGTCGCGGGCGATTTCCATCGCAACAGCGCGTGGAGCGCGGGCGCGAATTACACGCAAGGCAATCTGTCGGTGGGCGCGGCTTACACGCATCTGAACAATCCGTCCGGCATCTATGCGTTCGATCCGTACGCGATGATCGGCACGAGGACGTTCCTCGGCCAGCCGACCGTCAGCGTCGATCCGGCGACGGGCAAGGTCACCGACCTGTTCGCGAATACGCCGATGAACGTCGACAGCCAGGGGACGCTCGGCGTCGGCGCGAGCTACACGCTCGACAAGCTGACGCTGTCCGGCAATTTCACGTATACGACGATCAAGGGCTTCGGCAACACGTCGCACATGCAGGTCTACGAAGGCGGCGGCCTGTACCAGTTCACGCCGGCGCTCAGCTTCGTCGCCGGCTACCAGCACACGCGCTTCGAAGGCCATCATTGGAATCAGGGATCGGCCGGCGTTCACTATCTGCTGTCCAAGCGCACGGACGTCTACCTCTCCGGCGACTACCTGCGCGCGTCCAACGGCGTCGATGCCGTGATCGGCTACAGCTTCACGCCGTCCAGCACGCAGACGCAAGCCGACATTCGCATCGGGATGCGTCACTCGTTCTGACCCGCGGCGACGCGCTCCGGCTCGGGAGCGGCGTGCGATGCGCGCCGCTCCCGTCGCGGCTTACCGCTTGGCGGACGGCGTCAGTCCGCCGCCCAGCTCGGCCGCATACGCGAGCGCGAGCTTGCCGAACTTCAGTGCGTGATTGCCCTGTGAGTCCGACCGGTCGAGCGTGTCGTACGCGGAGTGGATGTACGGATTGTCGTTCTGGTCCGCTTCGAACGGGAACGATGCCGGATAGCCTTGCGCGTTCCACGATGCGTGATCGGAACACGCGTACCCGCATTGCGAAGTGCCCACCGTCAGCTCGGGCAGATAGGTTTTCGCCAGGTTCGCGAGATACGTGTTTTGCGCCGAGTTCGTGTAGTCGGTAATCAGGTAGATATCCTTCGGATCTCCCTTGTAGTTCGTCATGTCCAGCTGGAACGCACCGACCACGTTCACGTTCTGCGCCCTGAACTGCTTCGCGATCGCCTGCGAACCGAGCAGGCCTGCTTCTTCCGCAGCATAGCCGATGAACTTCAGCGTGCGCGTGGGCTGATAGCGGTTGGTGAGCAGCACGCGCAGCGCTTCGGTAAGGCTCGCGATGCCGGACGCGTCGTCGTCGGCGCCCGGCGCGCGCGTGTTTTCGCTCGTGCGGCCGACCGTCGAATCGAGATGGCCGCCGATCACGACGACGCCCGCGCCCGGATCGCTTCCCTTGATCGTCAGGATCACGGATTTTTGCGGCCAGCTGGTGTGCGTGAACTGCTCGACGGTCACGTCGGCGCGCGAGCCGGCGAGCTGCTTCCACTGCTGCGCGAGCCAGTCTGATGCGGCGACGCCGTGCGACGTCGTGTAGTAACGGTTCGTGAAGCCGGACAGCGACACGATCGTGCTGACGATGTTGCTCGCCTGCAGTTGCGAGATCCAGTTGCGGACCTGCTGGGAGTTGGTGATCGGGTAGTCGATCGCGGCCGCCTGCTTGGCGACACTCGGTTGCAGCGACGTGCGCGCTTCGTCGAATGTGGCGTGGACGAAGAAGCCGGGGCCGTGGCCGCGCGTGCGGCGTATCGCCTGAGACAGCGATTCGAGCTGCGAATCGTCGATTTGCGCGACGTGGACCGTCTCGGTGCGTGCGGCGTTGCCCGTCGCGACGGCCGTGCTGTAGCGGCTCGTCGCGGCGGGATCGATCAGGCGCAGTTCGCGGAACGCGGGATCGGCGAGCGTGATCCACACCGGCGCGGCGTGGGCGGCCGACACGTAGAGGGCGCCGCATACCGCGGCGGCGACGTGCTGGAGCTTGGACATGTTCGATCTCCTCAGGTTGAGGGAGATACGGTCGTGGGGAAGGGCGCGCGGCAGATCGCGCCGCGCGCTCCGCGTACGTTGTCGCTTAGGTCTTTTTCTCGATGCGGGTTACAGCTTTTGCGGCACGGTCACGCCGTAGGTGCAGCTCTTGTTGTACGCGTTGCCGATCGCATCGAGCTGCGCGCTGCTGTAGCCGAGAGCCGCCGCCGCGGTCAGCACGGCCTGAGCCGCGGCCTTCTGGTTCGTCGAGCTGTTCGTCATCGACAGCCCCTTCAGGAATGCCTTGTCCATCGCCGTGCCGCCGATCGCGTCGCGCGCGACTATGTTGCACGACGCCCAGTACTGGCCGGCCGTGTGGATCTCGGAATTGCGGACCTGCGCGTACGTGCGGCCGACGTTGTAGTTCGTGACGCGGCCGGGCCAGAACTCGTTGTGGCCGTCCCAGTTGTAGACCCAGTTATATTGCGCGTCGGACGGGCTCCATTGATTGAAATCGCGGCTGTACGCAGCCGCGAGGTAATCGCCCGTGCCTTCGGACAGGCCCTCGACCTGAGACAACCCGCCGTTCGTGATCCAGTCGTGGATACCGTGGCCGAGCTCGTGAATCACGACGTCTGCGTCCTCGGCGTCGTCGACGCCGCCCTGGCCGAACGACAACCGGCCCGAGCCAGACGAATACGACGAATTGTCGGCGCCGGATTCGCCGTGCGGATCGTACTGGACGCCGCCGGAATACTGATAGGGCAACGCTTTGATGCCGAGCGTGAGGTTCACGTAGCGCAGGAAGGTGTCGATGTGGTAGTACGCGTTCACCGCTTCGAAGTACAGGTTCGAGCGCGTGAAGTCGAAGGTCGGCGACGACTGCACCGGGCACGCGTTGTCGAACGGCGAATCGAAGTCGATGCACGACGCGTACGGCCCCGTCAGCTTGTATCCGCCGCTTGTCTGCGCGAGATCCTTGAGCGTCACGCGCACGCGCGCGGCGTTCAATTGCGGTGAGTCGGCGTCGTTGTTGTCCTTGTAGCCGGTGCTGCCGTAGCTGCTTTTGGTCGACGACAGCGGGTCCGGCAGGAACACGAGCCCGGTTCCGTCCGTTGCATAGGATGCCTTGTCTTCGGCGCGCAGCACTTCACCGCTGTTCGCGTCGATGATCAGTTCCCAATCGCCGCGCAGGCTGTCCTGCGGCTTGCCGCGAACCTTCCACGCGGTATGGGTGCCCGCGCCGTCGACGAAAGCGACGAGTTGCGACTGCACGCTCGCGAAGCCGCCGACGCCGAGGTATGCGCGCGCACGATCGAGCGCCTGCTGCTCGTCGACCGCCTGCGTCTTGCTCGACACGGCGGCGACGCCGTTCACCGCGTTGCTCGCGACGTACAGCACGCGGCCGTCGGACGCGACCGTGACGGCGATGTCGCTATCGTAGACAGGCAGGCCCGCGGCGCGCTGCTGGAAGCGGACGACGGTGAAATCGGCGTCGGCGCGTTCGGACGCGACGACGAGATTCGAGAGCGCCGTCTTGTCGAGGCCGAGCTGCGTGGCGCGCGCGGCGACGAACTCGCGCGCCATCGTCGCCGCGTCGGATTTCTTCGCGTGGAACGACGGGCTTGCGAGCGTGACGGCGACGGCGCCCGGGCGGAACTGCCCGGTTTTGCCGGCCTTCTCCACGGGCGGCACGACGCCGCGCGTGAGGCTCGCGCGGCGGCTTTCTTCTTGCGGATTCGGGGCCTTCGAATCGGCCCACGCAGGCAGCGCGGCGCCGAGGCCGATGGCAAGGCTCAGTGCGAACGGCAACGCTTTGACGGATGTTTGCATAGATTGTCCTCGTCTTCAAAGGTTTGGATAACAAACGAAACCACGGGAACCGCAGGGACGACCTGGCCCGTGCGCCGGCCTCGACGGGCCGGTGCAGGCGGGCGAAACAACAACGAAAGCGGCGCGACGCCGAGAGGAATCAGCGCGCGCGAAGCGTGCGGGGTGGAGGGACGGGGAACCGCCAGAGAACGGCGGGCGGAGCAAACGGCAAGCGCTGCGATGGCTGTATGAGCATCGTCATTACAAACCCCTCGGAATAAATATTTGGAATGCTGCTTTTCTATTCGGCAAATGACCAGCCGTACTGGAATTTCACGTCGTTAGTCTGCCTATCTATTTTTAGAACATGTTACAGAATATTTTCAATGATATTTCGAATTATTTTCGAGGGGCGGTTCGATAAGCGAAAACGGTCTGGCGGCGCGTGATTTTGCACCGCCGCAATCGCGGCTGCGGCAACGCGTCCGGCTCAGCGCAGCACGCGGTTCAGCGCAGCGTATTGCGGTCGCTTCTCGGGCTCGCGCCGAATTGCGCGCGATAAGTGCGGGAAAAATGCGAAGGCGATTCGAAGCCGCATGCCGCGCATACGGCGGCGACCGTCATATCGGTCTGCTGAAGAAGTTCGCGCGCGCGATCGAGCCGCAGGCGCAAATAGAAACGCGTCGGCGTATCGCCGAGGATCGTGCTGAACAGCCGCTCGAGCTGGCGGCGCGTGACGCCGACTGCCTGCGCGAGCGTGTCGGACGGCAGCGGGCTTTCCATGTGATGCTCCATCGTTCCGATCACCTGGATCAGCTTGCGGTTGTGCACCCCGTAGCGCGCGGCGATCTCGAGCCGCTGGCGATCGGAGCGCTGGCGGATTCGGCTCAGCACGAACTGCTCGGAGATCGTCGCGGCGAGATCGGCGCCGTGCCGGCGGCCGATCAGGTCGAGCATCATGTCGATCGACGCGGTGCCGCCCGCGCAGGTGATGCGCCGCTCGTCGATCTCGAACAACTCCTGCGTCGTTTTCAGGCGCGGATAGCGCTCCTGGAACGCGGCGAGCGCTTCCCAGTGCAGCGTCAGCGCATGCGACGCGTCGAAGATTCCCGCTTCCGCGAGCACGAAGCTGCCGGTGTCGATGCCGCCCGTCGTCGCGCCGCGCCGATACTCGCGCTTGAGCCAGTCGCCGAGCGTGCGTGTGTAGCACGCGAGCGGGTCGAAGCCCGCGATCACGAAGATCGTGTGCGCATGCTCGATCTGTGCGAACGCGGCGTCCGCGTTCAGCGAGATGCCGTTGCTCGCGACGACGGGCGCGCCGTCTGCGCTCACGATGCACCAGCGATAGAGATTCGGCCTGAAGCGGTTCGCGACGCGCAGCGGCTCGACGGCGGACATGAAGCCTAGCGCGGAGAAACCGGGCATCAGCAGGAAATGGAACTCTTCTGGCATCGCGCGTGTGCTTCGGAAGCAATGGGCCGAGCGTAGCAAGCAGGACGCAGGCAGGCAAGGCGCGTCGCGCGATACATGCCGATCAATCGCCGCCATGCCTGACGATTCGTCGATCTAATGGTTTTTACGCATAGTCGCAAACAGGCAAGAAAAGGTCGCCGTCGGTCGCCTTGCCGCGAATATGGCCCGTTAACTTTGAGCCCACGGTGCAGGCCTGTCGTCCCCTTGAATTGCCTGCGGAATCCGTCGAACAGGGAGGCCACCATGAAGTCCACCACGACACTCGTACTCGGCGCCGCGCTCGCCATCGCATGCGCGCTGCCGCTGCCGTCCTTCGCGCAGGATTCGGCCGCATGCCGCAACGTGCGTTTCGCGGACATCGGCTGGACCGACATCACGTCGACGACGGCACTCGCGTCGCTGCTGTTCGACGGTCTCGGCTACAAGCCGACGACGACGATCTCGTCCGTGCCGATATCGTTCGCAGGCCTCAAGAACAAGCAGCTCGACGTGTCGCTCGGCTACTGGTGGCCGGTGCAGCAGCATCAACTGCAGCCGTTCCTCGATTCGAAGTCGATCGCCGTTGTCGAGCCGCCGAATCTGTCGGGCGCGAAGGCGACGCTCGCGGTGCCGGCCTACGTGTATCAAGCCGGGCTGAAATCGTTCGACGACATCGCGAAGCACCGCGCCGAGCTGGACGGCAAGATCTACGGGATCGAGCCCGGCAGCAGCGCGAACGCGACGATCCAGAAGATGATCGACACGAACCAGTACGGGCTCGGCGGCTTCAAGCTCGTCGAGTCGAGCGAGGCGGGGATGCTCGTCACGGTCGAACGCGCGATCCGCGACAAGAAGTGGGTCGTGTTCCTCGGCTGGGAGCCGCATCCGATGAACATTCAGATCAGCATGAACTATCTGTCGGGCGGCGACGCGGCGTTCGGTCCGAACTACGGCGAAGCGCGCGTGTATACGCTGACGGCGCCCGACTACATGACGCGTTGCCCGAACGCGGGCAAGCTCGTCGGCAATTTGCGCTTCACGACGCAAATGGAGAACCAGTTGATGCAGGCGGTGATGAACAAGGTGAAGCCGGCGGAAGCCGCGAAGGCGTACCTCAAGAAGAACCCGCAGGCGCTCGACGCTTGGCTTGCCGGCGTGAAGACCTACGACGGCAGGGATGGTCTTGCCGCGGTGAAGGCTTATCTGGGGCTCTGAGCCTAAGGTTCGCCGCCCATGATATCGGCGCGGCGGCGCGCATCCGAATTCGAATTTGAATCTGAACGAGGCGACAGCGATGAATCAGGAAGTCATTGTGACGTGCGCGGTGACGGGTGCGGGCGACACGGTCGGCAAGCATCCGGCGATACCGGTCACGCCGAAGCAGATCGCCGATGCGGCGATCGAAGCCGCGAAGGCGGGCGCGACGGTCGCGCACTGCCACGTGCGCGATCCGCTGACGGGCCGCGGCAGCCGCGATCCGAAGTTGTATCGCGAGGTGGTCGACCGGATTCGCTCGGCCGACGTCGACGTCATCATCAATCTGACGGCCGGCATGGGGGGCGATCTCGAGATCGGCGCGGGCGAAGACCCGATGCGCTTCGGCAAGGGCACGGACCTTGTCGGCGGATTGACGCGGCTCGTGCACGTCGAGGAGCTGCTGCCCGAGATCTGCACGCTCGATTGCGGGACGCTGAATTTCGGCGACGGCGATTACATCTACGTATCGACGCCTGCGCAATTGCGCGCGGGCGCGAAGCGAATCCGGGAACTGGGCGTGAAGCCCGAGCTCGAGATCTTCGACACGGGCCATCTGTGGTTCGCGAAGCAACTGCTGAAAGAAGGACTCCTCGACGATCCGCCGCTCTTCCAGCTTTGCCTCGGCATTCCGTGGGGCGCGCCCGCCGACACCGGCACGATGAAGGCGATGGTCGACAACCTGCCGCCCGGCGCGCACTGGGCGGGTTTCGGGATCGGCCGGATGCAGATGCCGATGGTCGCGCAGGCGATGCTGCTCGGCGGCCACGTGCGCGTCGGTCTCGAAGACAACCTGTGGCTCGATCGCGGCGTGCACGCGACGAACGGCTCGCTCGTCGAGCGCGCGCGGGAGATCGTCGAGCGCCTCGGCGCTCGCGTGCTGACGCCGGCCGAAGGGCGACGCAAGCTCGGCTTGCCGCCGCGCGGCGAGCGTCCGCTCGAGCGGCGCGCGATCGCCGAATCCGCATAGCGCGAGCGCGGCGCAGCACCGGACAACGTTGCGGGAGCGGCCGTGCGCGCACGCCGCGCCGGATCGGCCCTTTCGCGTCATCTTCTCGTTCAAGGATCGAAGATTCATGGCTGTCATCACCGAAATCAACACGTTCGCGGCGATCGGCGCGGGCGTCATCGGCAGCGGCTGGGTTGCGCGCGCGCTCGCGAACGGACTCGACGTCGTCGCCTGGGACCCCGCCGGCGGCGCGGAGCAACAATTGCGCGCGAACGTCGAGAACGCGTGGCCCGCGCTCGAGCGCGCCGGGCTCGCGTCCGGCGCGTCGCCCGCGCGCTTGCGTTTCGTCTCGACGATCGAAGCGTGCGTCGCCGGCGCCGATTTCATTCAGGAAAGCGCGCCCGAGCGCGAAGCATTGAAGCTCGAGCTGCACGATCAGATCAGCCGGGCGGCGAAGCCCGATGCGATCATCGCGTCGTCGACGTCGGGCCTCCTGCCGACGGATTTCTATGCACGCGCGCGGCATCCCGAGCGCTGCATCGTCGGCCATCCGTTCAATCCGGTCTATCTGCTGCCGCTCGTCGAAGTGCTGGGCGGCGCGCGCACCGCGCCCGAAACCGTCGATGCGGCGATCGGCGTCTATCGTGCGCTCGGCATGCGGCCGCTGCGGGTGCGCAAGGAAGTGCCGGGCTTCATCGCGGACCGCCTGCTCGAGGCGCTGTGGCGTGAGGCGCTGCACCTCGTCGACGAAGGCGTTGCGACGACGGGCGAGATCGACGACGCGATCCGTTTTGGCGCGGGCATCCGCTGGTCGTTCATGGGCACGTTCCTCACGTATACACTGGCAGGCGGCGAGGCCGGCATGCGTCATTTCATGCAGCAGTTCGGTCCCGCTCTGGAGCTGCCTTGGACCAAGCTCGTCGCGCCGAAGCTGACCGATGCGCTGATCGACCGCGTCGTCGAAGGCACCGCCGAGCAGCAAGGACACCGAAGCATCAAGGAACTCGAGCGCTATCGGGACGAATGCATCACCGAAGTGATCGCGGCGATCGCCGCGGTGAAGGCGCGCCACGGGATGCGCTACGAGGATTGACGATGACGACGGCCGCGACGCAAGCGACGGAGCTGACGATTCACCGCGACACGGTGCGCGCGGAATGGGTCGATTACAACGGGCATCTGCGCGATGCGTTTTATCTGCTGATCTTCAGCTTCGCGACGGATGCGCTGCTCGACGCGATCGGTCTGGACGACGCGGCGCGCAAAGCGCGCGGCCGCTCCGTCTATACGCTCGAGGCGCATGTCAACTATCTGCACGAGATCAAGGAGGGGACGCGCGTGCGGGTCGATGCGCGCGTGCTCGCGCACGACGCGAAGCGGCTGCATCTGTATCTCGAGATGTTCGCGCAAGGGGCCGACGGCGCGGTGTCGGTGAGCGAACAGATGCTGCTGCACGTCGACACGAGCGGACCGAAGGCGGCGCCGTTCGACGCCGACGTCGCCGAGCGGATCGCGAATCTGCATGCGCGGCAGCGCGGGTATCCCGAGCCGGCTTACGCCGGGCGTGTGATCGGTCTGCCCGCGCGTCGCTGACGCGACGCGGATCGACGAACCGTCGCAGGCGCGCGATGCTGGAACCGGAAATCGATGCGTTCGTCGCGCGTGTCGCCGTGTGGTATCCGGACGATGCCGCATCGCGCCCGATCGCCGAACAGCGCGTGCTCTACGAGCGCTTCGCCGCGGCGTGGACGCCCGCGTTGCCTGCGGACATCGACGTGACCGTCGCGCACTTCGCCGCGGCGGACGGCCGCACGATCGGCTTGCGGCGCTATCGTTCGCGGCGCTCCGAAGCGCGCGGGACGGTGCTGTTCTTTCACGGCGGCGGCTTCGTCGTCGGTTCGCTCGACAGTCACGCGCTCATCGCCGCCCGGATCGCGGCGGACACGGGGCTCGACGTGATCGCCGTCGATTATCGGCTTGCCCCGGAGCATCGTGCGCCGGCCGCGCTCGACGATTGTCTGGAGGTCTGCGTCGCGGCGCTCGACGGCCGGCTGCCGTTCCGCCCGATTGCATTGCCGCTTCGGCTCGCCGGCGACAGCGCGGGCGGCACGCTCGCGGCTTCGGTTGCGACGGCGCTGCGCGACGGCGGTCGCGCAGCGCATGGTGATGACGGGTGCGAGGGCGGCGGCGTGTGCGCGGTCGCGCTCGTCTATCCGATGCTCGGCTTCGAGCCGCAATCGCCCGCACGCGAGGCGGAGGCGCACGCGCCAATGCTCACGCTCGCGCACGTTCACGCGTATCGCCGCTTCTATTGGGGCGATGCCGAACCGCAGCGAGAAGCGATGCCGCTCGGCGCGCGGCGCTTCGACGGCTTGCCGCCCGTGCTGGCGGTCGGCGCCGAGCACGATCCGTTGCGCGACGATGCGCGCGTCTATACGGAGCGCATTCGATCGGCGGGCGGCGTCGCGCGCTTCTGGCACGGCGACGGGCTCGTCCACGGTTGCTGGCGCGCACTCGACACGAGTCCGCAGGCCGCGCGGATGCATCGGATCGTATGCGATTTTCTGGTCGCGCCCGGCGCGTGACGCGTGAAGTGCGCCGAACGCGCGGCGCTTCGGACGGCGGCGCCGGACGAGCGTTCACCGATCGCATCGGGAAAGATGGTGGGCGGTGGGAATACACACGCAGCACGCGCCGCATCGCGTCGCTCGGCAAGCGGATGCGAGCCGGGCGAAACGATCGACGTCGACGCGAAATCGAGAGGTTCGCGTCGATTGGAATGTGACCGGGCAGGATGCGGGCGAGTGTTTTTGTAGCCGAATGCGCGTCATGCCGCGCGCTGAGGAGGGGCCGTGCCGATGCTCGATACGGCCCGCGCACGACGCGTGCATGCAAGGCACGCATGAACAAAATCGATCCTTACATATTGTGTAAGGATCGACCGTGTTTCGATTGACGGGGCCGCCGTAGCGGCGAACTTGCGCCTTAGCCGAAAAAGCGCCTAGGCGCCAGGCGCCCAGGCTAAGCCGCTCCCTGCGGAGCGGCGGAGGTTAGGGGCCCGAATGGGGGCGATGGCGCGCGGAAACGGCCGGTGCGCCATGCGGATTTCAGGCTGCGCGGCCGCCGGATCAGGCGGGGCCGCGCAGCGCGCGTGCTGCTTTACTGACCGAAGTAGATCGAATCGCGCGGCGAGCGGGGAGCCGTGGCGGCCGGCGCGCCGATGTGCGCGACGGGCGTGGCTTGCGCACCGTAGCCGCTCGTGTCGGCGGCGCCTTGCACGCGTGCTTGGGCAGCCTGGATGTCTTCCGGATAGTACGGGCTCGACACGCCCGGGTGGTAGCCGGCCTTCTCGAGCTGGACCAGCTCCGCGCGAACTTGCGCTCGGCTCAGCGACGGGTTGGATTGCGCGAACGCACCGAACGAAGCGCTCAGGGCGGAAGCGGTGACGACAGCGTAAACGAGCGATTTCATGAGAACCTCCGAATGTTTTATCGATTTCGCTTTCGACACCATGTCTTAAGCGATTGGTTACATCGTAGTCTTCGGGGTCCTACGGGTAAACGCTGGCTTTCGCGAAATATCTTTTCGTAAATTGAAAAAATCCAGACCGCAAGCGGTGGGGTGTCACAGCAAAAAAAACCGCCCGCCCGCTGCGGGGGCAGCGGGCGAAGCGGCAAGCTTGGGCTTGGCGAAATGCTTCAGAGCGCACGGAACGTCGCGTCGTAGCGCGAGTTTCCGCGGCGCGAGCCGGGCGACGGTGTGTCGAGATAGCGCACGCCGGTCAGTTGTTCGGATTTTTCCCATAGGCGGGCGCCCATCTGCGCGTCGCGCGCCTGGTGCGGGATGCGCGCGTCGGCCGGATAGCCGCGGGTCTCGCACAGGTGCGCGGGGCCGATGTACGCGCCGCCTACGACGTCGGCCGCCGTTGCCGCGTGGATCGCGGGCAGCGCGCCGACCTCGGCCGGCTGCGCGACGAGCCGGTTCGAGACGCGCATCGCGAATGAGCCGAGCGACGAATTCTCCATCGCCGGGCCGGCGAACTGCAGGTTCGTGGCCGCGTAGCCCGGATGCGCGGCCACGCTCAGGATCGACAGCCCCTCGCGATCGAAGCGGCGCTGAAGCTCGAGCGTGAACATCAGGTTCGCGAGCTTGCTGTCGCAATATGCGCGGTACTTGTTGTAGCCGCGCTCGGCGAGCATGTTGTCGAGACGGATCTTGCCGAGCCGGTTGAAGCCGCTCGACATCGTCACGACGCGCGCGCGGTGCGACGCGCGCAGCGCGGGCAGCAGCAGGCCCGTCAGCGCGAAGTGGCCGAGGTGGTTCGTTCCCATCTGCATTTCGAAGCCGTCGCGCGTGTGGCGCAGCGGCAGGAACATCACGCCTGCGTTGTTGCAGAGAATGTCGACGCGGCCGTGGCGATCGGTGACGGCGTCGGCGAAGCGGCACACGGATGCGAGATCGGCGAGATCGAGCGCTTCGACTTCGATCCGGGCGCGCGGATAACGGGTGCGGATCGTGTGCGCGGCCAGTTCGCCCTTCGCCGACTCCCGGCAGCCCATCACCACTTGCGCGCCTTTGGCGGCGAGCGTTTCCGCGATCTGCCAGCCGAGGCCGCTGTTGGCCCCGGTGACGACCGCGACTTTTCCGCCTTGCGGCAGCACGTGTTGCGCGCTCCATGCATGCATCTTCGTCTCCATCCGTTGGCGCGCCGTCGGGCAGCGCGTTCTCGGGCCCGCCGTTTGCGCGAATGGGCCCTGGGCCCGGTGCAGCGGAGCGTCGGCGTTTCCGCCGTTCGCACCCTTTACACCGTTACATTGATTGATGTAACGGTAGTGACGCAAGACGGCGAAGACAAGAAGCAGGCTAGAGACGCCGCTCTAACCGCGTGGTGTGGCGCGGCGTTACTTGCCGCTCGCGTGCCCGAGCACTTCGGCGGCGGAAATCATCGCGCCTGCATTGGCGGGCGCCGGGCGCTCGGCGGGGCGGAACACTTCGTCGCCGCGGTGGATCACCTGGCGCGACAGCGCACAAGTGCCGGTGCGTTGCGCGAAGCGGCGGCGCCAGCGTTGCTCGCCGTAGTGGCAGCGGCCGGGTTCGACCCAGCGGACGACGAGCAGCGTGTCGGAGCGTTCGAGGATTTCGACGTGAACGTCAGCGGGATCGAGCACAGGCTGGGATTTGGAGGACTTCATTTTGCCGTTTCCTAAAGCTCGTGCGGTATCGGCCTAGGCAGTTATTGCAACTGCTTTCCGTCGATTCCGTAGCGATTTCCATTAGAGGGGTGCGCTAAATGTAAGCGCGCTCGCGCGGAAAAAACATCCTGTCTGGCTCAAATTACTTTTTGCCGATTTAGAAACAATCGATTTCCATTTGCGGGCAAAAGTGGAGTGCGGAATCGTTCACTCGAATGGTGCGCGAACGGAGTGCGAGAACGCGTCCGAGCCGTGCCGCAGCCTGCTGCACGCGGCATTCGCCGTTTGCGGATCGTCATCGCGCGGCGCGCGCATGCGGTGCGGGCGAGTGCTTTGTCACGTTGTTGCGCCGCGTGTCAAGGTTTCTCGCTTCAACGCGAAGACGGTTTGCGCGATCGTTTTGCGCGCGGCGCGTTCGAGTGCAATTCGGTTATTCGTGCGTCCGATTCGGCTGCATTGATTGTTCAGACGATGTTCGTTGTGAAAATTGCAAAGCACCATTCGTTCAACGTGCAATGATTCGCGGGCGGCGTAGCCCGTTGCTCGTTGCGCGATGACCGATTAGGCGCTCGTCGCGCTTCGACGATCGCGCAATATCGCTCCTGAGTTTCGCCGCCGCGCAGGTTTTGTTTAGTGGGCGAATAGCGAATCGGTCATGCGGCGCGTGGCGAGCGACATGATGCACGGATTATGTCGGCCGGTCCTTTGCCGTTGGAACGCATACGGGGCATGCATTCGCGGCGGCGCTTCTCGTCACGGTGCGCGAGCGAGCGTGCCGGCGTATCGAATGCCGCTGCCGCCCCCCGCGCTCCCGCGGCTTCCCGCTTCGAATCACAGAAACCGCTCGACGCGAAACGGCGCGACGTCCGCGACGGTCGGCTCGCCGCACATCATTTCCGCGAGCAGGCGCCCCGTGACGGGGCCGAGCGTGAGCCCGTGATGGTTGTGGCCGAACGCGAACCACATGCCGCGGTGTCGTGGCGCCGCGCCGATCACGGGGCGCATGTCCGGCGTGCACGGCCGAAAGCCGAGCCACGGCGCGGGATCAAGCCGCGGGCCGAGCCTGAACGTCGGCTGCGCGATGCGCTCCGCGCGCGCGAGCTGCACGCCCGTCGGCGGCAGCGTGCGCGCGGCGATCTCGACGCCTGTCGTGAGCCGCAATCCGCCGCGCATCGGCGCGACGACGTAGCCGTGCTCGAGATCGACGACGGGCGCGGACAGCGGCGCGCCGTCGGGCGGCGCGTAATGCATGTGGTAGCCGCGTTTTTCGCGCAGCGGTATCCGGTAGCCGAGCTTCGCGAACACGGTATCCGACCAGGGGCCGAGCGCGACGACGACTTCGCGCGCCGTCGCGACGCCGTCGGCCGTGCTCACGTGCCAGCCGTCGCCGCTTGATTCGACGCTCGCGGCATCGCCTTCGAGCAGCGCGCCGCCGTCGCGCTCGAAGAGCCGCGCGTACGCTTTGACGAGCGCGCCGGGATCGACGACGCTCTTGGGGTCGAGCCAGTGCAGCGCGCCGCAGAACCCAGCGCCGAGCGCGGGTTCTTGCGCGGCGAGCGCGGACGCGTCGAGCGTCGCCACGCGCAGGCCGTGCCGGCTCGCGTCGCGCCGCGCACCGCGCGCCGCATGCTCGAGGCGCTCCGGCGTCCGATACGCTTCGATCCAGCCGCGCGCGTGCACGAGGTCGCCGGCGTTCGCGCGCGCGATCAGCGCATCGTGCTCGGCGACGCTGAGCTCGATGAGCGGCAGCATGTCGCGCGCGGCGGCCGCACGGCGGCGCGGCGACGATTCCCACCAGAAGCGCGCGAGCCACGGCGCGAACGACGGCAGCGACGCACGATCCCAATAGAGTTCGGTCGAGCGGTTCATCGCGTAGCGCAGCAGCGCGAGCGGGTTGCGCGGAAACGCGTACGGTGCGACGGAGGACCGCTCGATGAGCCCGGCGTTGCCGAAGCTCGTGCCGCCGCCGGGCGCGCCGCGGTCGACGAGCGCGACCCTGCGGCCGCGATCCTGCAGATGCAGCGCGGCCGATACGCCGACGATGCCGGCGCCGAGAACGATGACGTCGAAATCCATGAAGCGAGCGTAAATGATGCGTGGTGCGAACGGCGGCCGATTTCCGCCGGATCGGAGTTGGATCGGAGTCGAACGGCGGGCGAATCGCGCGACCGGCCGGCACGGTGCCGCCTGAACCGGGCAAGCCGGCTCGACGGGAAAATGAAAGGGCCGGCTGACCGATTGCGCGCTCGCATTATTTCATCGAAATTCCAAAATGCCTGCTATGTCCCCGATGAAATTGCCGGTATATGCGCGCATGCCGGCGGATATTGCATGGCGCTCGTGTCGTTCGGATGGTCGGGCGGTCGTACCTCGCTGCGGAGGTCGAATCGCGTGCCGCCGTCGCTCGACGTCCGGATCGGGTTCGGCTCGTCTTACGGTGCGCCGCAGCGTCGCGATAAACGTCCGCAGCGAAAGGGAAATCGCGCGAGGCGGTTGCGCGAACGGTCGCGCGGCCGTCGAATCCGGCTGCGGTGCAGCATGCGAACGACGGGCGCAACCGAGCGCCCGAGAGGCCGCGCGGACTGCGTGTTTTCCCTGATTCGTCCGTTAATTCTGGTCAGATGGATGAAAAACGATCCTATAATTTCGGCTGCCTTGCCAACGGCTGTCGGCATATCCGTCCGACGAGCAGTGAGGTAAGCGGGGCAGGCGAATCGCTTGCGCAATACAAGACGCATCACGTTGTCTTTCCGAACCAAGGTCTCCGTCGCGCGCGACGGCGGCTGACACTGCCGGGCCCCGCAAGCGCTGTTCCATCTGCAGGTCCGTCTTTCCGTCTCGGGCGTGCTCCAAGTCGTTTCGTCCACGGGTGTTGTTCGATTGCGCAAGTCATGTTGCCTTGCCCGTATGACTAAACATAATCGAGGAGCTCCTGATGATGCTGTCCCGTCTTTCGTCCATCTCTCTCGCCGCGATGCTCGTTGCAGCCGGCGCCGCTGCCCATGCGGAAACCGTGAAGATCGCCATTGCCGGCCCGATGAGCGGCTCGGTCGCTCAGTACGGCGACATGGTCAAGGCCGGCGCGCTGACGGCGATCGAGCAGATCAACGCAGCCGGCGGCGCGGGCGGCAATAAGTTCGAGGTGGTGATGATGGACGACGCGTGCGAGCCGAAGCAGGCGGTCGCGGTGGCGAACAAGATCGTCAGCCAGAAGATCAAGTACGTGATCGGCCACGTGTGCTCGGGCTCGACGATTCCGGCGTCGGACATCTACGAGAACGAAGGCATCGTGATGATCACGCCGTCGGCGACCGCGCCGCAGTTGACCGAGGGCAAGAAGCGTAAGTTCGTGTTCCGAACGATCGGCCGCGACGACCAGCAGGGGCCGGCCGCCGCGCAGTACATCATCGGCAAGGTCAAGCCGAAGAAGGTCGCCGTGCTGCACGACAAGCAGTCGTACGGCCAGGGCATCGCGTCGGCGGTGAAGAAGGACCTCGACGCGGCGAAGGTGCCCGTCGTGATCTTCGAAGGCATCAACGCGGGCGACTCCGACTACTCGGCGGTCGTCACGAAGCTGAAGTCGCAGGGCGTCGACTTCGTCTACTTTGGCGGCTATCACCCGGAAATGGGGCTGCTGATGCGCCAGGCGCGCGAACAGGGCGTGAAGGCCGTGTTCATGGGACCGGAAGGCGTCGGCAACAAGGACGTGACGGCGATCGCCGGCCCGGCTTCGGAAGGCATGCTCGTCACGCTGCCCGCCGACTTCACCGCCGATCCGGCCAATGCGGCGCTCGTGAAGGCGTTCGCCGACAAGAAGCGCGATCCGAACGGCACGTTCCAGATGCCCGCGTATTCCGGCGTGAAGATCATCGCCGATTCGATCGCGGGCGCGAAGACCACCGATCCGGCGAAGGTCGCCGCGTACATGCACCAGCACAGCTTCGACACGCCGATCGGCAAGGTGTCGTACGACGCGCAGGGCGACCTGAAATCGTTCAAGTTCGTCGTCTACAAGTGGCACAAGGACGCGACCAAGACGGCCGCCAACTAACTGGAGTATCTGCCTGCCCGTCCGCCCCGCTGCACGTTCGAGCGGGGCGGGTCGCATTGGCCCTGCGCTGGCCCTGCGCCGTCGCGCGAGCGGGCCGCCGCGGGGCGGGCGCATCGAGATCGGACGCCCGTGCGCTGCATGCGCCGCCGCTTTCGCGAGCGGCGGCGCATGCATGCGCGTCGGCGCGAACGGGAGCTTCCCGCATGAATGAATTCTTTCCTCAATTCGCCCAGCAACTGGTCAACGGCCTCACGCTGGGCGCGATCTATGCGTTGATCGCCATCGGCTATTCGATGGTCTACGGGATCATCGGCATGATCAACTTCGCCCACGGCGAGATCTACATGATCGGCGCATACGTCGGGCTCGTCACGCTGACCGCGATCGGCACGTCGGCGGGCTATCCGCTGCCGCTCGTGCTCGGCGCGGCGCTTGTCGTGTCGGTCGTCGTCACGGGGCTCTACGGGTTCGCGGTCGAGCGCGTCGCGTACCGGCCGCTGCGCGGCGGGCCGCGGCTCGTGCCGCTCATCTCCGCGATCGGCATGTCGATCTTTCTTCAGAACTACGTACAGATCGGCCAGGGCGCGCGCGACATGTCGGTGCCCGTGCTGATCTCCGGCGCGTTCGATATTCACGTCGGCGGCGACTTCGACGTGACGGTGCCGTATGCGCGCCTGTTGATCGTCTGCGTGACGATCGTGCTGATGATCGCGCTCACGCTGTTCATCTCGCATTCGCGGATGGGCCGTGCATGCCGCGCGTGCGCGGAAGACATGCGGATGGCGAACCTGCTCGGCATCGACACGAACCGCGTGATCTCGTTCACGTTCGTGCTGGGCGCGATGCTCGCCGCGGTGGGCGGCGTGCTGATCGGGCTCACGATCGGCAAGCTCAATCCGTATATCGGCTTCGTCGCGGGCATCAAGGCGTTCACGGCCGCGGTGCTGGGCGGCATCGGCAGCATTCCCGGCGCGATGCTGGGCGGCGTGCTGCTCGGTCTCGCCGAGACTTTTGCCTCCGGGTACATGCCCGCCGAGTACAAGGACGTGGTGGCCTTCGGCCTCCTCGTGCTGATCCTGCTGTTCCGTCCGACGGGCCTGCTCGGCAAGTCGGACATCGAAAAGGTGTGAGGCCGCCCATGAATCAAGCGATGACTTCCGTCCGCACGACGGCCGGCGTGCCGGCCGTGCGATCGCTCAAGCACGCGGTGACGGCCGCCGTGCTGACCGCGATCCTCACGGTGCCGATCCTCGGCCTTCAACTGAAGCTCGACGGCTATCAGGTCGTTCTCGAAGCGCACTGGCGGCCGGTCTGGATCGCGGTCGCCGCCGTGTTCCTGTTTCAGTTGTTCAAGCCCGCGCTCGTGCGCGCGAAGGCGGCCGTGCGCATGCCCGCGACGCCGCCGCTCGGCGCGCGCGAGCAGCGCGCGATCGTCTGGGCGCTCGTCGCGTTCGGCTTCGTGTGGCCGTTCTTCGGCTCGCGCGGCGCGATCGACGTCGCGACGCTCGCGCTCATCTACGTGATCCTCGGCCTCGGCCTGAACATCGTCGTCGGCTTCGCCGGCCTGCTCGATCTGGGCTACGTCGGCTTCTATGCGGTCGGCGGCTACACATATGCGCTTCTCAACCAGTACTTCGGGCTCACGTTCTGGGAATGCCTGCCGCTCGCCGCGCTCGCGTCGGCGACGTTCGGCTTCGTGCTCGGCTTTCCGGTGCTGCGGCTGCGCGGCGACTATCTCGCGATCGTCACGCTGGGCTTCGGCGAGATCATCCGCCTGCTCGCGAACAACCTGACGAGCATCACGGGCGGCCCCGACGGCGTCTCCGGCATCCCGAAGCCGACGGTGTTCGGCTTCGAGATGGCGCGAAGCGCGAGCGTCGAGGGCGCGAAAACCTTCCACGAGCTGATCGGACTCGAGTACAGCGGCGAGCACGTCGTGATCTTCCTGTACCTGATCGCGCTGCTGCTCGTCTGTTTCACGCTCTTCGTGACGAGCCGGTTGATCAGGATGCCGATGGGTCGCGCATGGGAGGCGCTGCGCGACGACGAGATCGCGTGCCGCTCGCTCGGCCTCAATCCGACGCGCATCAAGCTGTCGGCGTTCACGCTCGGCGCGTCGTTCGCCGGCATCGGCGGTGCGTTCTTCGCGGCGCGCCAGGGGCTCGTGAATCCGGAGTCGTTCACGTTCATCGAATCCGCGCTGATTCTCGCCATCGTCGTGCTGGGCGGAATGGGCTCGCAGCTCGGCGTGATTCTCGCGGCGATCCTGCTGACCCTGTTGCCCGAGATCGCGCGCGGTTTCGCCGAATACCGGATGCTGATGTTCGGCCTCGTGATGGTGTTGATGATGATGTGGCGTCCGCAGGGCCTGCTGCCTGCGAGCCGCCCCCACGTGGAGCTGCCGCAATGAGCGCGACGACGGAAATGTTGAAGGTGTCCGCGCTGCAGATGCGCTTCGGCGGCTTGCTCGCGGTGGACGGGATCGATTTCGACGTGCGCCGCGACGAGGTATTCGCGATCATCGGCCCGAACGGCGCGGGCAAGACGACGGTGTTCAACTGCATCGGCGGGTTCTATCGGCCGACGGCGGGCAGCGTCGTGCTCGACGGCCATTCGATCGGCGGGCTGACGAGCCACCTGGTCGCGCGCAAGGGGCTCGTGCGCACGTTCCAGAACATTCGGCTCTTCAAGTCGCTGACGGTCGTCGAGAACCTGCTCGTCGCGCAGCATCGGCAGGTGAAGTCGGGGCTCTTTCACGGCCTCTTCGCGACGCCCGCGTATCGCCGCGCGGAACGCGACGCGCTCGAGCGCGCGGCCGTGTGGCTCGACCGGATGAATCTGACGGCGGTCGCGAACCGGCCCGCGGGCACGCTCTCGTATGGCCATCAGCGCCGCCTTGAGATCGCGCGCTGCATGATCACGAACCCGCGCCTGCTGATGCTCGACGAGCCGGCGGCGGGCCTCAATCCGCAGGAGAAGGTCGAACTGCAGCAACTGATCGACCGGCTGCGCCGCGAGTTCGGCGTCGCGGTGCTGCTGATCGAGCACGACATGAGTCTCGTGATGGGCGTCTCGGATCGCATTCTGGTGATGGAGCACGGCCGGCCGATCACGATCGGCCGGCCCGACGAAGTGCGCAACGATCCGCGCGTGATCAAGGCCTATCTGGGAGAGGAGTGATGCTGAAGCTGGAGAAGGTCCATACGCACTACGGCGCGATCGAGGCGCTGTCGGGCGTGTCGATCGAAGTGAAGAAGGGCGAGATCGTCACGCTGATCGGCAGCAACGGCGCGGGCAAGACGACGCTGATGATGACCGTGTGCGGCACGCCGCGCGCGTCGAGCGGGCGCGTGCTGTTCGAGGGCAGCGACATCACCGCGATGCCGACGCACGAGATCATGCGCCAGGGGCTCGCGATCTCGCCGGAAGGGCGCCGCGTGTTTCCGAGCCTCACCGTGCTGGAGAATCTGAAGATGGGCGGCTTCTTCGCGAGCCGCCATGAGATCGACGAGGGCGTCGAGCATGTCTATCGCCTGTTTCCGCGGCTGAAGGAGCGCTCGGGGCAGCGGGCGGGCACGATGTCGGGCGGCGAGCAGCAGATGCTCGCGATCGGCCGCGCGCTGATGAGCCGGCCGCGCCTGCTGCTGCTAGACGAGCCGACGCTCGGCCTTGCGCCGCTCGTGATCGCGCAGATCTTCGACATCATCCGGACGATTCGCGACGAGGGCGTGACGGTGTTCCTCGTCGAGCAGAACGCGCACAAGGCGTTGCAGGTCGCCGATCGCGGCTATGTGCTCGAGACGGGGCGGGTCGTGCTCGCCGACACCGGCGCGAACCTGCTGGCGAACGACGGAATCCGCAGCGCGTATCTCGGCGCGTAGGACGGCGGCATCGCGGGCACGTCGCTCGCGCAACGATACCGGCGGACGAACGCGCATTTCGGAAAATTAGAACATGGCGCGTTCGGTCGCATTCTCCGGTCAATGCGATTGTGTTCCAGGTGACATAACCGCCGATTCGAACGGATTCATGTAATCACGGCATTTATTTTTTAGAACCGCATCTTATCGGCGTGCATCATGAACGCGGTGAATGTCGATTTTTCCTGATCCGGTCGGCCGATTCATCGGCTGCCCGTGATTCTCGTGGATCATTGCATGCGTGACATTAAGCGCCTGAAAAAGAAGGCGTTTTGTGTTCTTGTTCGCATGACGGACATGCTTGGTCAGATCGATCGATCCGGCTCCGACATCATTCGGATTCCTTCCTTATTCGCCGTTTCGTGACGAATAAATTCTCATGCGCATATCTGAAACAATCACTATTTCAATATACGTTTCTGGTGCCAATATCGATGAAATAGCGGGATGGCTGCCTTCGTAAATCCGATCGATTTGTCGATTGCAAGGTTTACTTTTAGAGGAAAGTCACTATGATTCCCGGGGCGTAAGGGCTTTGTCGGTTTGGTCAAGCTGCTAAGCAGTCCGAATCGAGCTGTCAAGGTTCACCGTGGGATCGCTGTGGTCGCGTCGGCCGACGACACCGCATCGGGCCGCAGTCGGTCCCGTCCGTCGAAATGACGACGTTCACTGATAAGGGAGGCGTTCTTATGGGCCCGATGGTCTGGCGTAGTGCATCCGATTCCATCAAGCGTTTGATGGCCGTGCCGTTGATGGCGGCAGGCCTGTCCGGCGCCGCGTATGCGGTGCCCGTCGATGCACCGGACCTGCAGCAGGCAATCCGGCAGGCTTTCTCCACTCGGCTCGGCAAGCAGGGGCCGGCCGCGCCCGCTGCGCGCGACGACGTGATCGAGCCGATCAAGTCGGATCAGGAGGCCGGATGGGTGTTCGGCACCGTTACGCAGGTCGTTCCGAACGACTCGCCGGCCTACCCCGTGTCGAAGCTCTTCGTCGCGCAACGCGCAAAGGACGGATGGGTCGTCGGCATCGAAGGCACCGATGCGTTTTATGCGCTTGCCGCCGCGGCGCCGGCGAAGCTGCTGCCCCGCGACGAGCGCGCGCATCTGAATGCAGGCCGCGCGCCCGCCGCGTCGCGGCCGAGCGCGGCGGCGGGGCAGACGGGGCTTGCGCTGCCGTGGCAGCAAGGCGCCGCGTGGTATTGGACGGGCGGCGCGCATGGCTGGAGCGGCGAAAGCCGCCCGTTCAACTCGCTCGACTTTTCCATCGGCAACGGCCAGGTGCTCGCCGCGCGTGGCGGCGTTCTCTACAAAAGCTGCGAGCGCAACGGCAGCGCGATCGTCAAGGTCGTCCACGACAACGGCTATGCGACCACGTACTACCACATGGTTCAGCTGACTCAGGCTGGCAGCGGCACGCGCGTGCGCCAGGGCGAATACCTCGGGCGCGTCGGCAACGGCCTGCCGTGCGGTGGGCAGACGACCGGGCCGCACGTGCACTTCGCGCTGAGCCAGGGCGGCAGCGATGTGCCCGTGAACGGCAAGACGATCGGCGGCTGGCAGTTCTTCGAAGGCGGCGGTGCGTATTCGGGCTATGCGATCCGCAATCAGCGGCGCGTGTCCGTGCAGGCGTCACTCACCAATTACGGCTCGGAGGACAGCGGCGGGCCGGCCGAACCGTCGCCGTCCGTGAAGGCGACCGTGCAGGCGCCGGGGCCTGTGAACCTGCGCAGCGCGCCGTCGCTGTCCGCTTCGGTCGTCGGCACCGTCGCGAACGGCGCGACGGTCCAGCTCGCGTGCTATGCGTACGGCGATACGGTGCGGGGCAACTGGGGTGCGACGCGGCTCTGGTATCGGCTCGGCTCGAATCAATGGGTGTCGGACGGTTTCGTCCATACGGGGAGCAACGATCCTGTCGTGTCGGCCTGCACCAGCCGATGACGGCGGCCGTTGTCTGTCCGCGTGCACGCAGGCGTTGCGCGGCGTCGGCGCGATTCGCGGCGCGAGCGGTGTGGTGTCGACTGTCGAGCGAAGCGCGCTCGATACGCGGCCGTGCATGTCTTTCGACCATGTGATCGGCGGCGGCCCGGCTGTCGGGCGGGCGCGCGGCGGCATGCGATCATGCCCGCCGTGCGCGGCCCGGCGCGGACACCTGCGATCTCCTTGCACGATCCCCGCGCGTGCGTTCATTCGGCGTCAGGCACCTCGATGACGAGATCGGATCGCGCGATCGCGACGCACGGCAGGATGTAGCCTTCCGCTTTTTCTTCGGCGCTCACGCCGGGCCAGTCGATCCGGTAGACGATCGAGCCTTCGCGCAGACGGCACAGGCAGGTCCGGCACGTGCCGTTGCGGCACGAGCGCGGCAGCGATACGCCGGCGAAGCCCGCGGCTTCGAGCAGCGACAGCGATTCGGGCGCGTCGAAGCCGGCTCCGAGCGGCTCGACTCGCACCCAGTGCGAACGTTCTTCGGTCATGCGATCGTAAGCGGCGGCGCGGTGTCGTGGACGATGAAGCCGCAAGGATACCCGATGCGCTCGCGCGTTTCGCCGCGCACGCAGCGCGGCCCATCTGCGCATCGTACGCAAGGCCGCACGCGCGGTGCCGCGCTCGCCGTCCGCGGCTGGCTGCGGCACCGGCGGCACCGACGATTCAGACGTCTGGCGGCCGTCGTCTGCGCAGATGTCGATAAACGGTGTTGCGCGCGAGCCCGAGCTCGCGCGCGGCCGCCGACACGTTGCCGCGATGCCGGTCGAGCGCGCCGTCGATCAGCGCGAACTGATGGGCTTGCAGCGTCGGCGCGGCGGTGGCGAACGCCGCTGCCGCGCCGGCCGCGTCGCCGTCGGTGGGTGTCGCCGTGGCTTCCCGCGCGGGCTGCGGGCAGTCGAGCCAGAAATCGTCGGGCAAATGCTCGACGTCGATTTGCGTTTCGCCTTCGGCGAGCATCCCGGCCGTGCGCAGCACGTTCGTCAGTTGACGCAGATTGCCGGGCCAGCGGCAGCGCGCAAACGCGGCGAGCACGGCCGGCGACACGGCGGCGGGCATCGGCTCGCTGCGCGCGAGCCGCGCGAGCACGCGGGCGACGAGCGTCTCGAGGTCCGAGCGCTCGGCCAGCGCCGGCAGCGTCACCGCGAGGCCGTTGATCCGGTAGAACAGATCCTCGCGGAACGTGCCGGCGGCGATCATCCCGCGCAGATCGCGGTGCGTCGCGCAGACGATCCGCAAATCCACCGGCACCGCGCGCGCGCCGCCGAGCGGCATCACCGCGCGTTCCTGCAGCACGCGCATCAGCCGCACCTGCTGCGCGAGCGGCATGTCGCCGATTTCGTCGAGAAACAGCGTGCCGCCGTCCGCCTGCGCGATCTTGCCGGGGCTGCCGCGCTTGCGCGCGCCGGTGAACGCGCCGTCCTCGTAGCCGAACAGCTCCGCTTCGATCAGCGAATCAGGCAACGCCGCGCAATTGACCGCGACGAACGGACCGTCGCGGCGCGGCGACGCACGATGCAGCGCCCGCGCGAGCCATTCCTTGCCGGTGCCGGTTTCGCCGAGCACGAGCACCGGCAGGTCGCGCCCGCGCACCTTGCCGACGCGCTGCAGCACGGCGGCCATGCGCGCATCGCCCGTGTCGAGCGTCGCGAACGTGATCGCGTCGGGATCGTCGTCGCGCGTGCTCTCGGCGTTACGGGGCGGCGCGATGCGGCTCGTCACCGGAACGGCCGTGCGCTGCGCATCCGCGAATTCACAGCGCGCGCGCACGCGCACGCCGCTGCCGAGCGTCAGCGCGAAGCACGCGAGCGGCTCGTGCGCCGCATGCTGCGCGAGCTTCGCGAACGACAGGCCGAACAGCTCGTCGCAGCCGCGATGCTGCAGCGCATCGAAACCAGCGCCGAGCTGGAATTGCGCGCTGCGGTTCGCCGCGATCAGCGCGCCGCTCGGGCTGAACGCGACGAGGCCCGCGAACAGCGAGTCGACGAATTCGTCGTGTGCGTGAAAGCGCACGCGCAGCGCGTCGGCGCACTGGTTCGCGAACAAATGATTCTCGATCAGTTGCGCGGACATCTTCACGAGCGCGAGCGTGTGCGAGCTGAAGCCGCGCGGATCGCCGCTCACGTCCAACGCGCCGAGGATGCGGCCGAAGGGATCGACGATCGGCGCGCACGAGCAGGTCAGCACGTGATTCGCGCGCAGGAAATGCTCGGCGCCGTGGACGGCGAGCGCCTGGCCCGAGGCGAGCGCCGTGCCGATCGCGTTGGTGCCGCGCGTGTCCTCCGCCCACGACACGCCGGGGCAGAGCGCGACACGATTCGCCTTCTCGACGAAATCGGCGTCGCCGATGCTGTGCAGGATCACGCCGTCCCGATCGGTCAGGAGCACGAGGCTTTGCGTGTCGGCGATCTGCGTGTGCAGCGTGTCCATCACCGGGCGCGCATGCGTGTACAGCGACTGGCTGCCGTCGATCAGTTCGCGCAGCGCGGTGCGCGACAGCGGCGAAAAATCGGGCAATTCGGATGCGCGCAGGCCCACCGACGATGAGCGGGCGTGCGCTTGCGCGAGCAGGTCGACGCGGCTCGCCACGGCGGGCAGCACGGAAGATTGCGGCATGACTTGTCTCCATGGGGCCCGCCGACGGAGTGTGCGCTCCGCTCGACCGGCGCAGCGGTGGACGTGGCGGCGCGGGCACGCCCATCATACAAGCGCCGCGCGCGATGTGCGACCGCAAATCGAATTTCGCTTGCTTTTGTGCCCCGGCCTGCAATGATGGAAACAGGGTGCGCACGCGCCGCGCCCCGCCCGGACCGATGCGGAAATCATGAACGGTCCCCGCAATTCAGCATGCGCCGCGACATGCATCCGTTCGGGGAGAATCATCATGGTTCGGACGGAACTGAGAGTGGTGCTCGCCGCGATCGCGACGTTCGTCTCGCTGGCCGGCATTGCCGTGGCGATCCACGGATTGTTGTTCGACCAGGATGCTGCGGTGCGATATGGCGCTGCGGCGATTGCGCTCGGCGTGACGACTTGCGCGGTTGCACTGAACGTCTGGCCGAAGGACGAAAAGAAGTGAGCGGGATGGCCTGCGGGCGGCGCGACGGCGAGCGCGCTCGCGGCGCCGTGGGGCTCGATCGGCTCGCGCGTTGTGCGACGCGACGAGCGCTGCCGAATGCGATCGGCATATAACCCGCATGCCCGTCGCAATATAAAGGGCTTTGGCGCGGCGGTGCGCGCGTCGACTCGAGCGAAGGCCATCGAAGCTCGTTCGCGCGAAACCCGACGGCCCGCGAGCGGAGTTCGCCGGTCGACGAACCGCACGCGGAAATGCGGCGCGGACCATCGCTCCCTCTCGTTTGCAACTGCCTGACACCGGGATTCGCAGTCGAATCCGGTGTGCGATTCCCACGACGATTCATCGCACGATTCTTCCTGCAGTCAAGCCGTTGCGCGGTCAATTGACAGAAGAATGCGCGGGAGCCTGCGCGCGCGCAGGGTTTTTTGACGAAATCTTGTGTCGTGCCGGAAAGCGACTAAAGTGAAGTCAACCGGAGCATCCGGCGAGCGCGCGCCGCTCGCCGCACGACAGCCGCTCCGGTCAGCCCGCGCGCTTCCGGCCGGCGAATCCTTCCGGCGGCACGCGGTTTCTTGCATTCTCGAGCTACGGCAAAGGCGGTTCCGATGCAGATCCAGTTCACGAACGATGCGCCCGAATATTCGGGGCGCGAATTGACGCTCGCGTTCATGGCGATGGTCGACGGCGAGCCGGTTCAATGCCATATCACCGCCGAGGCGCTCGAGGACCATTACGGTGCCGCTTCGCCGCGCTTCGAGGATATGGTGGGGGCGTTCGATGCGCACCGGCTCCGTATCGAGGCCGCGGCGCGACGCCTGTTGTCCGAGACCCGCGCGCAATGCGTGGTGTTGAGAAGCGGGTACGTCAGGTTTTACGAGGCGAACGTGCGCTAGATTGCGCCGACTTCGCGAACGAGCGCTGCCCGCGGGTGGCGCTCGTTTTTTTTGAGCCGAAGTGGATTCGTTCGGCATGCTTGCGAGATGCGGCGTGCAGGCCTGCGTCGACACGCGGGCGTGTTCGCTTCTGCGGGTCGTTGATTTGAGGATTCGCGGCAGTGGACGGCATGCGCGCGACGATGCGTTGCGTTGCGTTGCGTGGCCGTGGCCGGCTGCGCTTGCGCGAGCGCTGCGTCGGTTGTTCGTCGGGCTTCGTTCGGTCGCTTGCGAGCCGTTTATCGAACCGCTTTTTGAGCCGCTAATCGATTCGCTTATCGAGCCGCCTGTCGACGAGCGCGCAGGCGCGCTTCGAATGGTCGCGATGAGAACACGTGCTCCTTCCGGGCGCGACTGTCGCGGCGTTGCATGTTTCGCGGATCTCTCTTCGCAGTCGACTCTCGCACCGTCGAATCATCGGTTGCCGACGAGCCGTTCCGCCGCGCAAGCGAGCTTATTGGCCGCGCGCCGAATCGGTCGCTCGCGGTCGATCTTCGTTCGATCGGTTCTCCTAAAGACGAATGCGTCGCTGTCTGCGCCGAATGGAATTCGCAGTGAGGACGCCGGCTTCGTTGACGTCCTTCGGTCGGATATTACGTCGGACTCTCGCCGGTGTGCGGATGCGTCAGCGGTGACGTTCCTATTGCGTTCTGTCGCGGCCATAGCAGCCTCGCGAACGCACGAGCAAGCGCGCATGGGAGCCGCACGCGTGACAATCGCCGCCGGATCGCGGCGAGACGTCTTGCCGGCGCGCAACTGTCGCGCGGGCGGCGGGCTAGTTGGGAATTCAAGCATTGCCGACGAATCTGTCGCCCGGCGCATGCCGTCGTTGCGTCGGCTTCCGAGATCGCGCATCGTCGCGCGGCATTACCGTTCCCCATACGGCTGCGTCGTCGCCCGCGCGTCCAGACGCGGACGAGCCGTTTGCGGCGGCAGTCGCTTGCGCGTTCGCCGCCGCGCGTCGCGCCGTTATTCGGCGCCGAGGTAGAAGTAGCGGAACAGGAAGATCGCTGCGATGATCCAGACGATCGGCTTCACCTGCTTCGCGTGGCCCGTCAGCAGCTTGAGGCCGCCGTAGGCGATGAAGCCGAACGCGACGCCGTTCGCGATCGAGTACGTGAACGGCATCAGCAACGCGGTGAGCGCGGCGGGCACGGCCTCCGTCGCATCGTCCCACGGCACGTCGACCATGTCGCGCAGCATCAGGCACGACACGTACAGCAGCGCCGGCGCAGTCGCGTAGCCGGGCACGACGCTCGCGAGCGGCGCGATGAAGAGGCATGCAATGAACAGCACGGCGACCGTGATCGCGGTAACGCCGGTGCGCCCGCCCGCCTGCACGCCGGATGCGCTTTCGATGTATGCGGTCGTCGACGACGTGCCGAGCACCGAGCCCGCGACGATCGCGGTGCTGTCGGCGAGGAGTGCCTTGTTCAGGCGATGCATCTTGCCTTCGACGAGGAGCCCCGCGCGATTCGCGACGCCCATCAGCGTGCCCGTCGCATCGAACAGCTCGACGAGGAAGAACACGAGGATCACGTTGATGATGCCCGTCGACAGCGCGGCGCCGATGTCGAGCTTGAACAGCGTCGCGTCGATCGACGGCGGTGCGGAGAAGATTCCGTGAAACTCGTTGCCGCCGAAGAAGAACGACAGGATCGTCACGCCGATGATGCCGATCAGGATCGCGCCGCGCACGCGCAGGTAATCGAGCGTGACGATCGCGAAGAAGCCGATGATCGCGAGGACCGTCGTCGGCTTGTGCAGATCGCCGAGCGTGACGAGCGTCGCCGGGCTGCCGACGATCACGCCCGCCGTCTTCAGCGAAATGATGCCGAGGAAAAGGCCGATGCCCGCGGTGATCGCGATGCGCAGCGACTTCGGAATCCCATTGACGATCACTTCGCGCACGCGAAACAGCGTGACGAGCAGGAACAGGCAGCCGGAGATGAACACCGCGCCGAGCGCGGCCTGCCACGTAAAGCCCATGCCCTTGACGACGGTGTAAGCGAAATACGCGTTGAGGCCCATGCCCGGCGCGCAGGCGATCGGGTAGTTCGCGTACAGGCCCATGATGACCGATGCGAGCGCGGCGACGAGGCACGTGGCGACGAAGACGGATTCCTTCGGCATGCCCGCATCACCGAGAATCGCGGGGTTGACGAAGATGATGTAGGCCATCGTCAGGAACGTGGTGACGCCCGCGAGTATTTCGGTGCGCAAGTCGGTTCCGGCTTCCGCGAAGCCGAAGTACCGTTTGATCGATTCCATGTGGGCGATTCTCCGGTCGAGTAGTCGTGTTGCTGAATGCTTTGTGAGTTGTGTTGCCCGCGTGGCGGACGTACTGTAACCAGCCACTATTGGGCGGCTATCGGCGGATTGTAATAGCGGACATAGGCGGGACGATATATTTGTGGCGATTGATCGCGATTCGACATCGCGCTCGCGGCGGCTCGCGCAGCGAGCGCGGCGAGAATTCGGGCGGGCGGCGTCCGCGCACGCGTTCGTCGGCGAGTCGTTAAAATGACCGCTTGCCGGTAGCGAGAAGGGCGTGCGCCGCGTGCGGCGCCCTGGCGGCGTCGAACAACGAACAACGAACAACGAACAACGAACGGCGAACAACGAACGGCGTCGACGCCCGTGCCGGTGCGCCGCCTATTCACGAACTGGAGAGTTCAGCTTGACGTCGATCGCTCGAATGCATGAAAGCGTCGTGCCGGCGCCCGGCGAACAGCAAGCCGATGCCGGCCATCCTGCCTGGATGTCCGTCGCGCTCGCGGAACAGGGCGTTCGGCGTTTCAGGGCCGGCGCAAGCAATCCGCGCATCATCGAATACAACGGCTGCACGAATCTCGCCGGCTACGACGACAAGATTTCGTGGTGCTCGTCGTTCGTCAACTGGTGTTTCGCGCGCGTCGGGATATCGGGAACGGGCTCGGCGCTCGCGCGATCGTGGCTCGAGTGGGGCCGTGCGCTGAGCGAGCCGGCCTATGGATGCGTCGCCGTGCTGACGCGCGATCGTCCGACGAGCTGGCGAGGGCATGTCGGCTTCTATGTGCGGCACGACGACGAACGCGTGTATCTGTTCGGCGGCAATCAGCGCGGCGCGGTACGCGAGTTCGCGTATGCGCGTTCGAGGCTGCTCGGTTACCGGTGGCCCGACGAAGGCGGGCTCCGATGACGGACGGAATGCGGCCTGCGGATGAACGTTGCGCGTGACTGACGCATTGCGCGCGTTGTGCGCGCCGCACGCGACGCCGAGCCGGCGACGACATGCGGTGCGTGGCGCGTCGACGCGCCGCGCACGAATGACGGCTTGATATGCGCACGAGTGGCGAACAAGTTGCGTGCGAGTGGCGGACCGTCATGCATGGTTCGCATTGCCGATCGTAATATCTTCGAAAGCAACGGCGAGCCGTATCGCAGGCGCGACCGAGTGGGCGCATCGAAATCGGCCGAATGCGACGTGATGGACTTTCATGCCGCAATGGCGCGTGCTCGCGCGCTGCGACGGCGCGACGCCCCATTGTCGTGCATGCCGGTACGGCGTCATGTTCGAACGTACGCGGTCGAAACATGCGGCTGCATGGCCAGCCTCGCGCGATTCCTGGCGGATTGCACGGCAGGCAAGCTCGCCGGCTTTGCGGCCGCATGATGCCCGCGCCAATCGCATGAAAAGAAAAAAGTCCATGAGAATCGGCGTAAGGTTTCGGTCGAAAGCATGCGCTGCCGAACGATCGACATCCGGAAATTCACCCAATTCCTGCTACAAATCCGTTGATTTTAGAGATAGGTGTTTACATATATTTTTCGACGGATATTTTTCTTCTGGATCAATGGGATATCGTTGTTTTTTAGGATGTTGCAATAAGGTGGCTTGTGTAAAAGAATGCAAGTCGTCATCGCATTAACGCGATTCTCTCACTAGGATAGAGACAATGCTCGCGTCGGGGCCGTTGGGTGCCGGGAGCGGACGCGGGAATCGGCGCATTTCGCAGTGGCAGCTGAAGGTGAGTGCAGGGGCAGGGTTTCGCAGGTGGGACGCGCCCCACGCGATTTCATCCGTCAATACGGAGGCAAGCATGTTGAACTGGATCAGCCGATGGGCGTTGCGTCACGCCCCCACTCCCGAGAAGAGCGCGGCGTCGATGCTCGTGACTGCACGGATGGAGTTGTTCGCCGCCGAGCAGCGCGTGATCGACGCGAAGCTGCAGGCCGATTACTGGCGCGCGCGCGTGTCGTTTCTCGAAGAGGTGCAGAAGCAAGGCATCGATCCTTGGGTGAGCGCGCAGGTGCAAAAGACCGACGAAGAGCCGTCGACGGCCGTGCGCGGCGCGTCGGGGCCGCGTCTCGCGGCGAGCACGTAACGTCGCGTGCGAACGGTTCGCGGCGTGCGGCACGTGCCCGCCGGCCGCGATGTTTTCGGCGCGCTTTGTCGTGCGCGCTTCGCCGCCATTTCGAGCGCGCCGTTCATCGATCGGGGCGTCGTCGTTCAACACATGCGTTGCGTGCGTTCGTTCGGGGAACGGACCGAACCGGTGCGCGCAACGTTTCCTCATTTTTCCTGAAACGCCGTGCGCGCTTGTATGCACGAATCGCGTGCTCGCGGTCACGCGATTCGGCACGACGTGCGCGATGCGGCTGGCGGCTGGCCGTCGGCGGGGCATCCGCGCGAACCGAGTTCGCAGTTGTCGTGCGTCGACGGATCATCGTGCGCGCATCGCGATTCGAAGGGCGCGCGCGATTTTGTTCGATCGGTCGTGCGTGAGCGCTCCGATCCGATGCATCCGATGACGACGCACGGCCGACGGTATTCGACCGACGCGGGCGACGGGCGAAGTTGCGTCACGCGGTACCGGCATCGATCGGCCGCTTGTTGATTTCGCTTCTCTCGGCTTCGAAATGCATAGCGGTCCTGATGATAGAAGCCGACGCGACTGCGCGAAATTTATGCGACGCGACGGTGAGCTTCACCGTCGCTTTCGCGAGGCGTCCGTTGCTTCGCTTCATCGCGCGAAGCAACAGACGCCAAACGGTTCACAACGGCGTTTGTCGCGTCGAGCCGGCGCGGCATGCCTCTGCGTCTGCTCGCACGACGCGTCAACGCGGGCGCGGACTGGTCAGATCCGCCGCGATGTCGAGCAGCCCGTCGATCATGCCGCCGATCCAGCCGCGCCGGCGCGCGTACGCCGTCGTCAGTGAGACCTCCGCGGCGGACGGCCCGTCGGCGCTGAGCCAGATGCGCTCGCCGCGCGGCACGTGCAGCACGTCACCCGGCTGCAGCCAGTAGTCGTCGACGCTGTACGAGCGCGTGAGCCAGACGCGCGAGCTCAGCACGCGGATCTCGGTGTGGCTGCGCGCAAGCCACGTCATCATCGCGCGCGGCTCGAGCGCGAAGTGAAGCGTCATGCGCGGCAGCTGGATCGCGTCATATCCGTCGTGCCGCGTCGAATCGGGACGAAATAACAACCGGCTTGCCTGGTCCATCGTCTTCTCCTGAATAGAGCCGGCGGAAGGAGCGCAGCGCAATGAAAAAGGCCCCAACCGTTTCCGGCGGGGGCCTCTTGACATCCGATGTTGCGGATAGCTAACGCGCGAGCGCCCCCGGTGACACGCCACAACGGGCGTTCATTGGCGGGTGGGCATTTACGATGGCGATGTGCAGGCGCGTATCCATGTCGATGAGTTTCGTCATCCTTCGTTGGCTTGTCAACGAAAATATTGTGGCAAGCGCGATTGCCGTGTTCGCCGGCGCGACGCGGCGTTCGCGACGACGATGCCAGCCGGCGCGCATGCCGCCGCGGCGCGCGGTCCTCAGTAGGGCGGAACGAATCCGTTGCGCCGCGGCAGCGTGGTTCGCGTCACGGCCGGACTGGCGCGGGCGCCGAGTCGTCGAAAGGGGGATGTCGACATCAGATCGGTGGCGCAATGCGAGGCCACGTGAAGCGATCGCGTGTGCCGTATCGCGGAATCGAGCGGACCGGCGCACGGCGAGTCGTTCGACTCCGCGACGGCAGCGCGAGCCGCAAACGGATCGTTGCCGGATCGTTGCCGAATCGGCAACGTGGCTTCGCCGCAAACGCGAATGGCACGTGGCGCGCCGAGCGCGCAGCGGCTATTCGGTCCGGCTGACGCACGGGCTTCGAATCAGCGCATAGCGCCCCACAGCAGCGTCGTGCCGGCCGACAGCATCACGAGATCGAGCAGCCGGTGGAACGCGCTCGTCGACAGGCGCAGCGTGACCGCCTTGCCGATCGAGATGCCCGCGGATAGCGATGCGCCGACGAGCGTGCCCTTGATCACCACGTCGAGCGGCAGGCCGCCAAGCTGCCCGAACGCGGCAAGCTTGCTCGCATAGACGACGAGCGACGCCGCTGCTTCGGTTGCAAGCAGGCCGCCCTTGAGCAGCCCGTAGGCGGAGAAGATCGGCAGCGTCAGCGGGCCGGTGGAGAACACGATGCCGGTCAGATAGCCGACGACCGCGCCCGCTGCGGACAACTGCCACGCCGACAATGAAAATTCGTTTCGGCTTGCTACGTATCGGTATGGGATCATCGACAGGAAGAACACGCCGAGCGCGCAGTCGACCCATTGCGGCTTGAGCACCCACAGCGTCCGCGCGCCGAGCATGGCGGCCGGCGCGGCGGCGATCGAATAGGCGAAGAACGCTTTCCATGCGATGTCGCGGCGCCACACGTACGCGCGCGAGACGTTGCCCAGCACGGCGGCGATCGCCATGATCGGCACGGCCTGCTTCGGACCGAAATAGAACACGAGCGGCGGCAGCAGCATGATCGACGCACCGGTTCCGATGACGCCGCTGACGACGCCCGCGACGACGCCGATCAGCAATACGATCGCATAAGCAGTCATTGAAAATCCTCTTCGACCAGTCGACCTCCGGATTGGGGACGATCTTGCATCGTAGTCAATCGGCAAGTCGGGCACAGTGCTAAAATTTCACGCATCCGTGACATAAAGTACGAGCCATGTCGGCACTCCCCCCATTGGCGGCAATCCGAACGTTTTTGGTCGCGTGCCGCGCGGGAAGCTTCACGGCGGCAGCCGACGAGCTGTGCGTCACGCACAGCGCGGTCAGCCGCCAGATTCAGACGCTGGAATCGTGGCTCGGCACGAGCCTCTTCGAGAAGGACGGTCAGCGGATGGTCCCGTCCGTGCATGCGCGAGCGTTCGCGCAGGAGCTCGGCGGCGCGCTTGACGCGCTGACGGACATCGTTCAGCGCTACGGCAAGGGCAGCGCGCGGCAAGTGCTGCGCATCAGCGTGCCGACGACGTTCGGCATGCGCTGGCTGATTCCCCGTCTCGCGGCGTTTCGCGACGCGCATCCGGACGCGATGGTGCAGGTGTTGACCGTCACGACGCAGCAACAGCCGAGCGGCGGGAATTGCGATGTCGCGATAAGACGCGACGATCAGGTCTTCAATCCCCAATCGGCGATCCGCTTTCTCAGCGATCATCACACGGTCGTCGCATCGCCGTCGCTGCTGAGCCGCGTGCCGCTCGATCGTCTCGAGGATCTCGCGCGCCATACGATCCTCGAAACCGAAACGCGCCCGCGCCACTGGGACGACTGGTTCGCTGCGGCGAAACTGGACGCGAACCGCTTCACGAGGCGGCAGCGCTTCGATCATTTTCATGTGACGTTCCAGGGCATCGTCGACGATCTCGGCGTCGGCATCGGGCCGGTCGTCACGCTGAGCCGCGATTTCGCGAGCGGCAGGATCGTCGCGCCGTTCGGCGACATCCGGGTGGCGCCGCACGATTACTATGTGGTCACGCCGATCGGCATTCAGAAGACCGCGCTGCATCGCAAGTTCGAGGACTGGCTCGCGGCGGCGGCTGCCGGCTGACGCGCGCCGCATCGCGCATGCCCGTTCCTTCATGCCGCATCGGGTTGCGCGAGCGGGCCCCACGGCAGCGAATAGGTCTTCAGGTTCGTGAAGTTCTTGATCGCCTCCTGCATGCCTTCCTTGCTGCCGAGCCCTGAATCCTTGACGCCGCCGAACGGCGTGCTTTCCATCCGGAAGCCCGGCACCTCCCACACGTTGACGGTGCCGACATCGAGATGGGCGATCAAATGCATGATGTAGTCGAACCGGTTCGTGCACACGCCCGATGACAATCCGTATCGCGTGCCGTTCGCGATCGCGATTGCTTCGTCGACGCCAGAGAACGTGATCACGGGCGACACGGGGCCGAACGTCTCCTCTTGGACGAGCCGCAGCGCCGGATCGATGCGGTCGAGCACGGTCGGCGCATAGGCGGCGCCGTCGCGGCGATGGCCGAACAACACGCGTGCGCCGGCGTCTGCCGCCTCGTCGACGCGTCGCGCGCATTCGGTCGCGGCCGCATCGTCGATCAGCGTGCCGATGTCGACGTGCTCGTCCATCGGATCGCCGGTTTTCCAGCTTCGGCTGTGTTCGACGAGCAGTTCGATGAACTTGCCCGCGACGGATCGCTCGACAAGGATGCGCTTGACCGCGGTGCAGCGCTGACCGGAATTCTTGTAGGAGCCCCTGGCGGCGAGTCGCGCGGCGCGGTCGAGGTCGGCGTCCTCCATCACGATCAGCGGATCGTTGCCGCCGAGCTCGAGGATCGCGCGCCGATAGCCGGCCATCTCGGCGATCCGCTTGCCGACCGCGACGCTGCCGGTGAACGCGACGAGTTCGACATGCTCGTTGCGAACGAGTTCGGAGCCGACCACGTCCGGCTCGCCGATCACGACGTCGAACATCGGTTCCGGCAATCCGGCCTCGCGAAACAGATCGAGCAGGTACAGCGCCGACAGCGGCGTCTTGTCCGACGGCTTCAGCACGACGCGGTTGTTCGACGCGATCGCCGGACAGATCTTGTGCGCGACCTGGTTCATCGGGTGGTTGAACGGCGTGATCGCGGCGACGACGCCGCGCAGCGGCTCGCGAACGGTGAAGATCTTGCGCTTGTCGGCGCTCGACGTGTTGTCGCACGAGAATGTCTGGCTGTCGTCTCGGTTCAGCTCGACGATCGCCGCGCGCAGCACGTTGATCACGCGGTCGATCTCGTACATCGTGTCCTTGCGGCACAGGCCCGATTCGAGCGTGACGAGGATCGACGCGTCGCGCTTTTCGGCCGCGAGCAACGCGATTGCCTTTTCGAACACGGCGATGCGGTCGTGGCGGCTGAGCGTGCTCCTGAAACGCGCGGCGGCCTGCAGTTTGCGCCGCGCGTCGTCGCCGTCGTTAAGCGGCAGTTCGGCGATCGTTTCGCGATTGTACGGATTGCTGACGATGAGCGTCGTGCCGGACGACGTTTTGCCACGGGCGCCGAGCGCGCGCGCGACGCGGTCGAAAGCGGCGGTGCGATGAGCGGTCAATTGGGCCTCGCAATCGTTCGTGTCGGATGCGCGGGTGCTACAGCGGCCGCGCGGGATCGGCCTCGATTTGCGTGCGCCACATCAGGCGCCGCGCATGCTCGTCGAACGCATCGCGCCGATGCATGGTGCAGCGGTTGTCCCAGATCATGATGTCGCCGACTTCCCATCGCTGCGTCCAGGTGATGCCGTCGAGCCGGGTGTAGCGCCACAGTTCGTCGAGGAGCGCTTCCGATTCGTCGACGGGCAGGCCCACGACGTACGCGTTCAATCGGCGCCCGAGATACAGATACGGCCGCTGCGTGACCGGATGGACGCGCACGATCGGATGGACCGAGCCGGGGCAGGCGGTCACGTCGACGACGGAGTCGAACCCGTAGCGCAGCTCGCCGACCGCGGTGTAGCTGCGATCGTGCTTGATCGACAGGCCGGCGACCCGTTTGCGCAGCGACGCGGGCAGCGCGTCGTGGACGCTGTACATGTTCATGAACTCGGTGTTGCCGCCATGCGCGGGAACCTCGATCGCATACAGGATGCTCGCGATGGGCGGCACGTCGGTGTAGCACATGTCGGTGTGCCAGTACGCTTCCTTCGAGCCGAGATGCCCGATCGACACGCCGTTCTCCAAGATGTTCGACACGATCATCAGCTCGGGCAGATCGTCGCGCGACGTCAGCTTCTGCTCTTGGTTCAGCGCGCGTTCGGGCTTGCCGAAGATCCGGCTGAACTCGACGAACTCCGCCATGCCGAGCCGCTGCTGGCGAAGCCGGCAGATGCCGCCCGCATGCCACGCGTCGATCAGCGTCCGAACGGCGTCGGAATCGTTAGGGAACGGCGTGTCGAAGCCGTACACCTCACTGCCGAGCGCACTGGACAGCGTCCTGTACGCCACTTTCCTGCGCGTGGTCGTTTCGATCATGTGTTGCTCCGTTGTGGGATAGGAACGCCATGAAACCGCGCTTGTTCTCGGCGGGCGACGTGCGCGGCCTGCCGAGATCGCTTCGATAGCCTGGCCGGCACGTCACTTCGATGAACGCGCTGCCGTCCAGGAGGCTTGCGTGATGAAGCGCGCTCTCCAGCTCGATCGGCGTCGCGACGGTCCGGGCGAACGCGTAGCCGCACGATGCCGCGATGTGCGAAAGCCGCAACTGCGCGGCGAGCGTGCGCTGTCCGCCGACGGAATCGTGGACGCCGTTGTTGATGACGACGTGCACGAGGTTCGGCGCGCTTGCGCAGTACGCGAGGCCGCCCATATGCATCAGCAGCGCGCCGTCTCCGTCGATGCAGATCACCTGTTGTCGTGGGCGGGCGAGCGCGATGCCGACCGCGATCTGCGACGCGTGGCCCATGCCGCCGACCGTCAGGAAATCGCGCGCGTGCGACTGGCCGAGCCGTTCGCGCAGCTCATAGAGCTCGCGCGACGCGACGCCCGTCGTCGACACGATCGCCGTCGCGTCGCCCGCATGCTCGACGATCAGCTCGATCGCGCGTTCGCGCGTCATTTTGCCGAGCTGCGCGTGTGCGACGTTCGTCCGGTGGGCGGGCGCATCGTCGAACGTATCCTTGCGCGCGACGAGTGCGACGGGCTGCGACGTGCGCCGCGCGTCATCGATCAGCCGCGCGATCGCCGCGTCATCGTCGTACGCGCGGTTCAACACGAGATGACGGATCGACAGTGCGTCGAGCAGCGGCAGCGTGATGCGGCCCTGCGTCGCGTGCTGCGGCTCGTCGTGCGCTTGCGAGCCGTCCGCCGCGATTTCCGCGCGCCAGCCGACGATCAGCACGAGCGGAATGCCGTACACCGCGCGATCCGCGAGCGACACGAGCGGATTGATCGCATTGCCGATGCCGGAGTTCTGCATGTAGACGGCCGGCATGCGGCCCGTCGCGAGATGGTGGCCGATCGCGATGCCGATCGCGGCCCCCTCGCTGCTCGCGACGATGTGACGAAGCGGACAATCCGGATCGTTCAAGCGACCGCAGAACGATTTCAATAAGGAATCCGGAACGCCGGCCGCGAGGTCGACGCCGGCATCGGTCAGTATGCCGATCAGGTCTTCCGATTTCATGGTCAGGCGGTTCCCGGAATGAGCTTCAGGATTTCATTGACAGGCAGGCAGCGCTCCTCGATTTCGAGCGTGCGGCCGTGCGCGAGGATGCCTTCCGCGACCGCCAGCATCGCCGGATAAGCGGCGCGCAACAGATGATTCGCGTAGATGACGACGCTGAAGTGCCGCGCGAGCTCGCCGAACGAGATCGCATTGAAGCTCGTCGGAACGCAGACGAGATACGCGTCGTGGCCGAGCGCGCGAAACCGCTGCGCGAATTCGACGACTTCGTCCGCGTCCTTCTTCCGGCTGTGGATCATGATGCCGTCGGCGCCGGCTTCGCAGTAGGCGGCCGCGCGTTCGAGCGCGTCCGGCATGCCCTTGTCGAGAATCAGGCTTTCGACGCGGGCGATGATCTGAAAATCGTCGGTGATCTGCGCCGCTTTGCCGACGCGAATCTTTTCGCAGAAGTCGTCGATCGATTCCTGGTGTTGAATCACGTCGTTGCCGAGCAGCGAATTTTTCTTCAACCCCGTTTTGTCTTCGATAATCACCGCCGACACGCCGGATCGTTCCAGAGACTGGACATTCAGCGCGAAGTGTTCGGGCTTGCCGCCCGTGTCGCCGTCGATGATGAGCGGCTTGGTCGTGACATCGAAAATGTGCTGGACGTTCGGCAGCCGGCTCGCGATGTCCAGGATCTCGATGTCGGGTCGGCCACGCAGCGTCGAGTCGGTCAGCGAGCTCGACCAGAAGCCGTCGAACTCGGATTGCGTGGCACCGTCCGCCACGTAAACCTTCTCGCTGATCATTGCGGAAATCGGACTGTGGCTTTCGATGAAGCGCAGCGCGCGGCCGGCCGCCAGTTTGTCCCGAAATGATCGACGTCTTTGTTCGTTGGTAATCGGCGCGCTTATTAATTCTCTTATCGGCACGATTTGCTCCTTGTAAATGAAGCAATTTAATAATTTAAGTTCGGGGTCATTGTTATTGTTTATGAAGATTGGATGACAATGTCAAACCGGCTTCCGTGAAATAAAGTCACGCGTGCGTGCCGCGAATGTACGGATCGACGGAGACGGCAACAAGCGGCGCGTTCATTCCGTTTTCGGCATCGGCGGCATGGGGCTCGGCGCGCACAGGCGTTTTCCAGGTGTGCCGGGATGGCGCGGGGCGAATGGATCGAAAGGCGGCGCGGCGCGGCACGGCGCGGCGAGCGCGAGGTGCCGAGGTTGTCCAATGGCGCAGGTTCCGGTGGCATGCGCGGCGACTGCGGGCGGCGGCCGCGGCGCGACACGAATCGAGCAAGGTGGGTACGTGCGTCGTTCGATGCGCCGGAAGGCTCAAAGGCTCAAAGGCGAGAAGGCGAGAAGGCGAGAAGTACGGCAAGCCGGCGAAGCGCGACGACCCGGCCAGGCGGTGATGCGAGCGGCCGAGACGCCGCTGAACTGAAGCGACGAGTGCTGCGCCGGCGAAGCGGACGACACGCGGGCACACAAAGTGAATTGAATCGGGCCCCGCGCGTGCTCGCACGGTGCCCGTCCGCCGTCGCGTCAGGGCGCTGCCTTCCCCGTTCCCCAGTTGCCGCCGTGCGCGGCGGCCTGCGCCGCTGGCGAGCGCGCGAGATATGCGAGCGCGACCTCGGTGGAGCCTTCGCCGTGCGGCGTGTAGCTCGGCCGGTAATAGCGCAGCGCCGCGCCGATCGTCTTCCAGAACGACGGCAGATGGCCGCGGCGCGACCCGCGCCACCACGACAGCACGAAGCCCGGATAGCGGCCGGTGCTCGGATCGCGCTCGTACATGTACTTCGCGCCCGACGTGATGAAGTAGAGCAGCACCAGGATCACGAACGTCATGTGGACCGCGCGCTCGACATAGTGGCCGCCGAGATGCTGGTAAATGTCGAACGCCACGGCCCGGTGCTCGACTTCCTCCGCACCGTGCCAGCGCAGCAGATCGACGACCGTCGGATCGGCGCGGCCGTCGTCGAGCCCACGCGCGTTCAGCACCCAGTTGCCGAGATAGCCGAAGAAGTGCTCGAGCGATGCGATCACCGCGAGCTGCTGGCGCAGCCAGAAGCGCGTGTGGCCGATCTTCAGGCCGAGCGGGCGTTCGCCCAGTACCTTCGTGAAGAGCCAGTTGATCCGCTGCGTGAACGGTTTGGTGTCGATCCCATGCCGCTCGTAGTAGTGCTTGAGCACGCTGCCGTGCGAGCGCGAATGCACGGCTTCCTGACGCAGGAAGCCGTCGGCGTCCGCGTGCAGCGCCGGATCGGTGATGAGGGGCAGCGCCTTGTTGTACACGCGGCAGAACCACAGCTCGCCTTCCGGGAACAGCAGGTTCAGCGTGTTGATGATGTGCGTGCTTTCGGGATCGCCTTCGATCCACTGGATCGGTGTCTTGGCGAAATCGAATTTGACGTGGCGCGCTTTAATCAGGTAGTGATTTTCCGGGGCATTCATCGATGTCTCCTCCAACGGTCGGGGCGGCTTCGCCGCTCAATGCGACGCCATGCTGATGCGGGCGATCATCCGGCCGAGCCACGGCGTGAAGCGCCCGACGAAACGCATCGCGTGCGCCTCCGCGCCGATCGCGACGACCGCCTTGTTCTGCAGCACGCCGTCGACCATCGCCTTCGCGACCGTCTCCGGCTTCAGGCCGCGCATCTGATAAAGCTTCGTCGCGCGCTTGCGCAGCCGCGCTTCGTCCTGCGCGCTCTTCGCGCCCGCGTACTGGGTCGACGCCATGATGCCGGTCTCGGCGAAGCCGGGGCACACGGCCGTCACGCCGATGCCGTGATCCGCGAGCTCGGCGCGCATGCATTCGCTGAGCATCAGCACCGCGGCCTTTGTCGTTGCGTAGGCGGGCAGGTCGCGCGACGGGCCGAACGCGGCCGCCGACGCCGTGTTGAGGATGTGGCCGCCCGCGCCGCGCGCGGCCATCTGCTTCGCGAACAGGCGCGAGCCGTGGATCACGCCCCACAGGTTCACGCGCAGGATGCGCTCCCAGTGCGCGGCCGACGTGTCGAGAATGCCGCCCGCCATGCCGATGCCCGCGTTGTTGACGACGATGTCCGCGCCGCCCAGCTCGTCGCCGACCCAGTTCGCGAGCGCTTCCATGTCGTCGGCCGAGCCGACGTCGACGCGCCGCACGTGCGCCTCGACGCCGAGCAGGCGCACGAGGAGCGCGGTGCGCTCGGCCGCCTGCTCGTCGATGTCGACGGCGACGATCGACGCGCCTTGCTTCGCGAATTCGACGGCCGCGCAGCGGCCGATGCCGCTGCCCGCGCCCGTGATCACGACGCGTTTGCCGACGAACGGCCCGGTGCCGCTCGCGCGGCGCGCAAGCGCGAGCGCGGGCGGCTCCGCGCCCGTCTCGACCGCTTCGATCAGCTCCTGCGCGAGCGCGGCGAAGCGTTCGGGTTCGGACATCGGCAGCCAGTGCCGCTCGGCCACTTCGCGGCGGTAATAGGCCGGCACCCAGCGCGCGATGTCGGCCGACAGCGCGGGGCTCACGAACTTGTCGCGCAGCGGCACGACGACCTGCACGGGCGCGTGCGCGTAGCGCTCGCGCGGCGCGAACACGCGGCGGATGAAGTTCGCGCGATAGAGGCGCACGCCGTTCACGCCGTCCTCGGTCTGCGTCGGGCGCGGGCCGACGTCGGTGCGCTCGAGCCGGCGCATCAGCGAAGGCCACGCGCGGCCGAGCCACAGACGCCAATTGAGCTCGGGGATGAACGGCAGATGGAACAGATACACGTACCACGAGCGCACGAGCTGGCCGCCGAGACGCTTGATCGATGCGGGCGACGGACGCGCGAGCTGCTGGCGCAGCCAGTAGCCGACGTGGTCGAGATTCGGCCCGGAGCACGACGTGTACGACAGGATGCGCCCCGCGAGCCGCGGCTCGGTGACGAACTCCCAGCCCTGAATCGAGCCCCAGTCGTGGCCTATCACGTGGACCGCGCGCTTCGGCGCGAGCGCGTCGATCACCGCGACGAAATCGTCGACGAGCCGCTCGAGCCGGTAGTCGGCCGTGCGCGCGGGTTTCGTCGACAGGCCCGCGCCGCGCACGTCGTACGCGATCACGTAGTAAGACTTCGCAAGCAGCGGCGCGACGCGGTGCCAGACGCTGCTGCTGTCGGGGTAGCCGTGCACGAGCACGACGGCGGGACGCGACGCGTCGCCCCAGGTCTTCGCGGCGAGCGTGACGTCGCCGGCCGGAACGGCGGTTTCGGCGTGAACCGATTCGAACAGCGCGAGCGGCGCTTCGTCGGAAAGAGGCTGCATCGTGATGTCTTGTCTTGTTGTCGGAAAGGAGGGCGCGCGGCGAATCCGGTCACGCGGCCTGTTCTTGCGCAAGCTGCTTGCTCGCCTCGCGCGCGTGCCAGCGGCGCACGTGCGGCAGGTCGTCGTCGAGCCAGTACGCGTCGTCGTCGGTGATGACGAGCAACTCCTCGAATTTCGCGCCGACGCCGGCGAAGCCGAGATGCGGCTCGACCGCCCAGAGGCCGGGCGTCGGCGCGTGATCGGAGCGCGCGTCGATCGACCACAGCGGCGACCAGCCCTGTTCCTTGCCCGCGCGCGTTTGCTCGAGCAGCAGGTTGCGCGTCGAGTTGAGGCCGAAGCGCGCGACGAAACGCGGCTTCGACAGCTTGTGCAGCTTCGCGACGCGATGCGCGAGCACCTTGAACGGATACGCCTTGTGGCGCGGCTCGACGCCCTGGCGGCGGCACAGCGCGTCGACTTCCTGCGCGACTTCGGCGAGCGTGCGGCGCTCCTTGACGAGCTTCACGATCATCTCGCGGTGCGCGATCAGGTCGTCCTGCAGTTGCTCGAGGACCGGGTTGTGGCCGAGACAGGTTGCGTAGCCGACGTCGGCGACGATTCCGTCGACGACGGGCGCGACGTCGAGGATCACCGGCATGTCGGGCTCGAGCGTGCGGTTGCTCGGGAAGAATGCGAGGTTGAAGCCGCCCAGGTGCTTCAGTCCCGAGAAGCCCTCGAACGCGGTGCGATCGCCGAACCACGCGAACGGCTTGTGCAGCCAGTCGTGCACGCCGTGGTCCTGCGCCCATTCGATCATCAGCTTCGCAGCCTGCTTCTCGGTGATGCCGGGGTACAGCATGTCGCCGACCGTCTCGACGCAGCGGTACGCGAGCTGCTGGACGGAGCGGAACTGGTCCAGCTCTTCGATATGGATTTCCGGCAGCGGATGCTCGGCCATGGCGTCGTCTCCCTTTCTTCGTCGTTCTGAACGGCGATGCCGGCCGCGGATGCGTGCCGTCATTGCGCTGCGTCAGCAAATGTGACATTGATCAATGTAAGGATCTTATAGCAACTGACCGCGCGCGAGCGTGCGTTTGTGATGAGTACTTCTCCTAATTCGTCGGCGAAAAGCGCGGCGGCGCGGCGTGGGCCGCTACGGGGTGAAATGGGCGTCGAAACGGAAGTTGAAATGGGGAGCGATCTGCCGGACGAACGGCCGGCGAGTGAGCGGTCGGGCCGGCGGGCGGCCGAATCATCGAATCATCGAGCCGGCGGATCGGACGATCGGCGGATGGCGGATGGGCAGACGGCAGACAGCGGACAGCGGACAGCGGACGGCGGACGGCGCGGCCGACGGCGGACGCCAGGCGGCGAACGGCGGGCCGCGACGGGGCAGCCCGCGACGGGCACAACGGATTACCGCGGTGCGCCGCCGAAGCGTTCAAGCACCGAACTGAGCAGGTCGATCGGCAACGGAAAGACGATCGTCGAGTTCTTGTCGGCGGCGATCGTCGTGAGCGTCTGCAGATAACGCAGCTGCATCGCCTGCGGCTGCAGCGCGAGCCGCTGCGCGGCCTTCAGCAACTGCTCGGACGCCTGCAGCTCGCCTTCCGCGTGGATCACCTTCGCGCGCCGCTCGCGCTCGGCCTCGGCCTGCCGCGCGATCGCGCGGATCATCGTCTCGTTCAGGTCGACGTGCTTGATCTCCACCACCGATACCTTGATCCCCCACGCGTCCGTCTGCGCGTCGAGCGTCTTCTGGATGTCGGCGTTCAATTGCTCGCGCTCGGCGAGGAGCGCGTCGAGCTCGTGCTTGCCGAGCACGGAGCGCAGCGTCGTCTGCGCGAGCTGGCTCGTCGCGTCGAAGTAGCGCTGAACCTGGATCACCGCCTTTTCCGGATCGACGACGCGGAAATACACGACAGCGCTCACCTTCACCGACACGTTGTCGCGCGTGATCACGTCTTGCGCGGGCACGTCGAACACGACGGTGCGCAGGTCGATCCGCACCACTTGCTGGACGACCGGGATGATCAGCACGAGGCCCGGCCCCTTGACCTTCCAGAAGCGCCCGAGCAGGAACACGACGCCGCGCTCGTATTCCCGGAAGATGCGGATCGCCGACGCGATCACGAACAGCGCGAATACGAACAGCAGGCTGCTGAAGCCGAACGTGAAGCCCATCATGATTGTTCTCCTTGTGGTGGGGCGGTGTTGTCGTACAGCGGGGCGACGGTCAGCGTGAGGCCGTTGCGGCCCGTCACGCGCACGCGGCGGCCGGCTGCGATCGGCGTCGCGCTCGCGACGCGCCAGCGCTCGCCGTGCACGCGCGCCCAGCCGGCCGCGGACGGCGCGAGCGGTGCGGCCGGATCGGCGCTCGGGCCGATTTCGGGCGGCTGATCGGGGACGAGCCCGTCGTCGAGCACTTCGCCGACGCTGCCGACGATCGCCTCCGCGCCCGTGACGACGGGCCGCCGCCGCGCGCGCAGCGCGAAGCCCGACACGCCGAACACGAGGATCGCGCCCGAGGCCGCCAGCGAGACGATCACGGGCCACGGCACGCCGTAGCCGGGCACGTCGGTGTCGATCAGCATCAGCGCGCCGATCGCGAACGCGACGATGCCGCCGACGCCGAGCGTGCCGAAAGTCGGCAGGAATGCCTCGGCGATCAGGAACGCGATGCCGAGCATCACGAGCGCGAGGCCCGCGTAGTTGATCGGCAGCAATTGCAGCGCGAACAGGCCGACGAGCAGGCTGATCGCGCCCGCGACGCCCGGCAGCACGAAGCCCGGATTCGCGAATTCGAAGAAGATTCCGTACATCCCCAGCGTGACGAGCACGAGCGCGACGCTCGGATCGGCGATCGTCGCGAGCAGGCGGCTGCGCCAGTCGGGCTCGATCGTCTCGATCGGCGCCTGCGCGGTGTCGAGCCGGTGCGTGCCCGTCGCGGTGACGATCTTGCGGCCGTCGAGCTTCGCGGCGAGATCGGCCGGATCGTTCGCGATCAGGTCGACGACGTGCTGCGCGAGCGCGTCGTTCGCGGGCAGGCTCACCGCTTCGCGCACCGCGCGCTCCGCCCATTCGACGTTGCGGCCTCGCAGTTGCGCGAGACTGCGGATGTATGCGGCCGCGTCGTGCAGCGCCTTGCGGGATTCGGTCGACTCGGCGTCGGTCGCGGCCGCGCCGGATGCGGCGCCGGGCTCGCGCCGCGCGGCGGGCGGCGCCGGGCCGCCGACGCCGAACTGCACGGGCGACGCCGCGCCGAGATTCGTGCCGGGCGCCATCGCCGCGATGTGGCTCGCATAGACGATGTAGGTGCCGGCGCTCGCCGCGCGCGCGCCGCCCGGCGCGACGAACGCGGCGACGGGCACGCCCGAGCCGACGATCGCCTTGATGATCTGCCGCATCGACGTGTCGAGGCCGCCCGGCGTGTCGAGCTGGAGGATCGCGAGCTGCGCGTGTTCGCGCGCGGCTCGCTCGAGGCCGCGGACGATGAAGTCGGCGCTCGCGGGCCCGATCGCGCCCGTGACCGGAATCACGACGACGGGCTCGCGCGTCGCGGCGGCGGCCGCGCAGGCGAGCAGCAGGCCGACCAGCACGGCCGCGCGCGCGAGCCGCGCGGGAAGCCTGCCGTGCCTGGGCGGCGGGCGCGGCGAAGGGTGGGGCGTTTGCATCGCGGTGTCGGCCGGCGGCGCGCGGCCGCATGGTGCGGCGCCGCAGCCGGGCCGTGAGAAGGGCGTGCGCCCGGTGTTTAAAGAGTAGGCGGTTTCCGGCGAAAGCGCGAAGCGGCGGCGCGCGCGGCGAGTGCGGCGTCGCGGTAGTCGGCGGGGCTCATTCCGCGCCACTTGCGGAACGCGCGGTAGAACGCGCTCGGCTCGGCGAAGCCCGCCGCCGCCGCGACGTCGGCGACGGTGCGGGCCGGATCGGCGAGCGCCTCGCACGCGAGATCGCGGCGCAGCGCGTCCTTGATCGACTGATACGAAAGGCCCTCCTGCTTCAGCTTGCGCCGCAGCGTCGCCTCGGCGACGTGCAGCCGCGCGGCGAGCGCGTGCGAGGTCGGCCACGCGGCGGGCGGCAGCCCGCGCAGCGTCGCGCGCACGCGCTCGCCGAACGCGTGCGGATTGCGATACTTCACGATGAAGCTCGCGGGCGCGTCGCGCAGGAACGGCTTCAGCGTCTTCGCCGTCTGCACGACGGGCAGCGCGGCGAACGCCGGATCGAAATCGACGTACGAATCGGACTGATCGAAGCGCATGTCGTCGCAGAACATCAGCTGATATTCGTGGACGGCGAGCGGCTCGCCGCACCGAAAGCTCGCGTGCAGCAGCGGAATGCGCCGCCCGATCAGCCAGCACGTGAGCCCGTAGACGATGATGAAATAGGTTGCGTACGCGAACATCGCCGGCGCGTTCGCGTTGTTGCGATGCACGAAACGCAGCCGCACGCGCTCGGCGTTCGCGTCGATCTCGGCGTGCAGATCGTCGAGCACGCAGTGCATGAAGTTGACCGCACGCGCGAGCGCGCGCAGCCCGTTGTGCGCGGAGAGCGCCGCCTGGCTCATCGCGATGAAGCTGCCGCAGCGCATCGGATGCGAATCCTGGCCGAAGAACTCGTCGTCGAGCGCGCGCGCGATCGCGTTCCACAGCGCGCCGTATTGCCGCGCGGACACGCGCGCGTTCGGCTGCGCGAGCAGCGCGGCGGCAATGCCCGCCTGCGCGAGGAGCGGCGCGTCGTCGACGCCGCGCCGGCGCGACAGCGCGAGGCTCGACTCGACGAGCGCGATCGAAACGGTGCCTTTCTTCTCTTCGTGCTTCATCGCAGGGCGTGCCGTGGCGCGGTATGGCAAAAACGATCAGTGTAATTGAGCGAAGCGAGCATCGAACAGAATCCGCGCGTTGCCTACACTTGACTTATCGAGACAAAACGAACGAGGCGCGCCGCGCGACGACGCGGCTGGCCGCCCGGGAGACACACAGCAATGGACGATCTCTACACCGAAGATCAACGGATGATCCTCGACGCCGCGCGCGCCTTCTCCGCCGAGGCGCTCGCGCCGAACGCCGCGCAGTGGGACCGCGAATCGCATCTGCCCGACGAGGTCGTCGCGCAGATGGGCGAGCTCGGCTTTCTCGGCATGATCGTGCCCGCCGACTGGGGCGGATCGTACACCGACTACGTCGCCTATGCGCTCGCGCTCGAAGAGATCGCGGCCGGCTGCGCGTCGTGCGCGACGCTCGTGAGCGTGCACAACTCGGTTGGCTGCGGGCCGGTGCTGAATTACGGCACGCAGGAGCAGAAAGAGCGCTGGCTGCGCGATCTCGCGACCGGCAAGACGATCGGCGCGTTCAGCCTCACCGAGCCGCACGCGGGTTCCGAGGCGCACAACCTGCGCACGCGCGCGGAGCTGCGCGACGGCAAGTGGATACTGAACGGCAGCAAGCAGTTCGTCACGAACGGCGCGCGCGCGGGCCTCACGATCGTTTTTGCCATGACCGATCCGGACGAAGGCAAGCGCGGGCTGTCCGCATTCGTCGTGCCGGCCGACACGCCGGGCTTCATCGTCGGCAAGCCCGAGAAGAAGATGGGCATCCGCGCGTCGGACACCTGCGCGATCACGCTCGAGAACTGCGCAATTCCGCAGGAGAATCTGCTCGGCAAGCGCGGCGAGGGGCTGAAGATCGCGCTGTCGAATCTCGAGGGCGGGCGCATCGGCATCGCCGCGCAGGCGATCGGCATCGCGCGCGCCGCGTTCGATCGCGCGCGCCGCTATGCGCGCGAGCGGGTCCAGTTCGGCAAGCCGATCGCCGAGCATCAGGCGATCGCCGAGAAGCTCGCGAACATGGCGACGCAGATCAACGCCGCGCGCCTTCTCACGCATCACGCGGCGCGGCTGCGCACGGCGGGCCTGCCGTGCCTGTCCGAAGCGTCGCAGGCGAAGCTCTTCGCGTCCGAGATGGCCGAGGCGGTGTGCTCGGACGCGATCCAGATCCACGGCGGCTACGGTTTCCTCGTCGACTACGAGGTCGAGCGCCATTACCGCGATGCGCGGATCACGCAGATCTACGAGGGGACCAGCGAAGTGCAAAGAATGGTGATCGCGCGGCAGCTCTGAGCGCCGCCGCGCGAATCACCGCGAAGAGGCACTCGCGCAACATGGATGGCTTTGCATGGGATCGGAGTAAGCGCCAAAGCGCCGACTCCGATCGACAGGAGACGACACGATGACGGCACAGGCGTTTCTCGACGCACGCGATTTCCTGCTGCGCCACCGCACCGACTACGAGAGCGCATATCGCGATTTCAAGTGGCCGGCGCTCGACGAATTCAACTGGGCGCTCGACTACTTCGACGCGATCGCGCGCGGCAACGACCGCCCGGCGCTGTGGATCGTCGACGCCGCGACGGGCGACGGCGCGCAGTACACGTTCGCGCAGATGTCGGAGCGCTCCGCGCGGATCGCGAACTGGCTGCGCGGCATCGGCGTTGCGCGCGGCGAGCGCATTCTGCTGATGCTGCCGAACCGCGTCGAGCTGTGGGACACGATGCTCGCGGCGATGAAGCTCGGCGCGGTGGTGCTGCCCGCGACGACGCAGCTGTCCGCCGACGACGTGCGCGAGCGCGTGCAGATCGGCGGCGCGCGCTATGCGATCGTCGACGAGAACGAAGCCGCGAAGTTCGAGCAGCCGGGGCTTGACGTGACGAAGATCGTCGCGGGCGCGCCGCGCGCGGGGTGGCTTCCGCTCGCCGACGGCTACGCGGCCCCCGCGGACTTCACGCCCGACGGGCGCACGCACGCGAGCGATCCGATGCTGCTGTATTTCACGTCGGGCACGACGTCGAAGCCGAAGCTCGTCGAGCACACGCACCGCACGTATCCGGTCGGCAGCCTGTCGACGATGTACTGGGTCGGCCTGCAGCCGGGCGACGTCCACTGGAACATCAGCTCGCCCGGCTGGGCGAAGCACGCGTGGAGCTGCTTCTACGCGCCGTGGAACGCGCAGGCGTGCGTGTTCGCGTTCAACTATGCGCGCTTCGAGCCGAAGGTCGTGCTCGATGCGCTCGTCAAATATCAGGTGACGACGATGTGCGCGCCGCCGACCGTCTGGCGGATGCTCGTCCAGCAGCCGCTCGCGACGTTCGCGGTGAAGCTGCGCGAGATCGTCGGCGCGGGCGAGCCGCTCAATCCGGAGATCATCGAGCGCGTGAAGAAGGCGTGGGGCGTGACGATTCGCGACGGCTACGGGCAGACCGAAACCACCTGCCTCATCGGCAACTCGCCGGGGCAGCCGGTCGTGCCGGGCGCGATGGGCCGGCCGATGCCGGGCTACGCGATCGCGCTGCTCGATCCGGACGGCGCCCCCGCGAGCGAAGGCGAGGTCGCGCTGCCGGTGGGCCCGGGCGTCGAGCGTCCGGTCGGCCTGATGAAGGGCTACGCGAACAATCCGGAGGCGACCGCGCACGCGATGCGCGACGGCCACTACCGCACGTCCGACGTCGCGCTGCGCCGCGACGACGGCTACTTCGTCTACGTCGGCCGCGCGGACGACGTGTTCAAGTCGTCCGATTACCGGCTGAGCCCGTTCGAGCTCGAAAGCGTGCTGATCGAGCACGAGGCGATCGCCGAGGCGGCCGTCGTGCCGAGCCCGGACCCGGTGAGGCTGTCGGTGCCGAAGACGTTCATCACGCTGCGCGCGGGCTACGAGCCGAGCGAGGCGCTCGCGCGCGACATCTTCCGCTTCTCGCGCGAGCGGCTCGCGCCGTACAAGCGGATTCGGAGGTTGCAGTTCGCCGAGCTGCCGAAGACGATCTCCGGCAAGATCCGACGCGTCGAATTGCGCCGCCTCGAGCTGGAGCGCGGCGGCGACGCGTCGAGCCGGATGCCCGGCGAGTATTGGGAAGAGGATTTCGCGGCCGAGGGCAAGTGACGCCCGTCATGCCGCTTCGCATCAACCGGCCGGCGGCGCGCGCGACGCGCCGCCGGCCATAGCCAGGAGAATCTCACGATGAACGCAACTCCGTCGTCCCAGAAGGGACATCACGTGCCGACTGTGAAGCTGTTGATCGCCGGCGAATTCGTCGAATCCCACGCGACCGAGTGGCGCGACATCGTCAATCCGGCGACGCAGGAGCTGCTTGCGCGCGTGCCGTTCGCGACGGCCGCCGAAGTCGACGCGGCCGTCGAGGCAGCGCAGGCCGCGTTCGCGAAGTGGAAGAACACGCCGCTTTCCGCGCGGATGCGGATCATGCTGAAGTTCCAGGAGCTCGTGCGCGCGAACCTGCCGCAGATCGCGAAGACGTTGACGGCCGAGCAGGGCAAGACGCTGCCCGACGCCGAAGGCGACGTGTTTCGCGGCCTCGAGGTCGTCGAGCACGCATGCTCGGTCGGCTCGCTGCAATTGGGCGAATTCGCCGAGAACGTCGCGGGCGGCGTGGACACCTACTCGCTGCGCCAGCCGCTCGGCGTGTGCGTCGGCATCACGCCGTTCAACTTCCCGGCGATGATTCCGCTGTGGATGTTCCCGATGGCGATCGTCTGCGGCAATACGTTCGTGCTGAAGCCTTCCGAGCAGGACCCGCTGTCGACGATGCAGCTCGTCGAGCTCGCGATCGAGGCGGGCGTGCCGAAGGGCGTGCTCAACGTCGTGCACGGCGGCAAGGAAGTCGTCGACGCGCTGTGCACCCATCCGCTCGTGAAGGCGATCTCGTTCGTCGGCTCGACGGCCGTCGGCACGCACGTGTACCGGCTCGGCAGCGAGCACGGCAAGCGCGTGCAGTCGATGATGGGCGCGAAGAACCACGCGGTGATCCTGCCCGACGCGAACCGCGAGCAGACGGTCAACGCGCTCGTCGGCGCGGCGTTCGGCGCGGCGGGCCAGCGCTGCATGGCGACGTCGGTCGCGGTGCTCGTCGGCGCGGCGCGCGACTGGCTGCCCGACATCGTCGCGAAGGCGAAGACGCTGAAGGTCAACGCGGGCGCGGAAGCCGGCACCGACGTCGGCCCCGTCGTATCGCGCGCGGCGAAGCAGCGGATTCTCGGCCTCATCGAAACCGGCGAGAAGGAAGGCGCGACGCTCGCGCTCGACGGCCGAGAAGTGAGCGTCGACGGCTATCCGCACGGCAACTTCATCGGCCCGACGGTCTTCGCCGACGTGACGCCGGAGATGTCGATCTACACGCACGAGATCTTCGGCCCGGTGCTGTGCGTGATGTCGGTCGACACGCTCGACGAGGCGATCGCGCTCGTCAACGCGAATCCGTTCGGCAACGGCGTGGGCCTCTTCACGCAAAGCGGCGCGGCGGCGCGCAAGTTCCAGAGCGACATCGACATCGGCCAGGTCGGCATCAACATTCCGATTCCGGTGCCGGTGCCGTTCTTCAGCTTCACGGGCTCGCGCGGCTCGAAGCTCGGCGATCTCGGGCCGTACGGCAAGCAGGTCGTGCAGTTCTACACGCAGACGAAGACCGTCACCGCGCGCTGGTTCGACGACGACGCGACGGCGGGCGCCGTCAACACGACGATTCGCTTGCACTGATCGGGGAGGCGCGATGAAGATCGGTTTTATCGGCTTGGGCCACATGGGCGCGCCGATGGCGCTCAATCTGCTGAAGGCGGGCCATGAGGTGCGCGCGTTCGATCTCAGCGAGGACGCGCTGCGCCTCGTGAAGGACGGCGGCGCGCAGGTCGCCGGCTCGCCGCGCGAAGCGGCGGCGGGCGCCGAGTTCGTCGTCACGATGTTGCCCGCGGCCGCGCACGTGCGCGCCGTGCTCACGCAGGAGAACGGCGTGCTGGCGGGACTTGCCGCGGGCGCGATGGTGATCGATTCGAGCACGATCGATCCGGCGAGCGCGCAGGCGTTCGGCGAGCTCGTGCGCGAGAACGGCGGCGCGTTCGTCGACGCGCCCGTGTCGGGCGGCACGGGCGGCGCGGCGGCGGGCACGCTGACGTTCATGGTCGGCGGCAGCGACGCCGACTACGAGCGCGTGAAGCCCGTGCTCGCGGCGATGGGCAAGAACATCGTCCACTGCGGCGCGGCCGGGATGGGGCAGGTCGCGAAGGTCTGCAACAACCTCGTGCTCGGGATCACGATGGCGGGCGTGTCCGAGGCGATGGCGCTCGGCGCGTCGCTCGGCATCGATCCGAAGGTGCTCGCGGGCATCATCAACACGTCGACGGGCCGCTGCTGGAGCTCGGACACGTACAACCCGTATCCGGGCGTGATCGAGACCGCGCCGTCGTCGCGCGGCTACACGGGCGGCTTCGGCACCGATCTGATGCTGAAGGATCTCGGCCTCGCGAACGACGCGGCCAAGCAGGTCCGGCAGCCGGTGTATCTCGGCGCGCTCGCGCAGCAGCTGTATCAGACGATGAGCAGCCGCGGCGACGGCAAGCTCGATTTCTCCGCGGTGATCCGCCTGTATCAACCGGTCAAGAAGGACGCCTGATGATCGAGCTCGACTACGCCGACGACGGCGCGATCGCGCTCGTCACGCTCAAGCGCCCGTCCGCGAATACGTTCAGCGCGGACGGGCTCCTTCAACTGCAGCGCACGATCGAGCGGCTCGAGGCCGATTCCCGCGTGCGCGCGCTCGTCGTCACGGGCGACGGCCCGAAGTTCTTCAGCGCGGGCGCGGATCTGAACTCGTTCGCGCAAGGCGATCACGCGATGGCGCGCACGATGGCCGCGCGCTTCGGCGCGGCGTTCGAGGCGTTGCACGACGCGCGCTTTCCGACGATCGCCGCGATCAACGGCTATGCGATGGGCGGCGGCCTCGAATGCGCGCTCGCGTGCGACATGCGCATCGCCGAGCGGCACGCGCAGATGGCGCTGCCCGAGCCGTCGGTGGGCCTCACGCCGTGCGGGCTCGGCACGCAGACGCTGCCCTGGCTCGTCGGCGAAGGCTGGGCGAAGCGGATGATTCTCGCGGGCGTGCGCGTCGATGCGCAAACCGCGCTGCGCATCGGCCTCGTCGAGGAAGTCGTCGACACGGGCCGCGCGCCCGACGCGGCGCTCGAGCTCGCGCGCCGCACGGTCGCGCTCGGCCCGCGCGCGGTCGGCGTCGCGAAGGAGCTGATCGGCCTCGCGCGGCAAGGCGTGCCGCGCGGCGCGGCGCTCGCGGTGGAGCGCGAGCGCTTCGTCGAGCTGTTCGACGGCGACGAACCGCGCGAAGGCGTCGCCGCGTTCCTCGGCAAGCGCGAGCCGCAATGGCGCACCGACGGAGGGCACCCGCAATGAGCACGCCGGTGATGCACGACGCTCGCCACGACACGGCGGCGCGCGACGTGCAGATGCGCGTCGTAAACCGCGTCGCGCTGATCACGCTGAACCGGCCGGCCGCGCTCAACGCGCTGTCGCACGACATGGTGCGCGAGCTCGCCGCGTTGCTCGAACGCTGCCGCGACGATCGCTCGATCGTCGCCGTCGTGCTGCGCGGCGCGGGCGACAAGGGCTTTTGCGCGGGCGGCGACGTGCGCGCGCTCTACCGGATGGCGAAGGCGGGCGGCCGCGGCTGGCTGCCGTTCTTCGTCGACGAATACCGGCTCGATTACGCGATTCACACGTTCCCGAAGCCCGTCGTCGCGCTGATGGACGGCATCACGATGGGTGGCGGAATGGGGCTCGCGCAGGGCGCCGCGCTGCGCGTGTCGACCGAGCGCAGCAAGATCGCGATGCCGGAGACGCGAATCGGCTTCGTGCCCGACGTCGGCGCGACGCACTTTCTCGCGCAGTTGCCTGTCGAGCTGTCGCTCTTCGTCGGCCTGACGGGCGCGACGCTGTCGGGCGCGGACGCGCTCGTCGCGAAGCTCGCCGATCTGTCGGTGCCGTCGTCGTGGCTCGACACGTTCGAGACGCGGCTCGAGCGCGCGGACTGGTCGGGCGACGCGTTGCGCGCGTTGCGCGCGGTGTTCGAGCCGCCGTGCAACGTCGTGCCGCACGCGGCGCTCGACAGCCAGATGCCGTGGATCGTCCGGCATTTCGACAAGCGCTCGGGCGTCGAGCGGATCGTCGCGACGCTGCGGCAGGATCTGATGCGCGACGAGCTGTCGCGCGAGCACCGGCAATGGCTGCAGACGACGCTCGACGCATTGACGAGCCATTCGCCGACGATGCTCGAAGTCACGCGCGAGGCGCTGTTGCGCGGCCGGCAGATGACGCTCGCCGAATCGTTCCGGATGGAGCTCGGGATCGTCGCGCACGCGATCGAGGAGGGCGATTTCTGCGAAGGCGTGCGCGCGCATCTCGTCGACAAGGATCGCAGGCCGGGCTGGGCGCCCGCGTCGCTCGTCGAGGTGCAGCGCGAGCGTGTCCAGCATTTTCTCGCGTCGCCGTGGAAGCGCGACACGCATCCGCTCGCCGATCTCGGCGCGGCGTGACATGACATGACGTGAAATGACGTGGCGGCCGGCGCGCCGCCGGGTGCGCCGGGCCGCGCGGTCCGGCGCGACGTCGCAAGGGGGCGACGGCGCATCGATGCGCCGTCGCGCGATGCGGCGCTCAGCGAGCCGCGTCGCGCAGCTCGCGCCGCAGGATCTTGCCGACGTTGCTCTTCGGCAGATCGGCGCGGAACTCGATGTGCTTCGGCCGCTTGTAGTTCGTGAGGCGTTCCTTGCAGTACGCGAGCACGTCCTGGGTGGTGAGCGCCGGGTCCTTCTTCACGACGAACAGCTTCACCGCCTCGCCCGAATGCTCGTCGGGCACGCCGATCGCCGCGACTTCGTACACGCCCGGATGGGACGCGACCACGTCCTCGATCTCGTTCGGATAGACGTTGAAGCCCGATACGAGAATCATGTCCTTCTTGCGGTCGACGATCTTCACGTAGCCGCGTTCGTCCATCACGCCGACGTCGCCGGACTTGAAGAAGCCGTCCGGCGTCATGACCTTCGCGGTTTCGTCCGGCCGATTCCAGTAGCCCGCCATCACCTGCGGCCCGCGGATGCAGATTTCGCCCGGCTGGCCGAGCGGCACGTCGCGGCCGGCATCGTCGCGGATCGCGATCTCGGTCGACGGCAGCGGCACGCCGACGGTGCCGGTGTGCGCGGCGATCGTCACCGGATTGCAGGTCGCGCTCGGCGACGTCTCCGACAGGCCGTAGCCTTCGACGATCGGCACGCGCGTGCGCTCGTGCCAGCGCTTCGCGACGCTGTCCTGGATCGCCATCCCGCCGCCGTTCGCGACAATGAGCTTCGAGAAGTCGAGCTTCGGGAAGTCCGCATGATGCAGCACCGCGTTGTAGAGCGTGTTGACGGCCGGGAACGCGGAGATCGGATAGCCTTCGAGCGCGGCGATCATTCCGCCGATGTCGCGCGGATTCGGGATCAGCACGCCGAGCCCGCCCGCGTGGATCGTCATGAAGCCGCACACCGTCAGCGCGAACACGTGATAGAACGGCAGCGCGATCGCGGTCACGAACTGCACGTCCTTCGGCCGGCCTTCGACGAGCGGCGCGCGCCATGCTTCGGACTGCAGCACGTTGGCGACGATGTTCCGATGCAGCAGCGTCGCGCCCTTCGATACGCCCGTCGTGCCGCCCGTGTATTGCAGGAATGCGATGTCGTTCGGCTCGATCGGGATGCGCCGCAGCGCATGCTGCGCGCCCTGCGCGAGCGCCGCATTGAAGCGCGTGTACGACGGCAAGCTCCATGCCGGCACCATCTTCTTCACGCGGCGCACGACATAATTGACGAGGACGCCCTTCACGCCGAGCAGATCGCCCATCGCGGCGACGACGACGTGCTTGACCGACGTCTTCGCGATCACCGCCTGCAGCGTCGTCGCGAAGTTCTCGAGGATCACGATCGCCTCGGCGCCGCTGTCCTTCAGTTGGTGCTCGAGTTCGCGCGGCGTGTAGAGCGGGTTCACGTTGACGACCACATAGCCCGCGCGCAGGATCGCGGCGATCGCCACCGGGTACTGCAGCACGTTCGGCAGCATGATCGCGACCCGCGCGCCGCGCGACAGGCCGCGCGACTGAAGCCACGCGCCGAGCTTGCGCGACAGCGCGTCGAGCTCGCCGTACGTGATCGATTTGCCCATGCAGACGAACGCGTCGCGCGCGCGATAGTCGCGAAAGCTCGCCTCCATCAGCGCGACGAGCGACGCATAGCGCGACGTGTCGATGTCGGCCGGCACGCCGGGCGGATAGGCCGCGAGCCAGATCCTGTTCATTCTCGTGTCTCCTCGTTGGTGTATTCGGCGTGCCGCGAGTGGCTCGCGGCATCGCTCGGCTGCATCGGCGATGCGTGGCGCGAGCCTGCGTCGCGGCGCGTCAACGCGCCGCCGCGGGTTCCGCGGCGCCTTCGCCCGCGCCGCCTTGCAGGATTCGCCGATACATGTCCGCCGCGCTGATCCGGCCGTAGCGTTCGCGCGCCTCGGCGGGCGTCAGCGTTTCGCCGCGCTCGGGCGCCACGCCTCGAATCACGGGCTCGATGACCGGGCGGGTCGACGGCGTGATCGCGTCGACGAGCGCGAGCGAAGCACGCTGCGTCGCGAGTAACTTCATCGCGGCGCGCACGAGCGGCGCGATGGCGGCGCCGACCCAATGCGGCTGGCGAATGCCGGCGAGCTCGCGCATGTACGCGGGCATCGTCGACAGCGTCGCGGCGCGCATGACCCATGCCGCGAGCTTCAGGAACGGGCGCGCGGCGCGCGACGTGTTGGCGTCGATCGTGATCCGCGAGCCGTCGAGCAGATACCGCATCGTCGATTGCGTGAGTTCCGATGCGGCGAGCCGCGGGCGCATCTCGGCGAAATACTGGCGGATGCCTTGCCGCGTGCGCGGCACGGCGGACGACGGGCATGTCTGCAGCTCGGCCGCGATCGCGCATTCTTCCCAATAGCGCGCTTCGTCGGCCTCGGACAGCTTGCCGGGGCCGAAGCGCTCATACGCGATCAGCACCGAATGCCAGCCGGTGAGCAGAATCCACAGCTGCGAATCCGGATCGTTCGCGTCGAAGCGCTTGCCGCTGACGGGCTCGATGCCGACCGCTTTCGCGTGCACTTTCACGAGTATCTCGGACGCGTCGAGCGCGCTGCGCGCGTCGCCGACCGCCACCGTCGCGAAATACCGGATCGTCCGGTCGTAGCGCAGCTTCGGGTTCGTGTAGATGCCGCGCCGGGAGTTGACGGCCGCGAGCAGGAACGGATCGAGCTCCTCGACGACGACGGAGCGCTGAAAGCCGATGGTGAGCGCGGTGGGGCAGGTCCACACGCGCCAGGTCGGGGAATCGGGGCCGAAGAAACCGTAGTCTTCCTGTCGTTTCCGATCCTGACGATCAATATTCCTGACTAAATCCATCGCAATGTCTCCTGTATGCGCCGCCATCGGAAGAATCCGGCCGTCAGGCTTTCATGAATCCGCCGAGCACGATCCGGCCCACGTATGCGCCGAGTTCGTCCGGCGTCCACTGCTGTTCGTCGTCGAGCATCGCGCGCACCGCGCCGTCGCCGAGCGACATGAAGATTTCGACGAGCACGGGCAGCTTCTTGTCGATCTGCTTGACGCCCGCCTTCTTCATCATCGGCCCCATCAGCGCGCCGACCTGCTGCGCGACGCGGCGTCGCGCATTGCCGTAGCGTTCGACCGCGTCGCGATCGTGATCCGCGGCGAGCACGAGCCGCCACGAATCGGCGTGTTCGGCGACGACCTCCAGCAGCGCCTGGAATCCGGCCGTCATCCATTGCTTCGGATCGCCGAACGGCGGCTCGTGCGGCAACGCGGAAATCACGCCGTCGAACAGGCGGCGCTCTTCGCGTTCGAGCAGCGCGTCGATCAATTCTTCGCGCGATGCGAAGCACGCGTAGACGACCGGCCGCGTGACGCCGAGCGCCTGCGCGATCGCTTCCATCGACACGCCCGCCAATCCGCGCGTGACGGCAATGCGCAGCGCGGCGTCCAGCACCTGCGGCCGTCTGCGCTCGGGGCCCAAATGGGCGGCACGAGTACGTTCTTGCATCGCTGTTCCTTCACATGCGTAGGAAATATATGCAGCGGCGTAGGATTTCGGCAAGCGAATTCGTTCGAGCGCGGACTCGAAACGGCGAGGCGCGCGCGGATTGGGGCTGCGCTCAGGACGACCGGTCCGCGCCGCCCAGCGCCTTGTAGAGGCTCATCCGATTGTTGAGGCGGCCCAATTGGGCGCGCGCCAGCGCGCTTTGCGCATCGCGCAGCCGCTGCTGTTCGTCGAGCCACGGCTGCACGCCTGTCGCGCCGGCGACGAAGCGCGCCCTCGCAAGCGTTTCCGCACGCCGCGCCTGTGCGAGCGCGAGCGTGCGTTCGTCGGCCTCGGCGTCGAGCTGCACGCGCGCGGACAGCGCGTTCTCGACCTCGCCGAGCGCGCGATACAGGTTCTGGCGGAAATTGACGACCGCTTCCTCGTACTGCGTTTTCGACACCTTGATCTGCAACTGCATCGTGTTCCACTGGATGAACGGCAGCGCGAGCCCGAGGCCGAGCGTCGCGACCGGGTTCTGCAGCACGCGCTCGAGGCTCGTGCTCGCGGTGCCGACGCTGCCCGTCAGCGTGAAGGTCGGATAGAAGCTCGTGCGCGTCACGTCGACGTTCGCGAGCGACTCGCGCAGCCGGAACTCGGCCGCGCGCAGATCGGGGCGGCGGCCGAGCAGCTCGGCGGGCATGCCTGCGGCGATTTCCGGCAGCGGCGCGTCCGGCAACGCGTCGCGCTCGGCCGCTTGCCGTTGCGGCGGGCGGTCGAACAGGATCGCGAGCGCGTTGCGATTCTCGGTGCGCTGCTGGATCAGCTGCGTCTGGTCGGCGCGCAGCGCGGACAGGTTGCGCTCGGCCTGCGCGACGTCGAGGCCGGACGTCGCGCCCGCGTCGTGACGCGATTGCACGAGCCTCAACGTGCGCGCCGCGTAGGCGATGTTCGCGTCGCCGAACGCGATCTGCTGATTCAGATAGGCGATCTGCCAGTACAGCGCCGCCGTTGTGCCGATCAGCGACAGCCGCGCCGCGTCGCGATCGGCCTGCGTCGCTTCGAGCTCCCAGCGTGCGGCGTCGCGCTGCGCGGCGAGCTTGCCCCACAGGTCGAGCTCGTAGCCGAGCGTCGCGGTGACGCCGCTCGCGCGGCTCATCCGATGCGTGTCGAGCGTGCGCGATACGCTGCCGTTCGCGCCGAGCGTGACGTTCGGCGTCAGGTTCGTGTCCGCGAGCCCCGCCTGCAATTGCGCGCGATAGACGCGGATCGCCGCGGCCGCCAGATCGTTGTTGGTGCGCAGCGCGCCGTCGATCAGGCGATCGAGCGTCGGGTCGCCGAAGCGGCGCCACCAGTCGTCGGGCGCGGCGCTCGCCTGCGCGGCGACGGGCGACGCCCAGTGCGCGGGCAGCTCGACCGCGGGCGGCGGCGCGTGGCGCGACGACGTCGCGCAGCCGGACAGCAGCGCGCCCGCGCAGGCGAGCGCGACGGCGCGACGGGCGAAGCGGCGGGGCGTGAGAATCGTCATCGCTTCACCTCAATCGCGCGCGAGCGCATCGATCGGATCGAGCCGCGACGCGTTGCGCGCGGGCATGAAGCCGAACACGACGCCGATCAGCGTCGAGCACAGGAACGCGGACGCGATCGAGCCGGCCGAGAACACCATCTTCCATTGATCGACGAACAGAGAAAACACGAAGCTCATGCCGAACGACAGCACGATGCCGATTGCGCCGCCCATCAGGCAGACGGTCACGGCTTCGACGAGGAACTGCTGCATGATGTCCGCCTGCCGCGCGCCGACCGCCATCCGGATGCCGATTTCGCGCGTGCGCTCGGTCACCGACACGAGCATGATGTTCATCACGCCGATTCCGCCGACGACGAGCGAGATCACCGCGATCAGCGACAGCAGCAACGTGAGCGACTGCCCGGTCTTCTCGACCGTCTTGACGACGCTGTCCATGTTGTACGTGAAGAAATCCTTGCGGCCGTGCCGCTGCAGCATCAGCTTCGTCAGGCTCTTCTCGGCGGCGTCGCTCGGTTGGCCGTCGCGCACGCGCACCGTGATGCTGTCGAGATGGCGCTGGCCGAACAGACGCCCGGATGCGGTCGTGTACGGCACCCAGGCGTTGAGGTTCTTCATGTCGCCGAACGCGCTCTTCTTTTCCGCGGTCACGCCGATCACGACGCACGGCAGGTTGTCGATCAGGATCACTTCGCCGAGCGGGTTCGGATTCGCGCCGAACAGCTTGCGGCGCGTGTTCTCGTCGATCACCGCGACCTGCGCCTGGCGGCGCACTTCGTCGGGGCCGAACGCGATGCCTTGCGCCATCTTCATCCCGCGCACCTGGAAGAAGCGCTCGCCCACGCCGCTCACGAGCGCGTTGACGTCGACGTTCCGATAGCGCAGCAGCAGGCTGCGCGACGTTTCGGGCGTCGCGCTGTCGACGTAGATCTGTTCGGCGAGCGCGGAGGCGTCGGCGGGCACGAGCGTCTGGATCGTGTCCGCGCGGCTGTCGCCCCAGTCGCGGCCCGGATAGACGTTGATCGTGTTCGTGCCGATGCTGCCGATCTCGTCGAGCATGTAGCGCTTCGCGCCTTCGCCGATCGCGACGATCGACACGACCGACGTAATGCCGATGATGATCCCGAGCATCGTGAGCAGCGTGCGCAGCCGATGCGACACGAGCGCGATCCACGCCATCCGGAACGCTTCGGCGAAGCGGCCGACGCCCGCCGACAGCCGGCGCGCGCGGTGCGGCGCGGCGTCGCCGCTCGCGTTGCGCGCGCCGTCGGCATCGTCCGCGCGCGGGTTGAGCCGGTCGCCGACGATCCGGCCGTCGCTGATCTCGATGATGCGGCGCGCGTGTGCGGCGACGTGCTCGTCGTGCGTGACGATGATGACGGTGTGCCCCAGCGCGTTCAGCTCGCGCAGGACCCGGATCACCTCGCGGCCGCTCTTCGAATCGAGCGCGCCCGTCGGTTCGTCGGCGAGGATCACTTCGCCGCCGTTCATCAGCGCGCGCGCGATGCTGACGCGCTGCTGCTGGCCGCCCGACAGCTGGCTCGGCCGATGGTCGGCGCGATCCGACAGGCCGAGCCGCGCGAGCAGCTTCAGCGCGCGCTCGCGGCGCTGCGCGTGCGCGCTGCCCGCGTAGACGGCCGGCATCTCGACGTTCGCGGCCGCCGACAGATGCGGCAGCAGGTGATAGCGCTGGAAGATGAAGCCGAAGTGTTCGCGGCGCAGGCGCGCGAGCTCGTCGCTTTCGAGCTCGCTCGTCTCGCGGCCGCCGACCCGGTAGCTGCCCGAGCTCGGGTGATCGAGGCAGCCGAGGATGTTCATCAGCGTCGACTTGCCCGAGCCGGACGCGCCGATGATCGCGACGATCTCGCCCGCGTCGATCGACAGATTCACGTCGTCGAGCACGACGACGTCCTTGTCGCCCGCGGGAAAGCGCCGCGTGACCTGTGTGAGCTGGAGCAGCGGCTCGGCCATCGTCAGCTCCCCGCGTCGGACGCGGCCGCGCCCGCGCCCGCGGCCGCGGGCTCGTTCGCATCGCCGATGATCACGCGCTCGCCTTCCGCGAGGCCCGAGAGCACCTCGACCTTCACGCTGTTGTTGATGCCGGTGCGGATCTTGCGCGTCGCGACCTTGTCGTCGGCGCCGACGACGCGCACCGGATACGTGCCGTCCTTGTCCTTCGCGCCGAGCGCGGCGACGGGGATGTTGAGCGCGCGGCGCGCGGTGCCGAGCAGGATGTTCACTTGCGCGGTCATCGAGATGCGCAGCCGGCGGCCGGGATTCGGCACTTCGAAGAGCGCGTTGTAGAACACCGCGGTGTTCGCTTTCGACGAGCCGCCGCCGCTCATGCCGCCGATGCCGCCTTGCGTGTCGAGGAAGTTCTGCGGCGCGGGCTCGATCGCGCGCAGCTTGCCGTAGTAACGCTTGTCGGGTTCGCCCAGGATCGTGAAGTACGCGGCCTGATCGGGATGGATGCGGATCACGTCCGCCTCCGACACCTGCGCCTTGACCGTCATCGTGTCGAGCTCGGCGAGCTTCAGGATCACGGGCGCCTGCTGCTGCGCGATCACCGTCTGGCCCTGCTGCGTGACGATCGCGACTACCTCGCCGCCCATCGGCGCGACGATGCGCGTATAGCCGAGGTTCGCGCGCGCGGTCTCGATCTTGATTCGCGCCGCGCGGATCTGCGCGTCGAGCGCGACGAGGCTCGCGCGCTGCACGTCGAGCGTCGCGGCGGCCGCCTCGTAATCCTGGCGCGACGTCGCGTCGTCGGGCAGCATCTGTTGCTGCCGCTTGAACGCGAGCTCGGCCTGCTTGAACTGCGCGGCGCTCGAGCGCTTCTGCGCGACCAGGTTGTCGACGTTTGCCTCGGCCTGGCGCAACTCGTTCTGCGAGATCACCGGGTCGATCTCGGCGAGCCATTGATCCTTCGTCACCTTGTCGCCGAGCTTCACCTTCAGCGATTTCAGCTGGCCGGACACCTGCGCGCCGACGTCGACCTGCTTGAACGCGTGCAGCGTGCCCGTGGCCAGCACGGCGTTCTCGAGATCGGCGCGGGCGACCTTCGCGGTCAGATAGCGCGGCGCTTTGTCCTTCGCAACGAAGCGCTGATAGAGCACGGCGAGCGAGGCAAGCACGACGGCGCCGGCCGCCGCGGCGATCCAGCGGCGTTGGTTTTTTTTCATGGGAGGCAGAACGGTAAGGCGTGGCAGGCGAGCAATTGTAATGAAAATGCAAACCGGACATTGGAATACGGAAACGCGCGCCGGGTTCAATGCGGCGACAAATTTCCTCAATATTTCGACAGTTCGTGACACGGCGCGGGCCGAAGCGGCGCAACGGCGCCGTTTTGGCCGCCGAAATGCGTCATTTACATATCTCGCCGCAGCGGGCATCGATAGCTGGATTCATTGGTTGGCCGAAATACCGGGCCGCCCTACGATGCGCCGAGACAGAACGCCGCGCGCGGGCGGCGCGCCCGAGGGCCATCGCCGACCGGCCGGCCGCGCGCCGCCGATTTCCCGCCGTCCCCTTCATGCTTCAAGGAACGATCCGATGAGTCACGAGCCGGACCCCCTCAAGTTCGCCTACTGGGTGCCCAACGTCAGCGGCGGCCTGGTCGTCAGCAAGATCGAGCAGCGCACGAGCTGGGATATCGACTACAACCGCCGTCTCGCGCAGCTCGCCGAGAAGAGCGGCTTCGACTACGCGCTGTCGCAGATCCGCTTCACGGCCGGCTACGGCGCCGAATATCAGCACGAATCCGTCGCGTTCAGCCACGCGCTGCTGGCCGCGACCGAGCGCCTCAAGGTGATCGCCGCGATCCTGCCGGGGCCGTGGCATCCGGCCGTCGTCGCGAAGCAGCTCGCGACGATCGATCAATTGAATCAGGGGCGCGTCGCGATCAACGTCGTGAGCGGCTGGTTCAAGGGCGAATTCACCGCGATCGGCGAGCCGTGGCTCGAGCACGACGAGCGCTATCGCCGCTCCGAGGAATTCATTCGCGCGGTGAAGGGCGTCTGGACGCAGGACAACTTCACGTTCAAGGGCGACTTCTATCGATTCAACGACTACACGCTCAAGCCGAAGCCGCTGCAGCATCCGCATCCGGAAGTCTTCCAGGGCGGCAATTCGCCGGCCGCGCGCCGGATGGCGGCCGCCGTGTCCGACTGGTACTTCATGAACGGCAACACGCTCGACGGCCACCGCGCGCAGATCGACGAGATCCGCGCGGCAGCGGCCGCGCAGGGGCGGCAGGTGAAGTTCGGCGTCAACGCGTTCATCATCGCGCGCGACACCGAACGCGAGGCGCGCGACGTGCTCGACGAGATCGTGCTCCACGCGGACGTCGACGCCGTCAATGCGTTCGGCCACGCGGTCAAGCAGGCGGGCAAGGCCGCGCCCGAAGGGCAGGGGATGTGGGCCGATTCGAAGTTCGCCGATCTCGTTCAGTACAACGACGGTTTCAAGACGAACCTGATCGGCACGCCAGAGCAGATCGCCGAGCGGATCGTCGCGCTGAAGGCGATCGGCGTCGATCTCGTGCTGGGCGGATTCCTCCACTATCTCGAGGAAGTCGAGTATTTCGGCAAGCGCGTGCTGCCGCTCGTGCGTGAACTGGAGCGGCAGCGCGACGCGCAGCCGGCCTGACGCGAAAGGCGGTCCCGTCGAACGAGGGACGGCGGGGCCGCGTGATTATTCGGCATGCGACGTATTTTTTCGACGACGATGAAGCCGCCGGCGCGCGCAGGTGTCGCTTTACGGCGCGCCGTTTGGCGTTCTCGTTTGAAACCTTCACGCCGAACATCCTCGCCGACGCGTGCGATCACAGGCTCAGCCGCGAACCTCGCTCGCCTTGCGCCGACCGTCGTCTCCATCGCGCGGCTTGTGTCGTCGCGCCCTCGCAAAGTCACACCGCTGCAATATTGACGAAAGCACAATAGGCACCCGACAGTTCACCAACATCGCGGCGTCGCTCGCGCGGCCGCCGCGTCCATACTGAGGGGGGCCGGTATGTTTCGTACCTTCGCGCGCACCGCGTGCGCGCTTGCCGTCGCGTCGGCTTGCAACACCGCCAACGCATACGACTATCTGTTGCTCGCATCGTCCTGGGAGCCTGGCTTCTGCGCGACGCACAGCGCGACCGAATGCAATGCGCTGTCGGGTTCGTACGCGTCGACGAACCTGTCGCTGCACGGCCTGTGGCCGAACAATTACGACGGCAACCAGCCGTTCTTCTGCGGTGTGCCGCAAAACGAGGTCGACCTCGACAACGGCCATCAGTGGTGCAGCATGGACCCGTACCCGGTCAGCTCGTCGACGCTCGCCACGCTGTCGACGTACATGCCGGGCGTTGCGTCGTGCCTCGACAAGCACGAGTGGTACAAGCACGGCACTTGCGCGCAGGCGCCGTCGGCCGATGCGTACTGGAACAATGCGACGGGGATGGTGAGCCGTCTGTCGACCACGTCGTTCAACACGTTCCTGCAATCGAACGCGGGCAACACCGTGACGCGCACGCAGTTGCTGAACGCGTTCGAAGGCGCGTTCGGCAGCAACACGCGCGGCGCGGTGTCGCTCAAATGCGTGAAGGTCAACTATGTCAGCTACTTCACCGAAGCGTGGATTTCGGTGAAGACGGATGCGACGTCGCAGTTCCCGAGCGCGGCGTCGCTCGTGACGGATGCGGGCACGCAGGGCACGTGCCCGACGACCGGGATCTACATCGCGAAGTAGGCGAGCGGCGTTCGCTCGATCCGCGCGAAACGGCTCGGACGGGCTGCGCGATCCATGGACGGGCGCGCTTGTTCGGCGGATCGTCCTGATGCGGCGGGACAGCCGGGCGGCGGCATCGGTGTCGATGGTGTCGGCGCGATGCCGCTCGAAGGTCGTTTCTTCGTTGCGTTCTTGCGCGGCGTGGCGGTCCGTGAGCCTGTCACGCTCCGGCAGGTGTGGGCTTTGATCACCGAACCGGCGCCCGGCCAGGAGGTTCAGTGCGGCGAACTGGCCATCCGTGGGGTCGCCTGGTCCGGCGCCGGGCCGATTGCCCGCGTGGAGGCAAGCGTGGGCGACAGAAAAGCTGGCAGGAAACGCATCTCGTCGGCGAGCGCAAGCGTCGCAGTTGGCAATGGTGGGAACTGATCACGCGAGTCCGTGAACCGGGCGTTGTTGCTCTGCGCGCCCGCGCCACGGACCTTGCCGGCCGGACTCAGCGCCGAATGCGTCGAGTGGAACCGATTGAGATACGGCAACAACACGATCCACGAGTTTCCGGTTCAGATAGTCTGAACGCGCCATGATCACTGCAATCGTCCAATATCGTCTGCCGCCGAGCATCGACATCAAGGCCTGCGAAGAGCATTTCCGCAAGATCGCGCCGGGCTTTCGGACGGTACCGGGGCTCACCTGCAAGCAGTTCATTTATGCCGAGGACGGCTGGGCAGGCGGCGTCTATCGGTGGAAGACGCGTGCCGATGCCGAGGCCTTCCTTCAATTCGGGGCCGTGGCTCGCCGGTATCCGCGAGCGCTACGGCATGGATCTGTTGATTTCCACGGGCTGGGTGGTCTGCGCGGTGGTGTGTAGATTTTCGTTTGAGAAAAGCAGATAGTTATTCATGTAGCTATGTTGGCGTGGTACGAATTGCAATCTTCTTGATCCTCCTGCGCGCACGAATCGTTCGAGTCACTTGAAGGCTATTCGCGGATCGCAGCGCTGCGCTACCTCGCGCCACAGGAACAATGAGCGCTGTTTGTGTAGGCATAGACAATGCCGTGCGAAGATTGCGACGGCGTGTACGCCTTAGCCCACCTCCCACTTCCTGTGCCGCGTCAGGGACCGTAACGCCTGGTCGACACGACTCTATGCGGGGACGCCATGGAAGACGAAAAAGACGGACGAACCCCGCAGCGAATAAGGAGGCGCCTGTGGGCGATGTTGCGAGAGCGGGTTAGCGAATGGTTCATTGGGGGCGTTCTCTTGGCGCTTACCGGCTTCGCGCCGCAGGAATTCATCGCTCGACTCGTCCGCAATATTGCGGCGCCGGAGAGGGTGGAGCATTTGTCGCGCTTGGCGCTCGATGCCCGGCCGGTGATTGTCTTTGTTGGCATCGCAATCATTGTGGCTGATGCGCTGTATCGGAACCGGCACCGTCCGGTCACTGCCATCCCAGGAAGGCCGCCGCTCACGGAGGATGGAGCGGGGCGCTTGCAACCTAACGACGGGGCGCTGGTGGAAAGCGAACCGAGTGAACCGGAAGCATTACCGCTCCCAAATCATCCATGGCTATCGGAGGGGCGAGTGATACTGGTCGTGCTTCCGTTCGAAAGTCTTGGTGGCGGCGACAAATATGATTACTTCAGTGAGGGCTTAACTGAAGACATGATCACCCAACTTGCCCGGCTCAGCCCGGAGCGCCTGGGTGTCATCGCCCGGACTTCGGCGATGCGCTACAAATCCACGACCAAGACCATTCATCAGATCGGCCAAGACCTCGGGGTTTCCCACGTGCTTGAGGGAAGCGTCCGGCGTGCCGGAGATCGGGTACGGGTTGCGGCGCAGCTCATCCGGGTAAGCGACGAAACGCACCTTTGGGCCGAGACCTACGAGGGGAACCGACGTGACATCCTGGCACTCCAGATCGAGGTGGCCAAGGCAATTGCCCGCGAAATCGAGATCAAGCTCACGCCGCACGAGCAAGGGCGTTTAGACCGTGCTCCTGTCATTGATGCGCAGGCGCACGAAGCGTATCTCAAGGGGCGTCACTTCTGGTCCAAGCGCACCGAAGAAGGAATGCGAAAGAGCATTGAGTATTTTCAGCTCGCTATTGAACACCAGCCGAACTTTGCGGCCGCCTACGACGGAGTGGCCGATGCTTACACGATGCTTGCGTGTCGCGGCGTGAGCCCTGCGCGCGAAACGTTTCATCAAGCAAAAATGGCAGCCAGGAAAGCGCTGCAGATTGAACCCGATTTGGGTGAGGCTTATGCGTCACTGGCCCATGTACGTTTGCACGATTGGGATTGGGTCGATCTGGAACAGGATTTCCTGCGCGCCATTGAACTGAATCCAGGACACGCGATCGCCTACTACTGGTACGCGGAATACCTCATGATGGCCGGCAGAGCCGAAGAAGCCATTGCCAGGGTCAGGCAGTCCCAACAGATGGACCCCTTGAATTCCGTGCTGAATTCATCGGTTGCCATCATCTTGTACCTTGCTCGGCAATACGACCCGGCACGGGAAGAACTCCGTAAAGCCCTGGAAATCGATCCAAACCACTTTCTGCTTCACTTCAGGCTGGGGTTGGTTTACCAGCAACAGAAGTTGTTCCATGAAGCAATCGAGGAAATGCAGAAGGCTGTCACGCTTTCCGGCAGGAGCACTGAGACGCTGATGGGGCTGGCCCAGACCTACGCTGCCGCCGGCATGCGCGCGGACATGCAGCAGATCATGGATGCGCTGGAGACGGAATCCGAGAAGCACTACGTCCACCCCTACAACATGGCGAAAGTGTTTGGATCGCTCGGGGACAAAGAGCAGACCTTCGGCTGGCTGGAAAAAGCCTACGATGAGCACAGTCCTGACTTCATTGAGCTCAGGACAGAACCTACCTTCGACAGCGCTCGCTTCGATCCCAGATTCTCTGAACTGCTATCTCGCGTCGGGCTCGACCAGATCTGAAAGACGACGCTCTGTGATGGGCGCCAGGGCAAGTGGTTGCGCGTTACTCCGGCTGCAGTCGCTGAATCAGCGTCTCCCCCTAACGCTGTCGCGTTGGGGGGAATGGCTGGTGTCAGCGTCGGACAGATACTCCCCCCTTTCGTCGAAGTCATTTTCCCCGGTTTTTTATCTGACGGCACCGCGACCTACGTGATCGTCATTTTTTCCATGCTCGTGCAAGGAACGAGCTTCGGGCGTGTCCTCGGAAGGGCTATGCCCGCTATGAGCGAGATGCCTGTGCGCAAGTGGGAAACTCCACGGAACGCTCCGTTTTCCTCCATCCCTCGATCGCCCGTCGCCGTGAATAGGATGCTGCTTGAGCTGCCCGGATCAGGCCTTGGGGGTTCGCGCGCGCCTAGGGATCGAACGGCTCATATTTGCTTGCCCTACAGCCGCCGATTGAAAATGCTGTTTGACCGGCTCCTTTGGGTCGATCGCCGCGAAAGGACGAATTCCCCGTTCAGTGTGCTGGTGCGTGCCGATATTGATCTGTCGCCATTGCAAAGAATGAGTCGCGCTTGACTTCGGTGTTTCAGAAGATCGACCGCCCTGAATAGGTCGTCAACCATTCCAGCGCGAGCGTCCCTGCGCTACGAATATATAAACTCGCATGTGATTCCATCGGTACCGACCGGACGGGCGAGTGCCGTGCTGCCTTCGACGACCGAGTTCGGCCATAAACGGTCATTCAACATCATTGTGCAGATCGTCAACAATGTATGCTTCCGAGCCTGCTGTGGAGCGGTTGCACCCCCTTTGTGTCTGGCGCTCGCTGACGGGAGGGGGTGAACTTCGATGCACGCAGGGTCAAGAGGTTTCGATTGCAGCTTGCATTGCTCTCTTGCACGCAATCACGTGTACGTGTGATTGAATATCGCGCGGCAATTTATCTATACGCTTTAACACTTCTTCGCAAAACCCGACCACGTCTTTCTGTTGCTTATCGTCCATATTCAGCCGATGTTGCCCTAAATAATCAACCACACCTGCAGCTACTCGATACGGGTAATGCTTTGTTTCGCGAAGAATCTGCTTTTGGATGATGGATTTCGCTTGCAGATAGTATTCGAATGCCACGGCGGCATTCTGTTCGCGAGTCGCTTTTTTTAAAAGAAAGCGCGCGTAATGGTTGTCGATCTGATAGGGATCGTAGTTTGAACCCTTGGCGTATGCGTAGGCTGCTTTAAAATACGGTTCGATATCATCCAAGTCGTCGTCGAACGAAAGCCGCGCAATGGCATATTGAAGCCAGTAATGAGGGTTTTTTTTCGCAACTTTGGTGTTTTGAATCGCTTCGTAAAATCTGATTGTGGCCGCTCGCAGCCCGGTTTCAGGAAGAAGTTTTTGAAGCGCACTAAAACTCATGACGCTTCTCAAAAAATATTGATATTCCGATCGAACGTCGGTACGCTCAAGCGCCTGAAGATACATTTCGGTGAGCACATCGACAACCTCGCCAGCGTCACCGAGGCTGGTCAAGTAAAACTCTGCCAGAACAGACGACCGAAGCCGAATCTGTCCTGCAGTTTCGCTCCACAAGAATTTTACGCTTTCTCGATCTGTATTCGACAGTCTTATGAACGGCGAGTTCTTCAATAAATCATCCAGCGAGCGACGATCTAAGGTAATTCCACTTCCGCGTATGATAAATGCAGCAATGGCAACTCTCTGAACGGATGGTTGAATTGCCGAAAAAAGATCGGAAATCTTTTTGGCGATATTTGGCGAGCGATACAGTTTTAGCAGAATTTGATGTAATTGCGAATTGCAGTCCTTGGTAACAAGTTGATATTTTTCAGAATCGGATTTCGCGGAAAACTCAGCCCACAATCCGTAACTATCAACCAAACCTACGATCTCGGCTAATTCGCGCTTATCGAGCTGGTTGATCTCAAACTCTGCGACGTGGCGAACATGCAGCGCAAGTTCGAGGCGGTCCAAGTATGCATCATGGACGTGCGAGCGCGCACCGAGCAAAAATCTTATCGGCTTCCCGGTTCTGCGAATGGAAACAAAATCGATAAATTTGAGTAATGGGATATAGTTGTCAATTACAAAGACCGTATGACCGGGAAGGGATATTGCATGTTGAGCTTCCTTAAGTGCTTCTTTCGAATCTGATTTCACGCGAAACACATTCCATCCAAGTGTTCCAAGCCTCAGTGCCAATTGCTCTAGCAGAATAGTCTTGCCGTTGCCCAGGTCTGAAATCACCACTGCGTCGTCACCTTGGCCTAGAGCATCGAGGATTTTTTGACAATGAGTTCTTTCAATCAGATATGCGCGTTTCTGTTCGTCCTTGGTGCTGGTGATATTAACCAGTGAGAGATTTACCTCGCCGTAAAGGAATAACTTTTCAATGTCAGAATTCGATGCGACATCTTTTGTGAGTTTGAAATCAATTTTCTCGAGCGCGAGAAATGAATGCAATTGCTTTGATGGCGTGTGCGTCTTCTGCTCTAGCTCAATTTGCTTTGCAAATTCTTCTATGCCAACGGGGTAAACGTCACCGAACATCGGTAGAAAAAGCTTGTCGGGGCCAATATTTTTATCGGGACTCGTTATGAAAATCGCTTTGCTTTTGGTGTCTTCAACATGAACGATGCGTTGAATGTCTAGGTCATACATTGAATATCCAATGAATATCACCGCCCGCGCAAGCTGAAGGTCTTGGCGAAATACCGTGCTCCACGGAGAGGCGTTGAATTCGTCAACAAGATAACTTGCGGCCGTCAGCTTGAATCCACCGGTTAAATCGTTTTGAGTCAGGCGAGTGATTAGGCCATTGATGTGCAAACAAACGCGTGATCCCGATAAAAAACTTTCGGGAGCGTCGCTTAGTGTTACCGGAACCAGTTGTTTTCCAAGGTTGGCTGCGCTTTTTTCAGCGAGGTCATCGTAGTTTGTAGTGTAAATTCTGTGCCATGGTAGGCTAAGGACCGCCTCGTGATGCGGGGCAGCTTCGCGGATCGAAAAGACATTCCGGCACAGATCAACTAGGCCCAAGGCTCCGCCATGCCCTTTGTCTCCCAAATAGCATTGGGAGGCGAGAGCAAGATTGTCATCGTCGGTATCGACCCCGCACAATTTGTACAGGTGACGGGCGAAGGCGCGACCTGTCATCGGACTCTTGTTCTCTAAATTCTTTGCTTTGTAGGAAAACCCTGAGCCCATAAACAGGATCGCATTGCCATCTATTGCGTGGCGGATTGCCTCGTTCAGATCCATTCGTGTCCCCAGAATACGCGGTTGCGCGAAACGGCAGATTGCCGTGGCTTTGATATTCGTCTTAGATTGTCGGGGAATTCCAAGAGACGAACAAGCGATCGCGTTCCTTCCGCATCGCGGACGATGAGACGTGGATCGCGTCCCCTGTATGACGAAGCCGGTACAGAGCACGCAAGGGGCTTGGGGGCGCGCGCGTGCAATCCTGCCCGCGATTGCCCAGCAATTTGATGCAGGTTAGGTCATTGACGCGGGCAAAAATGAACGGTGTTGGTGGGGGCCGCTATGGAGAAGTCTAAACGTCCCTTGTGGGTCGATTGCTGCCGATGGCCGAATTTCCCATTGAGCGCTCTGGCGCGCGCCGATATGAATCTGCCGCCGTCGCGCCACATGAGGCACGCTTGACTTCGACGCTTCAAAAGATCGAGCGCCCCGAATAGGTCGTCAACCATTCCAGCGCGAGCGTGCCCGCAAGCGAGTTGCCGTTCGTATCGAGCCCCGGCGACCACACGCACACCGCCATTTCGCCTGGCAGCACCGCGACGATTCCGCCGCCGACGCCGCTCTTCGCCGGCAGCCCGACGCGGTAGACGAAGTCGCCCGCGGCGTCGTAGGTGCCGCAGGTCAACATCAGCGCCGACAGCCGCTTCGCCGAGCTCGGATCGAGAATCCGCGCGCCCGTCGCGGGCGCGACGCCGCCGTTCGCGAGAAAGAGCGCGGCCTGCGCGAGCTCGACGCAATTCATCGAAATCGCGCATTGGCGGCAATACGCGTCGACGACCGTCTCCGGCGGCATCCGCATGTTGCCGAAGCTCGCCATGAAATGCGCCATCGCGCGGTTGCGCTCCGCGTGCTGCAGCTCGGACAGCGCGACGCGCGAATCGTAGTCGATGTCGGCGATGCCGGTCAGGCGCCGGATGAATTCGACGAGCGCTGTCTCGGCGCGCACGAAGCGGCGGCTCAGCACGTCGGTGACGACGAGCGCGCCCGCGTTGATGAACGGATTGCGCGGCTTGCCGCGTTCGCTTTCGAGCTGCACGAGCGAGTTGAACGCGGTGCCGGACGGTTCGCGTCCGACGCGCTGCCACAGTTCGTCGCCGAGCAGCTGGAACGCGAGCGTGCACGCGAACAGCTTCGAGATGCTCTGGATCGAGAAGCGCTCGCGCGCGTCGCCGACCGTGTGGACTGTGCCGTCGAGCGTGACGACGGCCATGCCGAAGCGCTCGGCGGGCACTTTCGCGAGTTCGGGGATGTAATCGGCGACGCGGCCTGCGCCGATCCAGGGCGCGAGTTCGGCGTGGATGCGTTCTAGGATCGCTGGGTAATTCATCGAATCGGTACGCGGCGCGCCGCGGGTATCAAGCGAGCCCGTATGGAACCTTCTCGGCGGCAATTCGTCAAGCACCGGTGGCGCGGCGCATGCCTGCGCGGGGGAGAACGCGCGGCCGCGGCCGATTGCCTCGCCGAGCGACGCGCCGCATCCGCGACGGCCGTCACGCCGGGCGTTCCGAAGCCGCGCCGCGCGGGCGGCGAACGCGGGGTTTCGGGGCCGCCGACACAAGAGGTTCGTCGGCCGGCGCGTGTCGCAGTATCATTCCAAATGTTTCAGGATCTTACAAAGTAGGTGCGTCAGTTTCGCCTGTTCGCGCTAAGTGATTGTTTCAAAAAACCTTTGGCTTCCATATCGACTGATTTGCCCATGCCTTTCCGGATTCTCCTCGTCGAGGACGACAATCGCCTGTCCACGCTGATCGCGGGCTACCTGCGCAAGCACGAATACGTCGTCGACACCGTGCTGAACGGCGACGACGCCGTCGGCGCGATTCTCACGGGGCGCCCCGATCTCGTGATCCTCGATGTGAACCTGCCCGGCAAGGACGGCTTCGAGATCTGCCGCGAGGCGCGCGAGCATTACGACGGCGTCATCATCATGGTAACGGCCCGCGACGAGCCGTTCGACGAGCTGCTCGGCCTCGAATTCGGCGCGGACGACTACGTGCACAAGCCGGTCGAGCCGCGCATCCTGCTCGCCCGGATCAAGGCGCAGCTGCGTCGCGCGCCGGTGCGCCAGGCGGACGGCGCGAGCGGGCAGCCGGAGCGCTACGCGTTCGGCAAGTTCACGATCGACCGCACGAACCGGACCGTCAACCTGCCCGACGGCACGACGCCCGAGCTGACTTCGGCGGAGTTCGACCTGCTGTGGGTGCTCGTCTGCCATGCGGGCGAGGTCGTGAGCCGCGACGATCTGATGCTGCAACTGCGCGGCGTCGAATTCGACGGCCTCGACCGGACGATCGACGGGCGGATCTCGAAGCTGCGCCGCAAGCTGCGCGACGACGCGAGCAGCCCGCAGCGGATCAAGACCATCCGCAGCAAGGGTTATCAGTTCAGCAAGAACGCGTGGGAGTAAGTTGCGCGTCGAGCTGTGCGGCGCCTGCGGCTCGCGCACGGGCGGGCCGCACGCTGGACCGCGCGTCTTACGGTTCGACGGTTCGAAACGGCGTGTGCCGCGCCGGCGATCTCGAACCTTGCGCGCATCGCCGCGTGGCGCGGCGATGCGCGGCGACGTTGCGCGACGCGACATGACATGACACGGGGCGACGCGATTTTCGCGACGGCTTTGTCCGATGCAACGCCGCTGCGTTCGCGCCCGCCCGCACGGCCGACGAGCCGGCCGCGCGCCCGCCGCCGGCTAGCCGGGGCAGTTCGCCGCCGCCGCTGCCGCCGCTGGCGCAGCCGGTTTCCGCTCGACGATTCACCGCACCGATTTCCGACATTCGCGACTCGATGATGAACAGCACGCAAGCGCACCGATTGTCCCCGTTCCGCTATTGCAAATGGCGCTGGCTCCATTTCCGCCGCTCGTGGACAGACACGCGCGCCGACCGGATTCCGAGCTGGTCGCGCCTTTATCTGCGGACCTATCTGCATCTCGTCGGCCTCGTGCTGGTGACGGTCGGCGGGACGATCGCGGCGCTGTGCTCGGCGCTCGGCGCGCGCGCGGTGTGGCGCGCGCTCGACGCGCTGCCGGGCGGCGCGCTGCCGCTCGCCGCGTTCGTGCTCGCGGTGCCGGCGCTCGCCGGCTATCGGTGGATGCGGCCCGTGTGGTCGGATCTCGTGATGGTGCGCGAGCGCGCGATCGACTTCACGGGCGGCCGCTTCAACACGCGCGCGCGCGAATCGCGCAGTGTGATCATCGGGCCGCTCGCGCGCACGCTGAACGCGCTCGCGATGCGCATGGAACGGCTGATCGCCGCGCAGCGCGACCTGACGAACGGCATCTCGCACGAACTGCGCACGCCGCTCGCGCGCGTGCGCTTCGCGCTCGAGAGCCTGCGCGAGCCGGGATCGGCGGCCGAATATCAGAACGCGATCGACAGCATCGAGCAGGACGTGACCGAGCTCGACGAGCTGATCGACATGAGCCTCACGTACGCGCGGCTCGAGTACAGCTCGCTGCAGTCGAATCTCGAGCAGACGGCGCTCGTCGCGTGGTTCGACAAGCAGGTCGCCGACGCCGCGCTGCTGTACCCGAGCAAGACGATCGATGCGCGCGTCGCGCTGCCCGCCGATTTGCGCGTGAAGATGGACAAGCGGCTGATGTCGTATGCGATGCGCAACCTGCTGCGCAACGCGAGCAAGCACGCGCGCGGGCAGATCGCGGCGGGCCTGCGGATGCGCCACGGCAATATCGAGATCTACGTCGAGGACGACGGGGCCGGCGTGCCGCTCGACGAGCGCGAGCGGATCTTCGAGGCGTTCGTGCGGCTCGATCGCCATACGGCCGGCTACGGCCTCGGCCTCGCGATCACGCGGCAGGTGCTGCAGGCGCACAACGGGCGCGTCGCCGTCGTCGATCCGTTGCTGCTGCGGGGCGCGCGCTTCGAGATGAGCTGGCCGGTGTGACGTGCGCCGCGGGCGCGCGCGTTTGCGGCGAGCGGAGCGCGGCAGCGCATGCGCGCTTCCGGTTGGCGCCTCCGATTAGTGCCTCCGATTAGTGTCTCCGATTCGTACCTCAGATTGGCACTTCCGATTCTCGCCCCCCGGTTCGCACGGTTGGTTCGTGCCGCCTGATGCGCCTCCGCCGGTTTGCATCCCTGATTCGCACTGCCGGGCGGCAACGCGCTGGCGGTTCGGCGCGGCACCAGGTGCCGGAAATCGTGCGACGTCGCCACGGCGCGGCCCCGCGCCGCGCGGCGCTTTCGTCGACGAGCCGGCCTGCCGCATGCACATGCGTCTTTTGGAGATGGCTTTTGGGGGGCGGCTCGTTCCGTGCGGATTCGCATCGTGCCCGCCGCATCTTGTCGCGTCGCCGGCTCCCGATTCACGCCCCCCGGCTCAATACGTGCGGCCGAGCTGGAAGTAAAGGTTGCGCCGCCCGCCCGGCGCGAACGCGACACCGACGTACACCGGCCCGAACGCGGTCGTGAGGCTCGTGAAGAGCGTGTAGCTCTGCTTGAGCGGACCGCTGGGCGTCGAGTCGAGCGACCACACGTTCCCGGCTTCCGCGCTCGCGCCGACGTAGAGCGCCTTGATCGGCGACGCGTTGAACGTCGCGAGCTGGTTCATGTACGTGATCTGCCCGTAGACGAGCGCATCGCCGCTCAACTGGTCGGCCGCGTACGCCGACAGATGCTGGAAGCCGCCGAGCGTGTAGCCGAGCGGATTGCTGAGGTTCACGCCGCCGAAGCTCTTGCCCGCTTCGATGCTCGCGCTCACGCTATGCCGGCCGAAACGCTCGGCGACCATCAGCTTGCCGTAGACGTCGGTGAACTTGTCGTCGCTCGTCGCGAGGGATCGTTCGGCGCGGAATTCCGCAAAATAACCCTTGCGCGGAAAGACCTGATCGTCGAGCTGGTCGATGACGAGCCGGGCGCGCGCGTTGATCTGTCGCGCGTACCAGGACGGGAGCCACGCGTCGCCGTCGACCCACTCGCCGAGCAGGAGGTTGTACGTCGGCGCGGCCGACAGGTGCGTATACGCGAGCCCGACGCGGAAATCTCCGAGCCGCGCGAGCGGCAGCCCGAAATCGAGGCCGACTCGTGCCGTCTGGATACGGTATTGCGTGACCTTGATGTCGCTTTCCCCGTTGTAGAGGTTCGCGAAACGCCGCTGGTAATCCGCATACGGTGCGACGTAGTAGCCGATCTTGTTCGACAGCGGTTGCCGCAGCTCGACGTGCGCCGACTGCAGATCGCTGCCCAGCGTCGTATCCACGCGGAATTCGAGGCCGGACGGCGTGAGCCACGGCCGCCGGTAGCCGAGATGCAGCCGGAAGCCGCCTTCGTCCGTCGAACTGCTCGACATCCCGAGCCCGAACAGCAGGAAGTTCGGCCCCCAGTACTTCTCCTGCGCGTCGATCACGAGCCGGTGCTCGTCGCTTTCGTTGACGATCTGCTGCGTGACGTTCTCGAAATTGCCGCTCGTCGTGAGCGACAGCAGGTCGGCGCTCACCGCCTGCGGATCGTAGAGGTCGCCCGGTTTCACGCGCAGCGCGTTGCGCACGATCTGCGTCGGCACCGACGAGCCGTTGGTCCGGATCTCGATCGACGTGATGCGGATCGGCTGCGGCGGCGGCCGCCGGTGCGAGGCGCGGTATGCGTCGTATTGCTCGGGCGACAGCGCGTAGCGCTCGAGACGCGGCAGCGCGGCGACGGCGGCGGCCTCGCCCGCGGCGATCGACTGGTTCGCGGTCTGGAAATCGGTGAAGGTCTGCTTGCCGAGGTCCGGCGCAAGCAGGATGTCGTCCGGCCGCAGCTGCTTGCGCTGCTCGGCGACGTTCTGCCGGATCAGGATGCCGATCATCTGCTGCATCACGTCGGCGGGCGACGCGAGCGCGTTCAGCGGGCGCAGCGGCGAGCCGATGTCGACGGCGATCACGACGTCCGCGCCCATCCGGCGCGCGGCGTCGACGGGCAGGTTGCTGACGAGCCCGCCGTCCACGAGCGCGCGTCCGTCGATCTCGGCGGGCGAGAAGAGCCCCGGCAGCGCCATGCTCGCGCGGATCGCGAGCGGCAGCGAGCCGTGGTCGAGCACGACCTTCTGGCCGGTTTGCAGGTCGGTCGCGATCGCGCGGTACGGAATCGGCAGCCGGTCGAACGGCTGGTTGGTCGGCACGGCGGCCGTCCAGTTCGCGAGGAGCGCCTGCAGCCGGTTGCCCTGCACGAGCCCGACGGGCGCCTTGAAGCCTTTCGAATCGAAGCCGATCGTCAGGCTGTCGATGTACAGGCGCTCGTCCTCGCGCTTCTTTTGCGGCAGGTCCGCACGGTCGGTCACGTCGAACGCGATGTCGGCGAGGTTCACCTGCGACAGCCGCCGCTCCATTTCCTGCGCGGTCATTCCGGTCGCGTACAGGCCGCCGACGACGGCGCCCATGCTCGTCGCCGCGATGCAGTCGACGGGAATCCGGTGCGCCTCGAGCACCTTCAGCACGCCGAGATGCGCGTAGCCGCGCGCGCCGCCGCCCGACAGCACGAGGCCGATCGCCGGCCGGCCGGGCTTGCCGCCGTCCGGCGTGCAGACGGGCTCGCCCGCGGCGGCCGGCGATGTCGCGACCTGCGCGGGCGTTTGCGCGGCGGCCCGATCGGGCGCCGCAGCGGTGGGCGCTGCGGTGGCGTTCGGCGCGGCGTTCGCGGCGATGTTCGGCGCGGGATTCGAGGCGGGATTCGACGCGGGATTCGACGCGGGATTCGACGCGGGACTTGATACGGGATTCGAGGCGGCATTCGAGACCGCGGCTGCGGCCTGCTGCCGGGCGGCCCAGAACCAGGCGGGCGCCGCGTCGGCGGGCGCGGCCGATGCGGCCGATGCCGGGGCGGGCGACGTCCCGGCCGACGGCGCGCCGCCCGGCGAGGCCGTTGCGCGTGTCGTCGCGGCAGTCGGCGCCGCGACGGCGCCCGCCATGGGCGCGGCGTCGGCCGCATGGGCGGCCGCGGGCCGGCCCGCCGCGACGCAGACGAACAGAAGGACGGCCACGAGGCCGGCGGCGCGAGCGCCCGGACGGGCGGAAGAGGCGAACACCGTCATTATCGTTGCTATGGCGTGGTCGGGCTGAACAGTCGGGAGGACCGATCCGGAATCGGCAAAAGCGAGAGAGTACCGCTTTTGCCCGCCCGCGGCCACGCGTCGGGCGCGATCCGCCCCGGCCCACGGTGCAAAGCGACCTGACGCTCTATAGAAATTTCATGAAATCTCCTAAAGTATTCAGGCATCCTGCCGCTAAGCGACTGAGTGGATTGTGCTCGTCGCCGGCAACCGGCCCGGGGGGCGGCCGGCGACGCATCCGCGCAATCCTTCCACCAGATTCGATAGAGGCTTCACGATGGCGGCACCCTTTCTCGGAAGGTTTTTTGCGCACAACGTCGCGGTCGATCCGGGCACCGCGAGCACGCAGATCTACGTCCGCGATCGCGGCGTCGTGCTGAATCAGCCGTCGGTCGTCTGCTTCCGCAAGCGGGGCGGCCCGGCCGACAAGGCGCGCGTCGAGGCGGTCGGCGAGCAGGCGAAGGCGCTCCTCGGGCGCTCGCCCGAGCATCTCGAAGCCGTCCGGCCGCTCAGGCACGGCGTCGTTGCGAACTATCACGCGGCCGAGCAGATGATGCGGCAGTTCGTCGATATGTCGCATGCGCGCTCGCTGTTCGGGCGGCGCGTCGAGTTCACGATCTGCGTGCCGTCGAACGCGACCGCGGTCGAGCAGCGCGCGATCCGCGAAGCGGCGCTCGCGGCGGGCGCGTCGCGGGTCAGCCTGATCAGCGAGCCGCTCGCGGCCGCGCTCGGCGCGGGGCTGCCGGTGACGGAGGCGGTCGGCTCGATGGTCGTCGACATCGGCGGCGGCACGACCGAGGTCGCGGTGATCGCGCTTGGCGGGATCGTCTATCGCGAGGCGATTCGCGTGGGCGGCGACCAGTTCGACGCGGCGATCGTCAATCACGTCCGCAACCTGTACGGCGTGCTGCTCGGCGAGCACACCGCCGAGCACGTGAAGAAGGCGATCGGCACCGCGAGCTACCGGGTGCCGCGCGAATCGATCCATGCGGTTGGGCGCAGCGTCGCCGACGGCCTGCCGCGCACGATCCAGCTCAGCAACCACGACATCGCCGATGCGCTCGCCGCGCCGCTGAACCAGGTGGTGAGCGCGGTGAAGAGCGCGCTCGAGAACGCGCCGCCGGAGCTCATCACGGACATCGCGGATCGCGGGATCGTGCTGACGGGCGGCGGCGCGCTGCTCGCGAATCTCGGCAAGCGGCTCCACGACGAGACGGGGCTCGCCGCGCGCGTGGCCGACGAACCGCTGACCTGCGCGGTGCGCGGCGCCGGCGAGGCGATGGGGCGCGGCGGGTTCGAGGCCGGCGACGACGACGCGGGCGACATCGGCTTCAGCCGCTGACGCGCGCGTGTCGCCGCGTGCCCGTCCTCGGGCCGCGTTTCGCTAACGCGACTGCAACCACGCCGCGACGGCCTTCGCCTGATCGGTGTCGAGCGTATGCGCGACCGCGCTCATCACGGGCGCATTCGCGCGCGTGCCGTTCTTGAAGACCTCGATTTGCCGCAGCAGGTAGGCCTCGTGCTGTCCCGCGAGCCGGGGGAACGTTCCGACGCCTTGCCCGTTCTGTCCGTGGCACGACGCGCACGCCGGCGTGCCCTTTTCGGGCACGCCGTGCTCGAAGATGTCCTGCCCCTTCGCGACGAGCGCCGGATCGCCGGGCTCGCCGTGCGTCGGCTCCTGATGCGAGTAGTAGTCGGCGATCGACGCGATCGTCGCGTCGTCGAGCTGCGACGCGATGGCCCACATGTACGCGCGCGCGTCGGTCTCGCCACGCGCGTGCTCGCGAAAGCCCTTGAGCTGCGCGCTCAGATACTCGTTCGTTTGCGCATTGAGCCGCGGGAACATCGGCGATTCGCTGCGGCCATGCGCGCCATGGCAAGCGGCGCAGAGCTGCGCGGCGAGCCGCGCGCCGTCCTGCGCGTGCGCGCGGACGGCGGGCCAGCCGCCGAGCGCGGCGGCGAGCGCGGCGATCCACATCGGTGATGCAAGCAGCTTTTTCATGATCGTTCTCGCGGAGCAGGCGGGTTGGCGAAGCAAGGTTCGGGCGGCGTCAGAACACGAACCACGCGAGCAGGTACAGCGTGTTGTTGTCGCTCGCGTTTCGGCCGTTGCCGTCGTAGTTGAAGCGCGCTCCGTTGAACTTGAGGAACCATGTGTACTGCAACGACAGCTTCACTTGCGGGAACGGCAGATAGTCGAGCTCCGCGATGACGCCTCGCGAGTCCGGGCTGCCGTTCGCGCTGCCCGTCACGGGCGTCGGCGAGTACAGCCCGGGATCGGTCGTGCCCGTTGTCGAGAAGTACGCGAGCGTCGCGCCGTACTTGCGCTGGTAGTAGTACGAAGCCTTCGCCTTGAACGTGTTGAGACGGTCGGTCGGGTTGGCGGGCGTCGGCCCCGCGCCGATTCCGCCGCTCGGGAAGCTCGCGCTCCAGTTCTGCTTCTCGTGGATGAACGTGAACTGCGTCGTGAACGCGTGCGACAGCGTCAGGTATTGATACTGCGCATCGAGCGCGATGTCGGTGAAGCGGTCGGTCGGCGTCGCGGGCAGCGTGTTGTCCGGATACACGTCGGCAATCAGGCCGAACGTGCCGAGCATCAGCGAGTGCGGGCCCCATTCGCGGTTGTACGCGACGCGCCAGTACGGGTTACCGCCCCGCAGCCGCGTCACGCCGCCCGGCGTGCTGATGTCCTGCCCCGTGCGGAACACCGAGAACATCTGGTCGGCAGTCCGATAGAGGCCGACTTCCGCGTAGATGCTGCGCTGCCAGAATGCGTACGCGGCGAAGCCCGCGACCTGCTGCGCGAGGCCGCCGTCGATCAGCGTGCTCGCCGTCGGCGTGAGCGACACGCTGCTCGACGCGTACGGATAGCCGAATGCCGGCGTGCTGTTCCAGACGTCGGAGACGGTCGGATTGTTGTTGACCGTGACGCCGTAGATGAAGTCGACGTCGTCGCGCGTGAAGTGCCCGGCCGCGCGGATGTCGGTGTTGTCGATGCCGCTGTGGTGCGCGATGCCGTCGTACGTCCATTGCGCGAACGCGCCGACCGGGCCGGCGATGCGCCCGCCGTAGAACAGGCTCGCCTGCTGCAGCACGACGTCCTGATTGCGCACGAAGTCGTAGTTGCGGTTGTCGATCGAGCGGGTATTGGTTTGCGACAGCTGCACCATGCCCGCGAGCGGAATCGTGAACCGGTTCGACAGCGTGTAGCCCGTCAGCTTGAAGAAGCGCCCGAACGGCGTGAGTTCCGGGAAGCTCACGTGGCACGCGACGCAGGCGAGCCCCGTTTGTCTCGCGAACGCCGGAACCGCGGCGGCGTCATTCGACAGGCACAGCACCCCGAACACGCATGCAAGCATGGCGGTAAGGCCGCGACGGATGCGATTGAACATACCGCCCCCTTCTTGTTTGTCGTCAGGGCTCGTGTATCCGGTTTCCGTTGAGAAACCGCCTTTTTCCAACGCATTGAAGCCGGTGTTTCCACTGATATCCGCTGCGGTCCTTCTCGTTTATTTCAATATCGTTCTGACTTCATCAAACGTGTCGCACCGCTAACGATCCATCTTTCGTCGCGACCGATGTCGATGATTCGAGTCTATGATCGCCACAATTGCGAAAATTGACTTGGATCAGCAACGAAGAGGGGGCGTCGCGCGTGCCGAACGGAACGCGATGCTCCGTTCGGCGCGCGAGCGGCTACTTGCCTTGCAGCAGATCCATGAAGGGCGGGAATGTCAGCAGGATGCCGAGCGCGAGCAGCACGAAGGCGACGGTCGTGACGCGGCCGAGCGCGACCGACGCCGCGTTCCATCGGCGCGACAGCGCCGCCCATGACAGCAGCCAGACGACGATCGCACTCGTCGTCACGCCCGAAAGCGGCCCGGTGGGCGTGTAGAACGTGAAGAAATGCGCAACTGAGCGGAACGCGTCGCCGGCGAGCGCAAAGAGCCCGACGGCGAAGCAGCCGATGCCGGCCGCGAGAATGGCGGCGGCGGCCGGGCCGTTCGGCAGCACTTCGGCGGCGGCGGGCGCGCTTGTTCGCGGCGAAGCGTTTGTCGGCTCGCTTGCTACGGATGACTGATTATGCGCCGTATCGGCGGCATGTTGCGCGGCGGTGTGCGGATGAGAGGCATGCATTTTCATTCTCCCGTCATGAGGTGGATGGCGGCGCCGCCGCGGACCGGCGCGTACTTGTTCAGGAATGCGCCGAACGCACCCGCGACGCCCGTCGCGACGAACGCGACGACGGTGAACGCCAGCACCGCGTTGCGAATCTGGCGTTGCTTGCCGAGCGCCGCGCCGTACTTGCCGAACACGTAGGCGACCATCGTCATCGCGATCGGCGCGAGCCACGCGACGTGCTCCTTCCATTCCATCCCGAGGCTGTGCCAGCCCGACGTGTCGCGGCTCGACATCAACAGGCGCTGCGGGTAGTTCGCGAGATCGGTCAGGCCGGCGGGCGGCACCGCGCGATACCACGGATAGACGATGTATGCGCCGGAGAACACGGTTGCCCACGCGAGGATCACCATCGCGGACAGATAGATCATCAACAGCCGATGTTCACGCGGCGCGGGCACGGCGGGCGCGCCCGGCGACGACGTGCGATAGAGCTCGGCGATCGCACCGGAAAACGCAAGCATGAACAACGCGCCGAATCCCATTCCGTGCAGCACCGTCAGCAGGTCTCTCAATGAAATTTCCATCATGGCCTCCGTTCATGTGGCGGGTTTCGCCTTTCATCGTGTTGGATGGCGGGCTTGCTGCGTTGAGACAGATCAATCGAAATGACGTGGCGAGTATTTATTCGAGATGCGAAATGAATTCGAAAACGATTCAAAGATTGCGAGTCGGCTATTTGTCAGGCGGAGTCATCTGAAAAAAAATGGTCGAATGAAATGATAGGATGAATCGGCGGAAAAGATAAAGGTGGGGCGAATGCATGTTGCCGTTCGGGACCGAAGCGCATCGCGCGTTCGCGAAGGCGTTGCGCTCGGCGCGTCGACCACGCGCGGCATTTACCTGTTGCATACGTTTCGCTTGCGGCAATCGCGAGATCTCGGCCGAAACGATTCTCGTTCTTTGAAGTCCATTGCGAAGCGCATCGCGGATGCGGCGGGAAAGCCGCATTGAAGCCGAGGCAAAGACATCGGCGCCGACCGTTCCGATTTTTTGCATATCGGCGTGCTTTGATATAGCCTTCCGACAAGTCGTCATCCGCATTAACTAGACCAACTCGAGATGTCGCCGCCATAAAGGGGGGGCGTCATGCCGTTCGCTTAGTCGATCAGATCGGCGTTCGCGCTTTCGCGGTTTTTCCGATTCCTGCGTTTCCTTCGAAACAGACGGCCGTCGCCGCGCGGCCGGAAGACTGTTTTGTCCCGACGATTCGCCGAATCGTCGACGCAATTCCCGCCGCGCCAGGCAGTTTCCTTCGACGTCTATTTTCGATGGCAAGGAAGGGGGCAACATGAACTGCACGCGTTCAAGAAAAAACAGCGAGCTTGCCAAGCTCGTGCCGTCGATGGGCGTGTTCGTCGCGCTCGTCGGCGCCGGCATCGTTCAGGCGCACGCGGCCTGCACCCCGGCGGGCACCACCGTCACCTGCTCGGGGGCGGCCAATCTGCTCGCGCCGAGCTATTCGAACAGCGGCAACAATCTCAACGTGACGGTCGACAGCGGCGCGAGCCTGGGCGTGCTGCTCGGCATCGGCGGCACCGCGCTGTCGCTCACGGGCAGCGGCGTTTCGCTGACCAACAACGGCACGATCGATCCGACCGTGCTCGGCTCGGGGCTCGGCGTCCTGTCGAGCGGCACCGTCGTCGGCAACGCGTCGCCGAGCACGACCAACGTCACGAACAACGGCACGATGAACGGCACGACAGGCGTGTCGATCAGCGGGCTGACCGGCATGGCGCTCGCGGTCCAGAACGGCACGGGCGGCGTGTCGAACATCACGAACACCGGGACGATCGGCTCGACGCCGCTCGTCGGCGCGACGCTGCTCGGCCCGGATTCGCCCGTGGTCGCCGCGTACGGCGGCGGCCAGGTCAATTTCAACAACAGCGGCACGATCACCGGCCGCGTCGCGTTCCAGCCGAACGGCGCCGCCGGGCAGGGCAACACGTTCGTCAACTCGGGGACGATCGACGGCAGCGTGTCGATGGGCTCGAACAGCACGAACACGTTCACCGCGATGACGGGCTCGACGGTCAGCGCGGCGGGCGGCACCGGGGTGGCGCTGAACATCGGCGTCGGCTCGCTCACGCTCGGCTTCGCGGCGACGGGCATCGTCGACGGCGGCGCGGGCGGCAACAACACGCTCTTGTTGCAGCAGGCCGCGGGCGGCCCCGCGAGCGGCACGATCGCCGTCAACAACTACATCAACTTCAATCATCTCGACGTGACGAGCGGCGCGTGGACGATCAACGGCGCGTCGAGCGCGCAGGACGCGACGCTGTCGGGCGGCGTCGCGATCATCGGCAACAACGCGTCGCTCGGCACGGGCACGATCACCGGCAACGGCGGCGCGCTGCAGGCGGGCGCCGCGGGGCTCGACGTGAGCAACAACGTGACGCTCGGCGCGGGCGGCCTGACGGTGCAGGGCGCGACGGGGCTCACGCTGTCGGGCGCGATCTCGGGCGGCGGCGCGTTGACGAAGAACGGCGGCGGCACGCTGACGCTCACGGGCGCGAACACGTACACGGGCGGCACGACGATCAATGCGGGCACGCTTGCCTTGGGCGCGGGCGGCAGCCTCGCGGCGACGGGCGCGGTGAATCTTGCCGGCGCGGGTGCGGGCTTCGACATTAGCGGCGCGACGGGCAGCCAGACGATCGGCGGCCTGTCCGGTGTCGCCGGGACGACGGTCGCGCTCGGCGGCAACGGGCTGACGCTCGCGGGCAGCGGCGGCACGACGTTCGGCGGGACGATCGGCGGCACCGGCGGCCTGACGCTCGCCGGCACGGGCACGCAGACGCTGACGGGCGCGAACACGTACACGGGCGGCACGACGATCAACGCGGGCACGCTCGCCTTGGGCGCGGGCGGCAGCCTCGCGGCGGCGGGCGCGGTGACGCTCGGCGGCGCGGGCGCGACGTTCGACATCAGCGGATCGGGTGCGAATCAGACGATCGGCGCGTTGTCGGGCGCGGGCGGCACGATCGCGCTCGACGGCAACACGCTTGCGTTCGGCACCGCGACGAACCAGACGTTCGGCGGCAGCATCACGGGCACGGGCGGAATCGTGAAGAACGGCGCGGGCACGCAGACGCTGACGGGCGCGAACACGTACACGGGCGGCACGACGGTCAACGCCGGCACGCTCGCGCTCGGCGCGGGCGGCAGCCTGTCGCCGAGCGGCGCGGTGAATCTCGCGAACGCGGGCGCGGGCTTCGACCTCAGCGGCGCAAGCGGGAGCCAGACGATCGGCGGCCTGTCGGGCGCGGCGGGCACCACGGTCACGCTCGGCGGCAACTCGCTGACGCTCGCGGGCAGCGGCAACGCGACGTTCGGCGGGACGATCGGCGGCACCGGCGGCCTGACGCTCGCCGGCACCGGCACGCAGGCGCTGACCGGCAGCAACACGTATTCGGGCGGCACGACGCTCGCGGGCGGCACGGTCGCGCTTGGCGGCAGCGGCGCGCTCGGCACGGGGGCGGTGACGGTCGCCGCGCCGACGACGATCGCCGCGACGGCCGCCGTGAACCTGTCGAACGCGGTCGCGCTCAACTCGACCGCGACGATCGGCGGCACGCGGAGCCTGATGCTGTCGGGCCCCGTGTCGGGGGCGGGCGGCCTCGTGATGAACGGCTCGTCGACGCTCACGCTCGTCGGCGCGAACACGTACGCGGGCGGCACGACGGTCGACGCGGGCACGGTCGTCGTCGGCAACGGCGGCGCGCTCGGCACGGGCGGCCTCACGGTGAACGGCGGCAGCGTGTCGCTCGGCGGCTCGAACGTGACGCTGCCGACGCTGAACGGCGCGGCGGGCGGCACGATCGACACCGGCGCCGGCAGCCTCGCCGTGACGGGCGGCGGCAGCTTCGGCGGCGCGCTGACGGGCGGCGGCTCGCTCGCGGTGTCGGGCGGCGCGCCGCTCACGCTGACGGGCGCGAACACGTTCACGGGCGGCACGACGATCGCGAGCGGCGGCACGCTGCAGATCGGCAACGGCGGAACGACGGGCAGCCTCGCGGGCAACGTCGCCGACAACGGCGCGCTCGTCTTCGACGAAGCGGCCAACGTCACGTACGGTGGCGCGATTTCCGGGTCGGGCTCGCTCACGCAGGCGGGCAGCGGCGTGCTGACGCTGACGGGCGCGAGCACGCTCGCCGGGCCGACGACGGTCGCGGCGGGCACGCTCGCCGTCGACGGCTCGCTCGCGAATTCGACGGTGAGTGTGCGCAACGGCGCGACGGTGACGGGCACGGGCACGCTCGGCGGGCTCGTCGTCGCGAGCGGCGGCACCGCGTCGCTGCCGCAGCCGGGGCAGGTGCTCAACGTGGCGGGCAACGTGACGTTCCAGGCGGGCTCGACGCTGCAGGTCGCCGCGAATCCGCAGCAAAGCGGCAGCCTCGCGGCGACGGGCTCGGCGACGCTGAACGGCGGCACCGTGCAGGTGCTCGCGAGCCAGGCGAACTATCAGGCGAACACGACCTACACGATCCTGAGCGCTGGCGCGGGCGTGCAAGGCCAGTTCGCCGGCGTGAACGCGACGTACGCGTTCGTCACGCCGACGCTCGCCTACGACGCGAACCACGTGTTCCTGCGGCTCGCGCCGAACGCGACGCCGTTCACGTCGGTTGCGGCGACGCAGAACCAGACGGCCGCCGCGGGCGCGCTCGGCACGCTCGGCGCGGGCAATCCGCTGTTCGACACCGTGCTCGTCACCGATGCGCCGACCGCGCGCAGCGCGTTTTCGCAGCTCGACGGCGAACTGCAGGCGAGCATGAAGAGCATGTTGTTGACCGACAGCCGCTACGTGCGCGACGCGGTGACGGACCGTGTGCGCCAGGGGCTCGCGCCGGGCTCGGGGCCGCTCGCGGCGCTGTCGTCGGGCGGGGCCGCGCTGTGCGACGACGCGGGCGGCGGCGCGCCGCGCCAGGACGCGACGCCGCCCGAGCGGCGGCTCGGCTCGCGCGAAAGCTGCGTCGGCGGCACGCCGTATCGGCCGGTGGTCTGGGGGCAGGCGTTCGGCGGCCGCAGCCGGCTCGCGAGCGACGGCAATGCGTCGACGCTCAACCGCAGCATGACGGGCTTCATCGCCGGCGCGGACGTCGCACTGAACGACCGCTGGCGCGCGGGCGCCGCGGCGGGCCTCACGCACAGCTCGCTCGACAACGACCTGAATTCGTCGGCCTCGCTGAACAGCTACTACGTCGCGCTCTACGGCGGCGCACAGTACGGCGCGTGGGGCGTGCGCGGCGGCGCGGTGTACACGTGGTACCGGATCGACACGGACCGCTCGCCCGCGTTCGCCGCCTTCCGCGATCACGATTCGGCCGGCTACGACGCGAATTCGGGCCAAGTGTTCGGCGAGGTGGGCTATGCGATTCCGGTGGGACGCTTCGCGCTCGAGCCGTTCGCGGGGCTCGCGTACGTGAGCCTGCATACCGACGGCTATCAGGAGAGCGGCGGCGCGGCCGCGCTGAAGGGCGACGCGGACACGAGCAACGTCGCGTTCTCGACGCTCGGCGTGCGCGCGGCGACGGAGCTCGGCGTGCTCGCGAAGGGCACGCTGAGCGCGCGCGCGATGGCCGGCTGGCGGCACGCGTTCGGCAGCGCGCGGCCGACGTCGACGCTCGCGTTCGCGGCCGGCGGCTCGTCGTTCCAGGTCGCGGGCGTGCCGATCGCGCGCGACAGCGCGGTGCTCGAGCTCGGCATCGACGCGAGCGTCACGAAGAACCTGACGCTCGGCGTGTCGTACAGCGGGCAGTACGGCAGCGGCGTGCGCGACAACGCGGTGCTCGGCAACGCGCTATGGCGGTTCTGATGCGCGCGTGACGCGCGCCGCGCGGGAAGGGCGAACGGCAGCGCGCCGCGCTGCCCGGCCGTTCGCGTTTCGACGATATCCCGGCGATGGGGCGTTCGACGAAATGCGCGGGCGGCGCTTGCCGGAAAACGTCCACCCGGAATATCCCGCCCGCTCTCACGCTCATTGGACAGGTGCCGATGCGCCGCTTTCGTTTTTGCCCAGTCCAGACAGGCGAACGGGACGGTTAGACCCACGCCGCTCCACATTCAAGCCTCGGCGCATATCGGCCGACAACGGATACGACAGCCGCGAGCGGGCCGAACTGATCGAACGCCGGGGCAGTAAAGCGGTGCAGTAAAGCGGTGAATCCGCCGCGAAGTTGCCGGCGACCGCGGGCATACGACAAAGCCCGCTACCGGCTACGCAATCGCATCGAGCGCGGCTTTGCCCGCTGATTTGCGCGCGTCAGGCAATGGAGGCGCGTTGCGGCACGCTACGTCCGCAAGCCGGTCAACTTCCTGGCAACCATTCAGTTGGCTTCCGTCATGCCATGGCTGCAGTGAATGTCGATTCAGCCTAGAAGTTTCATGGGGCGAGCAAGCGAATAAGGCTGCATGGATTCGATTTTCAGATTGCGAATCCGAGTTTTGCAATTGGCGGGTAATTTGATTTTTATAGGCTGTGATGATTTAACTGGATTTTAAAACCGTTTCCGCTATTATGCTTCATGTGTTTGTTTTCGATGCTGTATTTTCATTATTCTCGCCGTGGGCCATCACTTCCCCCTCCGGAAGCTTTGCGCTCAGCAAGGGTAACAACCACGCATTGATTTCTCCTTCAATGTGCAAAGCGATCCGGGAGACAAGAGCCATGTCTTCCCGGCTCGGCAATTTGGGTTTGAAACGGAACCCGAGGGGTATCTTGGTTTGCAACGAGTAGCAGGAGCGCGAAAGATTATCTTTTTCATCCGGGGCGCGACCATTTCCGTTGCGTTGATGCAAGGATTTGTCGCGAGGCATGCGGTGTCGAGCGAGCCGGACAGCATGTGATCGCCCTTTTCTGACTGGCGGCCGGGGGCGCGCCTGCGGATTCCGGCTTGAAAATGTCGGAGGAACCGGATCTTGGTGAGAAGTATCGATCACTGATCTCGCGGCCGACGATCACTGGGGTTGTGCACTATCGTGCGGGCAATCGGGTCACTGACCAGTCACGACTTGTGCCCCCTGAATCTCTTCCGCCGCGCACGGGCGTGGGAGTCTTCACGAACGAATCGAAGGAGCCGTCTGATGAACAACGAAATGACGCCGACGCACGTGTGGCGCGTCGTCCTTGCCGCCGCACTGACGTTTCTCGCGGGCGCATGCACAGGGGGGAGGGCGGACATGACCTCCGAGGCGGCACCGAACGTCGCGTGTGCGTCGGACGACGTGACGCCGAAGCGGCAATTTCGCGCGTTCTGGATCGCGTCGGTGGCGAACATTGACTGGCCTTCCCGGGAGGGGCTCACGTTCGTCGAACAGCAAGACGAACTGCGAAAGTGGCTCGACGACGCTGTCCGGCTGAATTTCAACGCGGTGATCCTGCAGGTGCGGCCGGTATCGGACGCGTTCTGGCCGTCACCTTTCGCGCCGTGGTCTGAATTCCTCACCGGCACGCAGGGCGTAGATCCCGGCTACGACCCGCTCGCGTTCGCGGTCGCCGAGGCGCATCGGCGCAATCTCGAACTGCACGCATGGTTCAATCCTTATCGGGCGACGAGAAACACCCGTCTCGACGCGCTTGCGCCGATGCATCCGGCGCGTCTGCATCCTGACTGGCTCGTGCGTTACGGTGGGCAATTCTATTTCGATCCCGGTATGCCCGCCGCCCGCGAGCACATCGTCAGCGCCATCATGGACGCGGTCGACCGCTACGACGTTGACGGTGTCCATCTCGACGACTTCTTTTATCCGTATCCGATCGCGGGTCAGACGTTCGACGATGCCGCGACATACGGACAATACGGCGGAGGGTTCGCGACGCTTGCCGACTGGCGCCGTCATAATGTGGACGTGTTCGTCGAAACGCTCGCGCAACGCATCAAGGCGGCGAAACCGTGGGTCAAGTTCGGCATCTCGCCGTTCGCGGTGTGGCGCAACGCGCTCACCGATCCGCAGGGCTCGCAAACATCGGCCGGCGCGCAAACGTACGACGATCTATACGCCGATACGCGCCGCTGGCTCCGCGAGAACTGGGTCGATTACATCGCGCCGCAAGTCTATTGGGCGCAAGGCTTTCCGGTCGCGGACTACGACAAGGTCGTGCCGTGGTGGGTGGAGCAGGCCCGGATGTCCCGCGCGCATCTCTATATCGGCCAGGCGGCTTACAAGGTCGGCATATCGGAGCAATCTCCCGGATGGTCCGATCCCGGCGAGCTCGACAATCATCTTGCGTTCAATTGCAAGCTTCCCGAAGTGAAAGGCGATATCTATTTCTCCGCGAAAGACGTCCGCGCGGATCGCCTCGGCTCGATGTCGCAACTCGTTCGCAAGTGGTATTCGCGTCCCGCGCTCGTGCCGACCATGCCGTGGCTCAAAGCGACGCCGCCGCTCGCGGTGAATGGCCTGCGCGTTGAGCGGACTCCGGACGGCGTGCGGTTGAGATGGCAAGCCGGCTCGGCCGACACGGTGTCGTATGCGATCTATCGCCACGAACGGCCTCGGTGCGATGCGTGCCGGGACATCGACGCACGGCATCTGGTCGCAACCGTCAGAGGAACCGATTATCTCGACGCGAAGGCAAGCGTCGATCACGAATACATGTACTCGGTCACGGCGCTGGACCGTGTCTGGAACGAGAGCGCGCCAGTCGCCACGAAACCGATCCCCGCGCTTTGACGCTGACGGCAGCGCTCGTCAGGGCGCCGTCAAGTTGCTGGCATACGGATCATTCGTGGGCCGACAAGTCGGGTAGTCGTCCGATTCGTGCGAAATCCGGCGGCCAGCACCGCGGATGAATTTCAAAATCAGGGAACGTGCTTTGCCGGGAGCGCGGCAATGAGTCGCTCAGGCGCGACCGTGCGCGGCAACACGCCGGCTGCCCCGCTCGCCTGAGGGGCGACTGGGGCAATTCAACCGCAACCCGGCAGCCAGTTGCATGCGAGGCTCTTTTCGGCAGCGCTCCGGTCGTCAAAACGAGGCGCTTTTCGACAGTCTGATTGCGCAGCATTCGCTCGGGCTGCGCGCGCTTGTCATGCCGTGTGAATCGAATTTTCGCGGGATCGGCCGACGCAAGCCCCGGTCGCCGGGGCGCGCGCGCCGCGAATGCGTCGAGCCGCCGCTTCGTCGCGAACCTCGAGCCTGGCCCTTCGATGGCGCATGTGAGTCGTCATGCGGGTGAACCGACCCTGACAACGCTGCGCGTCCGGCGCGTTCTGTCCTATCCTGTGCGGAAAACGCGGCGCACCCGGCGTGCCGCGTCCCCCCCCAGGAGTTCCGATGCCGAGGCAAGCCGATTCCTCTTCCCCGCGCGCGCCGCAGGCCGCGTCCGCATCCTCGTCCGCGCCCGCCGCACCGGCACCCGCGCGGCCGGCGCCGTCCGCCCCCGCGTTCATCGCGCCCGAGCCGGACACGCAGAAGGCCGTGCGCGGCAGCCAGTTCGTGCTGAAGGCGGGCGACGCGTTCGTCGTGAGCGACGCGCTCGGCGACATCGGCGGCAGCGACGACGGCCTGTTCGTCGACGACATGCGCATGCTGTCGCAATGGCGGCTCACGTTCGGCGGCCGCGCGCCGTCGCTGCTGTCGGGCGCGACGAGCGCGGACAACGCGTCGTTCACCGCGCACCTGACGAACCGTCCGCTGCCGCCGCTCGGCGGCCGCGAGACGCCCGAGGGCGTGATCCACATCGAGCGGATGCGCGTGCTCGCCGACAACGTGCTGTACGAGGCGCTCACGCTGACGAACTACGGCACGAGCGACGCCGAGGTGCCGCTGTCGGTGTCGTTCGGCGCGGACTTCAAGGACATGTTCGAAGTGCGCGGAACGCGGCGCGATCGGCGCGGCGCGATCGCGCCGCCGTGCGTCGAGGCGGGCGCGGTCAGGCTGCGCTACGACGGGCTCGACGCGGTCGAGCGCAGCGTGCGGATCGGCTTCGATCCGACGCCCGACACGCTCTCGGTCGATCGCGCCGACTACACGCTGACGATCGCCGCGCAGGCGTGCGTGTCGCTGTATCTGACGGTCGAGGCGCGCGTCGGCGCCGCGCACGCGAGCGGCGACGCGTTCGCGCAGCAGCCGTGCATCGCGGCGGGGCGCGGCGCGCTGCGCAAGGCGCTTGCCGCCGTGCACCGCGCGATGCGCGAGCGGCGCCGCACGATGGCGCGCGTGCACACGAGCAATCCGCTCTTCAACGCGTGGCTCGACCGCTCGCTCGCTGACCTCGGCTTGCTGACGACATCGCTCGAATCCGGCCCGTATCCGTATGCGGGCATCCCGTGGTTCTCGACGCCGTTCGGCCGCGACGCGGTGATCACGTCGCTGCAGATGCTGTGGCTGCAGCCGTCGCTCGCGCGCGGCGTGCTGCGGTTTCTCGCCGAGCATCAGGCGCGCGAGACGGCGGCGTTCCGCGACGCGGAGCCGGGCAAGATCATGCACGAGTTCCGCAAGAGCGAGATGGCGGCCACGGGCGAAGTGCCGTTCGCGCTCTACTACGGCGGCGTCGACACCACGCCGCTGTTCGTCGTGCTCGCGGGCGCGTATCTCGAGCACACCGACGACGAATCGCTGATCGACGAGCTGTGGCCGGCGCTCGAGCGCGCCGCGCAATGGGTGATGAGCGTCTGCGACCGCAACCCGCGCGGCTTGCTTGACTATCAGCGCACGTCCGCGCGCGGCCTCGCGAACCAGGGCTGGAAGGACAGCCAGGATTCGGTGTTCCATGCGGACGGCCGTTTTCCGGCCGGGCCGATCGCGCTCGTCGAAGTGCAGGCGTACGCGTGCGCGGCGTTCGACGCGATGTCGGCGTTCTCGCGCCGGCGCGGCCATGCGGCCGACACCGTGCGCTACGCGCAACGCGCGAAGGCGCTGCGCGAGCAGGTCGAGACGCTGTTCTGGATGCCGGAGGCGGGCTTCTACGGGATCGCGGTCGACGGCCACGGCGAGCTGTGCCGCGTGCTCGCGTCGAACGCCGCGCATCTGCTCGCGTTCGGCCTGCCCGAGCAGAGCCGCGGCGAATCGGTCGCGCGCGTGCTCGGCTCGACGCTCTTCAGAACCGGCTGGGGCGTGCGCACGCTCGCGGCGGGGCAGCCGCGCTTCAACCCGATGGCGTACCACAACGGCTCGATCTGGCCGCACGACAACGCGTTCGTCGCGCGCGGCCTCGCGCGCTACGGCGACAAGCGCTCGGTGCTCGATCTGCTGCGCGCGCTGTTCGAGGCCGCAGTGAGCTTCGACATGCGGCTGCCCGAGCTTTTCTGCGGTTTTCCGCGCCGGCCCGGCGAGCCGCCGACCGCGTATCCGGTCGCGTGCCTGCCGCAGGCGTGGGCGGCGGGCGCGCCGTTCATGATGCTGCAGGCGTGCCTCGGCATCTCGGTCGACGCGGCGCGGCGCGAAGTGCGCATCGAGCGGCCGGATCTGCCGGAAGGCGTCGACTGGCTGCGCGTCGACGATTTGCGCGTCGGCGACGACGGCGTGTCGCTCACGTTCCGGCGCGTCGAAGGGCAGGTGGTCGCGGCGGCGGAGCCGAGCGGCGTGCGCGTCGTCACGGTGCTGTGAAGATTGCGCTCGCTCGCGTCGGGCGCGCGGCGCTCGCCATACAATGACGGCATCGATCCACGATTCGCAACGAGCCGATAGACGGGAGGCATCATCATGACGAACGAGAAGCCGGACGAAGCGCGCCGGCAAGACGATCAGCCGAAGCTCGAGCAGTTCGAGGCGGCCGTCGATCACCTGCACGAGTCGATCCAGTCGCAGAGCATCGCGGCCGGCGCGGCGAAAGGCATCCTGTTCAGCCTGATCGAGACGCTCGGCGCGCTCGTCGGCGATCCCGACCTGCCGGAGCATGCGCGCTCCGGCTACGAGGCGCTGCGCGACAAGGCGAGCGAGCTGAAGGCGAACCTCGAGAAGCGCTGACGCGACGCGCGCGGCCGGTGCCCGCTTATTGCCGCGGCGCGGAAAGCGCCGTGCTTTCAAGGGCTTGGCGCGCGCGTGCGCAGGATATCCACATATTTGTCGACAGAAATTGTTGATAACCCGCGGCGGCGGGCCGCGCGAAGCGGCTGCCCGTTTGCTTCCGCGTTATCCGCTGCGTGCGCAGCATGCGCGGCCCGGCCGACCGGCCGGATGCGATTGATCGACGCGCTTTCCGGCATCGTGTGCGATGCCGCGTCGACGCCGGCGCGCGCCGGCTGCGGCCGGCCGTTCACCTTACGGGAAAAATTTTTGCGGCGCATGTCGAATTCCGCCCGCTTCGTTCGTCGTGGCGATAGAGCGCCTCCGCGCAAGCGGCGCGCTCGATCGATGAAACCATTCGAAGCCAAGGAGCCGCGATCATGCCTGATGCAGTCAAACCGATCCCCGAGGGGATGCATTCGCTCACCCCTCATCTGATCTGCGACGGCGCCGCCGCCGCGATCGAGTTCTACAAGAAGGCGTTCGACGCCGTCGAAATCACGCGGCTGCCGTCGCGCGAGGCCGGCCGGCTGATGCATGCAGCCGTCAGGATCGGCGATTCGACGCTGATGCTCGTCGACGAGATGGGGAGCTGCGGCGCGCTCGGGCCGAAAGCGCTGAAAGGCTCGCCCGTGTTCATTCATCTGTACGTGCCGGACGTCGACGCGGTGATCGCGCGCGCGGTGGAGGCGGGCGCGAAGCTGACGATGCCCGCGGCCGACATGTTCTGGGGCGACCGCTACGGCCAGATCGAGGACCCGTTCGGCCATCGCTGGTCGGTCGCGACGCACAAGCGCGACTTGACTCCCGAGCAGATCCGCGAGGGGATGGAGCAATGCGTGCCGCCCGCGCGGTGAGCGCGGTGGCCGGCGCGTGAGGTTCGTGAGGCGCGCGACGCGCGTGCGCCGGCCGGGCGAACGCATGACGCGGCGCGGGCGGCGTGCGCCCTGCCGCGCGTTTTTTTCGACGGGCGGCGTGCGCGCGTCGCGCGCCCACTCGACCGAGGAGGAACGCAATGAGCTTGAAGTTCTATGGGCATCCGTTCTCGTTGTATTGCCAGAAGGTGCTGGTCGCGCTGTACGAGTACGACTTGCCGTTCGAGTGGCGGCTGCTCGCGGGCGACACGCCGGACGCGAACGCCGAATTCGCCGCGCGGTGGCCGCTCAAGCACATGCCGATGATCGTCGACGGCGAGCGCACGGTCGTCGAGTCGACGATCATCGTCGAGTACCTGGGCCTGCGGCGCCCGGCGAACGCGCGGCTGCTGCCCGCCGACGCCGGCGCGGCGCTCGACGTGCGCATGATGGACCGCTTCTTCGACTGCTACGTGTCGACGCCGCTGCAGAAGATCGTGTTCGACGCGCTGCGGCCGCAGGCCGAGCGCGATCCGCGCGGCGTCGCCGATGCGCGCCGGATGCTCGGCACGTCGTATGCGTGGCTCGAACGCGCGCTCGAGGGCCGCGACTGGGCGGCGGGCGGCGCGTTCAGTCTTGCCGACTGTTCGGCCGCGCCGTCGCTGTTCTACGCGGACTGGACGCATCCGATCGATGCGTCGCTGCAGCGCGTGATCGCGTATCGCAAGCGGCTGCTCGCGCGGCCGTCGTTCGCGCGCGCGCTCGACGAGGCGCGTCCGTATCGGCACCTGTTCCCGCTCGGCGCGCCCGACCGGGATTGAATCGTTCGATCGACAGGAGACTGACATGACAGTGAGTTCCACGCTGACGCCCGCCGCCGAGCTCGTGAAGCGCAACACGACGCGCTGGCCGAACGAGAGCGACGCATACCGTCGCGCGCGCGACGCGCTGCTCGTCGAGGAGATCGAGTTGCGCCGGCACGTCGAGCGCGTCGCCGCGCTGCGGCGCACGCTGCCGCCGGGCGGCGAGGTGACGGGCGATTATCGCTTCGAAGGTGAGCGCGGGCCGTGCGGCTTCGCCGGCCTGTTCGGCGACAAGGCGACGCTCGTCGTCTACAGCTACATGTTCGGGCCGCAGCGACAGCGGCCGTGCCCGATGTGCACGTCGCTCCTCGGCGCATGGAACGGCGAGGCGCGCGATGTCGAGCAGCGCGTCGCGCTCGCGGTCGTCGCGCGCTCGCCGATCGAGCGGCTCGTCGCGTTCAAGCGCGAGCGCGGCTGGCGCGATCTCAAGCTGTATTGCGATCTCGACGGCCGGTACAGCCAGGACTATCACGCGATCGGCGCAGACGGCGGCGAAGATCCGGCGATCAACGTGTTCACGCGTCGCGACGGCGCGATCCGCCATTTCTGGAGCGGCGAGCTGGGCGGCTGGAGCGTGGACCCGGGGCAGGACCCGCGCGGCGCGCCCGATCCGATGCCGCTATGGACGATCCTCGACATGACGCCGGAAGGGCGCGGCGTCGACTGGTATCCGAAGCTCGATTATCCGGTGTGAGCGACGCGCGCGTCATCGCGGGCGCGAGGTCAGGGCGGCGGCCGACGCGAAGGCGCGCGACGGCCGCCGCGTGCGCGAGCGGTCGCTCGCAAGTTCGCGCGAGCCGGCGCGCGTGAGCGCTTTCGTTGCCATTTCCCGGGCTGCGTCGCCGACGCTTCGCGACGGTTTGTGCCGACGGTACGACGATTCCGGAAAAATGTCGATATATCAATTGTTTGGCGCTGAGTTCGCCGAGATATCCACAAGCTTGCGCACAAAATCTGTGGAAAACCCTAATGTCGAGAATGCATTGTGGATTGTTTTGTCGCGCGGGCGCTTGCGCCGTGACGAGTCGGCGCGGCGCGACGCGCATGCATGCGCATGCGGCGAACCGATTTCCGTCGCCGTGCCGCAGTTCTGACTGCTCGGCGAAAGTGTCGTCGGATCAATGTGTTGTGCGCCCGATGCTCAGGATGTCCACAAGCTTGCCAACAAAAATTGTGGACAAGGCCCGACTTCAGATCGCGCATCGAAGATTCGCCGAATGCCGAGCGCATCGCTCGATATCGCGCGTTGAAATGCCGGATGTTGATGGTCCGCACGGGCGCGAACATGGCGCGCTCGTGCCGCTTGTTTGGTGCGTACGAGAAAACGTCGGCGGATCAATGAGTTGACTGTCGGATGCCCAGCCTATTCACAAGCTTGCCAACAAAAAATGTGGAAAAGGCCGCGATGCGATCGCGTTCGCCGACGCGATGGCGCGATTGTCGAACCCCGGCCGCGACGCCGCGCCGATCTGCGCGAAAAGGGGTATGCCGACGCCATGTGCCGCTTCATTGACATGCGGAGAAAAGTGTCGCTGGATCAATGGCTTGAGAATCGGATGCTCAGGATGTCCACAAGCTTGACCACAAAAATTGTGGAAAAGGCGCGCGGAAGCGCTGCCGGAGATGCGGCGGCCCGGCTGCTCAAGCCGGCATGGGCGAACGGGGGTTCGACCGGCGGCTCGCATGCGATGAACTTGCGTGCGCTGCTTCTTTGTCGCCCTGTTCGTGAAAATGTCGCGGGATCAATTGCTTGGGCGGCGGATGCTCAGGATATCCACACGCTTGACCACAAAAATTGTGGAAAAGCGGCTCGGCCATCGAGCATGTCGAATGGCCGGACGGCGCGAGGCAGTGCGCGAGTTGCACGCGCGAAGACGTCAAAGGCCGTTGGCGACAGCGCGATTCCGTACGTGCCGCCGCTTGCCTGAGCTGCTCGACAAAAGTCCAATGGATCAACGAGTTGATCGCGGCGCACCCAGGATCTCCACAAGCTTGCCAACAAAAATTGTGGAAAACGACGGCGCATTTCTTATGGGCGATTTCGGTGAACGGATGTTCATATGTCGCGAAGCCGACGTGAGCAGCTCCGCGCACAGGCAACGCCGCATGCCGCGTACGTGCGCGCGTAGGCGCAGCGTGCCGCATTCGTGACACCTTTGGGAAAACGCTGCCGCATCAATGACTTGATCGCCGGATGCTCAGGATGTCCACAAGCTTGCCAACAAAAAATGTGGACAAGGACGTGGCGTTCGGCGCGCGATGATCGTGCGGTTCGCGTGATGAATTGGGTGATTCGCCGATTCAGTGGTTTACCCACTCACTGGTTTGCCGATCTGCCGACAAACCGACAAACCGATCCGCCGCCCCACCAAGCAGCGCACGTGCCGACCGCAAAGAACACGCCACCTCCGCCGGGCGTCGACGCGCAACCGAGCCGGCCGCCGCGCCCGCGTGCCGCGCCGCTCACGCCCGCGGCTTCGCGCCGAAGCGTACCGTCACCGTCAACCCGCGCCCGTCGGCGCCGCTCGCGAGCGACACCTCCGCGCGATGCTGCTCGGCGATGCGCTTGACGATCGACAGCCCGAGCCCGCTGCCCGACGCCGACACGAGCTGCGCGCCGCCGCCGCGATAGAAGCGCTCCCACACGCGCGGACGATCGGCCACCGGAATGCCGGGGCCGTTGTCGCGCACTTCGAGCGCGGGCGCGCCGCCGGCGTCGGCGCGCGCTTCGACGTCGACGCGCGCGCCCGCGCCCGCATAGCGGATCGCGTTGTCGACGAGATTGTTGAGCAGCACGCGCAGCGTGTCGGCGTTGCCTTGCACGCGCACGGGCGCCGTGCCGACCGCGCCGAGATCGACATGCTGCGCGCTCGCGACGCGCGAGCGCTCGGCGACGACCGAGCGGCACAGCGCGGCGAGATCGACGTCGGCGAACGTCGCCGATTGCGCATCGGGCTCGAGGCGCGCGAGCGTGAGCAACTGCTCGGCGAGATGCGACAGGCGCGTCGTGGCGGCCTGGATCTGCGCGAGGATGCGCGCGCGCTCGTCGGCGCTCGCCGTGCGTTGCAGCAGCTGCGTCTGGATCGACAGGCCCATGATCGGCGTGCGCAATTCATGCGCGGCGTCCGCGATGAAGTTCCGCTGCAGCGTGAACGAGCGGTCGAGCCGGGCGAGCAGATCGTTGATCTCGGACGCGAGCGGCTGCGCTTCGGTCGGCACGGTCGTGATGTCGAGCTGGTCGAGGTGATTCGCATGACGGCGCTTCAGGCCCGCGGCAATCGCGCCGAGCGGCCGCAGCCCGTAACCGATGCCGAGCCACAGCCCGACCGCGAGCAGCGGCAGCAGCGACAGCACCGGCCAGAGCAGATGCACGGCGATGCCCGCGATCGCCTCCCAGCGCGCCTGGCGCGGCTGCGCGACGCGGATCGTGGTGCCCGCGCTCTCGCGCACGTACGTGTGCCAGCGCTGGCCGCCCGCGTCGAGCGCCACGAAGCCGGCCGCAGCGGGCGGCGGCAGCTGCGTTGCCGGATCGGTCGTGAATTGGAGCTGGCCGCCGCGCCATACTTGCAGCAGCACGTCGTCGGAATCGTAATCGGCCGGGTGGCGCTTGCCGAGCTTGTCGCGCCCCTCGATCGACAGCTTGCCGCTGTCGTCGACCTGAATCTGCTTCGACATGCTGCGCATCTGATCGTCGAGCAGATCGTCGAGCTCGCGCAGCGCGCCCCAGTAGGTGCCCGTGCTCGCGAGCACGCCGACGACGCACGCGGCGGGCAGCAGCCACATCAGCAGCCGGCCGCGCAGCGATGCGGTGAGCCGGCGCGCGAAGCCGCGCGGCGCGCCCGTCATGCGCCGTCTCCGATCCGGTAGCCGACGCCGCGCACCGTGAGGATCGTGTCGTGGCCGAGCTTCTTGCGCAGGTTGTGGATGTGGACCTGCACCGCGTTGCTCTCGATTTCCTCGCCCCAGCTGTACAGCCGCTCCTCGAACTGCTCGCGCGAGATCACCGCGCCCGGCTCGCGCATCAGCTCGTGCAGCAGCACGAATTCCTTCGGCGACAGCGCGACTTCCTCGTCGCCGCGCCACACCTGATGGCGCGCCGGATCGAGCCGCAGCGCGCCCGCCGCGAGCACCGTCTGCGCGCGCCCCGTCTGGCGGCGGTTCACCGCGCGGATGCGCGCGAGCAACTCTTCGAGCGCGAACGGCTTGACGAGATAGTCGTCGGCGCCGCAGTCGAGCCCGGCGATCCGGTCGGGCAGCGCGTCGCGCGCGGTGATCACGATCACGGGCAGCGCGTCGTCGCGGCGCCGCAGCGCGGCGAGCACCGCGAGGCCGTCCTTGTCCGGCAGGCCGAGGTCGAGCAGCAGCAGCCCGTACGGCGTCGTGCGCAGCGCGAGCGACGCCGCGTCGCCGTTCTGCACCCAGTCGACCGCGAAGCCTTCCTGTTTCAGTCCTTGTTCGAGCCCGCTGCCGATGAGCGGATCGTCTTCGACGAGCAATACGCGCATGTTTCGAGATTCCGTCAGAGCGCGGCGCGCGCGTGCGCGTGCATGCCGCTTGCGGGAATGATAAGCGCTCGATGCTTAGCGGCGGCTTAAAGCGTCGGGAAATGCGGAGCGCGACGCGATGGGGCGGGCGACGGCGGGCGCGGGTGAGCCTAGATGGTCGTAGATGGGCGATTTGGCGCGCGACGGCGCGAATCGCCGGCGCAGCGATGGATCGGCGCGCGTCGATCGAAGATTTGGGGATCGGGGCTTGAAGGCGCGCTGAAACGAGGGAGTCGCAAGGGAATGTGATGACGACGTTGATGAAGTCCTCGAATGAAGTCCTCGAATGGGACGATCGGCGAGACATCGAAACGGCGAAGAAGCGGTGAATCGAGGTGGGGCAACGATCGCGGGATCAAGTGAATCGACGGGTGAAACTTCGCCGGATCGAAGCGGGCGGCGAGGATCGTTGAGATTGGAATTATTGAAGGAGATCAGAAGATCGGATGACTCGAAGGCCCAAAGGTCCGAAGGCCCCAAAGCCCCAAAGCCCCAAAGCCTCAAAGCCCCAAAGCCCCAAAGCCCCAAAGCCCCAAAGCCCAAAGGCCCAAAGGCCCGAAGATCGAAAAATCTGACGATCGGAAGGATCGGAAGGATCGGAAGGATCGGAAGGATCGGAAGGATCGGAAAGATCGGAAAGATCGGAAAGATCGGAAAGATCGGAAAGATCGGAAAGATCGGAAAGCGCGTCATCCATCGCATCTTCTGCAAGCATGGCGGGCCGGCCCGACAATGCGCGCGCGAATCCGAATCACGGCGCGCTGCCGGGCAGGTCGCGGCGAACTTGGCCCCGGCCCCATCTCGCGCCGCCCGGCATTCGCAGGCATCGACCGCGCAATGCGGGTGATACCATGGCCGATCGACTTTTCCCCCGACCACGATGCCCGCCGATTTCGATGAACTCGCGTCCCTGATCCGGGCGCAATTTTCCGAGCTGAGCCCGCAATTCCAGGTGGGCGCGGCGTTCCTGCTCGATCATCCCGACGAGGTGGCCGTGTCGTCGATGCGCAAGGTCGCGCAGCGCGCGAACGTGCAGCCGGCGTCGCTCGTGCGGCTCGCGCAGCAATTCGGCTTTCCGGGCTGGAACGAGCTGCGCGATCTGTTCGTCGCGCGCGTGCGCACGCGGCCGCAGCCGCTCACGCAGCGCGCGCGTTCGCTCGTGAAGCCGAACGCGAAGGCCTCGCTCGCGGCCGATCTGCTCGCCGCGCAGCGGCACAACCTCGAGGCGAGCGCCGCGCAGAACGCGCAGGCGCTCGCCGAGGCGGCGAAGCTGATGCGCAAGGCCGCGCACGTGCATGTCGCGGGCTTCCGGTCGTGCTATCCGGTCGCGTTCGGCCTTGTCTACGGCTATCGGCTGTTCCGGCCGACGGTGTCGCTGCTGACAGGCGTGGCGGGCTCGCTCGACATGGAACTGCGGACGATCGCGAAGAACAGCGTGACCGTCGTCGTCAGCTTCGCGCCGTATTCGGCCGAGGCGACGCGCGTCGCTCAGGCGGCGCGCGCGCAGGGCGGCAAGATCGTCGCGATCACCGACAGCGCGGTGTCGCCGATCGCGCTGCACGCCGACGCGCAACTGATCTTCACGCACGACAGCCCGTCGTTCTTCCCGTCGCTCGTCGCCGCGCATGCGCTGGTGGAAGCGCTCGTCGCGCAATTGCTCGCGCTCGAAGGCGGCGACGCGATCGCGGCGCTCGAGCAGGCCGAGGCGGAGCTGCACGCAAAGGGCGCATACGTCGTCTGAGTGCGGCGCCGCATTCGCGCGGATTGCAAAAGTCTTTCAAGCCGCCATATCCGGAGCATGCCGTTTACTCCCGGCGCATTCGATGATAAATCTGCTCCGCAATTGGAAACGTTTCCACGTATCGATGCGCTGAATTAGATTGGCGGCGATTGTTGCATTGCAAATGAAATTGCGGCGCAACACGCCGCCAAGGCCGCTCTGGCGCGCTGTCGAGCGGCCAAGGTCGCGTAACGATGCCGCCACTTATTAACCCGATTCGAAAAAAAAGTTTTAATGGCGACTTGCCGGCTATTCAGTCGATTGCTAATCTGCGGGAGATGAACGAATAGCTGGATCGAAGATCCGGAAAAATGAATAAATAAATTATTTCCGAAAAAGGGCCACCATGATGACTTACCGTGATACGCATACCACTTCCTTTCGGGTCGGCGACGTCGTGACGCTCAAGACGGGCGGTCCACGCATGACGGTGACGTACGCCGGCCCGGTCGTGTTCGACACGGGCGAATGGGTGATCTGCCAATGGTTCGACGAGCACGGCGAATTCCGCCAGGAGATGTTTCCGAACGAGACCGTCGTGCTCGAGCCGCGGACGATTTCGGCGGGGCTCGCGCGGATGCGCTCGCAGTCGGTGCGCGGCGGCATGCAGGCGTGACGCGGGATCGCGCGTCCGAGCGTCAAGCATTCGTCAGGAAAACGGCGCACGCGTGAGCGCCGAACGCTGCGCCGCGGCCCGAACGGGCGCGCGGCGTAGTCGCATGTGCGGGTGGGTGCCGCTGCGTTGCCGCTCAGGCCGACCGCTATCGCGCGCGAGGACGCGACAAACGCGGCGGGGCGCAATCAGCGAGTGCCTTGCTTTTCGGCCCAGCGCTCCTGCGCGGCGATCCGCCGCTGCACGCGTTCGACGAGGCCCGTCGAGAACGTCTTCATGCTGATCGCGCGGCGCTCGAGCAGCACCTCGCCGGCGAAATTGTTGGCCGCGTTCGGCTGCAGCGCCCAGTAGAGCGTCAGCAGCCAGCCGATTCCCGTCCAGCCGAGCAGCGCGTTGAACAGCGCGATCGTGAGCTTGTCGCCGCGGCTGCGGCGATCGGCGACGATCGCCGGAAGAAAATAGAGCGCGATCGCGACGACCGAGCCGCCAATCTGGATCAGGATTCCCATCTGCATGAGGCTTCTCCATCCGTGCTGCGGTGCGACTTGACGTCGCACCTGCGATGGAGTTGATTGTCGCGCTTTTTCGGTTGTTGTGCAGACAACTAATTGTTGCGGATTCGTAACGGATCGATCGCTGCCTTATGCTGGCTTACACCGGTTGACGGCGCCTTACGCAACGTTACGCTTGCGCGCCGCCGGCGCGCGCGAGCGCGAACCCTTCGTCGAGCCAGCCCGTCACGCCGCCCAGCATCAGCTTCACCGGCCGGCCGAGGCGAGCGAGCCGCAGCGCCGCGCGCGCCGCGCCGTTGCAGTGCGGCCCCGCGCAATAGACGACGAAGCACGTGCCGCGCGCAAATTCCGCGAGCTTGCTTTCAACGATCTTTCGATGCGGCAGGTTGAGCGCGCCGGGCACGTGTCCGGCCGCGTAGAGGCCGGGGCCGCGCACGTCGAGCAGCACGAAATCGGGCGCGCCGGACGCCAGCGCGTCGTGCACGTCCCAGCAATCGGTCTCGAAGCCGAGCGATGCCGCGAAGTGCGCGGCGGCGGCCGCGCTGTCGGCGGCGGGCGTTTCGGTGACGCGGGACATGGCCGGTTCTCCTCGTGTCGAATGGTTGCAGTGGCGAACGAGCGCTCAGTATCCGGATCGCGCGCGTCGCGCGACAGTGGCGCGATCGACAACTTCCGGTAACATCGCGCCATGCACAATCATCTCGTCGTCGCGCTCGCGTACGATCGGCTCTGCACTTTCGAATTCGGCTGCGTCGTCGAGCTGTTCGCGCTGCCGCGGCCGGAACTCGGCGTCGACTGGTATCGCTTCGCGGTCTGCGCGAGCGAGCCGGGGCCCGTGCGCGCGGCGGGCGGCATCAAGGTCGAAGCACCGTATCGGCTCGCGCTGATGGATCGCGCGGACACGATCGTGATTCCCGGCTGGCGCGATCCGGACGAAACGCCGCCCGAGCCGCTGTTGAAGAAGATCCGCGCGGCCCACCGGCGCGGCGCGCGGCTTTGCTCGATCTGCTCGGGCGTGTTCGTGCTTGCCGCGGCGGGCGTGCTCGACGGCGCGACCGTCACGACGCACTGGCGTTACGCGCAGCGTCTGCAGGCGCGCTATCCGTCGCTGCGCGTGAATCCCGACGCGCTCTACGTCGACGAAGGGCGGATCGTCACGTCGGCGGGCTCGGCGGCGGGCCTCGACATGTTGATGCACATCGTGCGCCGCGATCACGGCAGCGCGATCGCCAATCGCGTCGCGCAGCGGCTCGTGCTGCCGCCGCATCGCGACGGCGGCCAGGCGCAGTTCGTGCCGCGGCCGCTGCCGGGCGTCGGCGGCGATCGGCTCGCGAAGCTGATCGACTGGATGCGCGCGCATGCCGCGCAGCCGCACACGCTCGCGACGCTCGCCGCGCGCGCGGCGATGAGCCCGCGCACGCTGCAGCGGCAGTTTCGCGACGCGACGGGGCTCGGCCCGTACGAATGGCTGATCCGCGAGCGGGTCGGGCTCGCGAAGGAGATGATCGAGCAAGACCCCGCGCTGTCGGTCGCGCGCGTCGCCGCGCTCGCGGGGTTCGGTTCGGAGGAGTCGTTGCGCCGGCACTTCAGGCGCATCGCGGCAACGAGCCCAGCCGCGTATCGCCGCGGCTTCGATGCGCGTTGACGCGCGCCGCCCGGGCGGCGGCGCGTGCGCGTGCGGTGTCGGGGCGATGCGCAGACGAAGGCGGCGGGGCGGCTCGATTCGGTGCCGGAGCGGAGCGAGCGGCGTTCGGCCCGCGACATCGCGGGGCAGCGGACGCCGTGCGTGCGCCGTAGACGCGCGTCTCTTGGGCGCGCACGTCGCGAACATGCGTATCGCGACAGCGCGCGTCGTACGACGCGCACGCTGCGAACGTCCTTGCCGCAACCGAGTGCGCATCTCGCGGCGCTCGCACGCGCACGCATCTTGAGCGCGCAGTCCGCAAACAAGCTCATCGCCTACACGAGAATCGCAGGCGCGCATCTCGAGCTACACAAAATGCGGACGTGGCACGCGCATACGTCGCATGCGAGCGGGCCGCAAACGCACATATTCCCGATGTGCGGCCGCAACACGCGTTCGGCGGCGGCTCGCCGCGACCTCGCCGTCGATGGCGGCTTCTGCGGGCCGCCGGTTTCCGATTCGGCGCGACGAACGCGCAACCGAGTTGCATCGCACAACGCGCGTCGCTTTTTTCGGCGCGTGCATAACTGCCCGCACCGGCGCTATCATCGCCACTCCACTTCCGTCAGACAGTTCGTCTGCTCCGCGCCATGACCACCGCCACCGCTTCCGCCATCGACCACGACCGCCTCGCCGATTTCATCGAACGCAAATGGAGCGACGAGATCCTGCACGCGTTGACCGACTACATCGCGGTGCCCGCGAAAAGCCCCGCATTCGATCCCGACTGGGCGAAGCACGGCTACATCGAGCGCGTCGTCGTCGACGCCGCGCAATGGGCCGAGCGGCAGCCGGTCAAGGGGCTGAAGGTCGAGATCGTGCGGCTCGCCGGCCGCACGCCGGTGATCTTCTTCGAGACGCCCGCGACGCGCGCGGGCAGCGCCGACACGATCCTGCTCTACGGTCACCTCGACAAGCAGCCCGAATTCGACGGCTGGCGCGCCGATCTCGGCCCGTGGACGCCGAAGCTCGAGGGCGGCAAGCTGTACGGCCGCGGCGGCGCGGACGACGGCTACGCGATCTACGCGAGCCTCGCGGCGCTCGGCGCGCTCGACGCGCAAGGCATCGAGCGGCCGCGCTGCGTCGGCCTCATCGAGACCTGCGAGGAGTCGGGCAGCTACGACCTGCTGCCGTACGTCGACGCGCTGCGCGCGCGGCTCGGCGACGTGAGCCTCGTCGTGTGCCTCGATTCGGGCGCGGGCAACTACGATCAGCTGTGGCTCACCACGTCGCTGCGCGGGCTCGTGTCGGGCGACCTGCAGGTCGAGGTGCTCGAGGAGGGCGTGCATTCGGGCGTGTACGGCGGGATCGCGCCGTCGAGCTTCCGCGTGATGCGCCAGCTGTTCGAGCGGCTCGAGGATGCGGCTACCGGCAATCTGCTGCCGTCGTCGTTCCATTGCGAGGTGCCCGCGAGCCGCCTGCGCGAGACCGAGGCGGCCGCGTCGATTCTCGGCGACGCCGTGTGGAAGGGGCTGCCGTGGGCATGCGGGCAGGACGGCAAGCCGGTGCTGCCGACGACCGACGATCCGAGCGAGGCGCTACTCAATTCGACGTGGCGGCCGTCGCTGTCCGTCACGGGCGCGCAAGGGCTGCCCGCGCTCGAGAACGCGGGCAACGTGCTGCGGCCGCGCACCGCGTTCAAGCTGTCGCTGCGGCTGCCGCCGCTCGTCGACGCCGCGCAGGCGGTGCAGCAGCTGAAGGCGCTGCTCGAGCTTGATCCGCCGTACAACGCGAAGGTCACGTTCAAGCCCGACGCGGGCGCGGCGACCGGCTGGAACGCGCCCGACGTCGCGCCGTGGCTCGGCGCGGCGCTCGGCGACGCGTCGCGCCGGCACTTCGGCGCCGACTGCGCGTACATGGGCCTGGGCGGCACGATCCCGCTGATGAACGTGCTGCAGGAGGGCTTCCCGGCCGCGCAATTCATGGTGTGCGGCGTGCTCGGCCCGAAATCGAACGCGCACGGGCCGAACGAGTTCCTGCACGTGCCGTACGCGAAGAAGCTGACGGCCGCGGTGGCAAACGTGGTTGCCGCCGCACGTTGATGCGCGTGTCGATTCGTCTTCATCGTTCGATGACGATCGCGCCGCCGCGAGCATGCGGCCGCGTGGCGGCGGGCGTTCGACCGCGCGCGGCGCGCCGCGGCGGCGAGCGATGAACTGGAAAGCGGAAAAGCTGCGCGCGGACGAGCTCGCCGAGCAGCTCGAAGCGCTCGGGCCGATCGGCGTCGCGCGCTTCTTCAGCGGCGCGTCGCTCAGGATCGACGGCGTGCTGTTCGGCTTCGTCCATGCGGGATCGCTGTTCCTGCGCGTCGACGATGACAATCGCGCGGCGTTCGAGCGAGCGGGCATGCGGCCGTTCTCGTATCCGGGGCGCACGCGAACGGTCGTCGTCGGCGGCTATTTCGAGACGCCCGCCGACGTGCTCGAAGACGTGGGCACATTGCGCGACTGGTGTCGCGGCGCCTATCGCGCGGCCGTTCGCGCGGGGGCCGGCGCGCGCCGCGCGAAGCGGAAGTAGCGCGGCTGCGGCACGCCGCCGCGCGGCGCGCGCCGGCATGCGCAATGGTGTACGGTGTGCGCGATGACATGTCGGCGAGACGCAACAGGGCGACGGCAGGGCGACAACAAAAAAGCGAAGTGCGATCGTGCGCGGACATGCGCAGCAAGCGTCGGACGTCAGTCGTCGCGTCGCGCTTCGGCCTGCAAGCGCGGGCCGGTACCGTCGCATCCCGGTGTTGCCGGCACGAACGCGAGCGCGCGCGGCGAGGCCGGCGCAAGGCAGCGAGGCAGGTGTGCGCGGCATGGCGAGGTATCCCGATGCGCGCGCGTCGGCCGATCGCGAGATCGAGCGGGCCTTGCGGGCGTTGCGCCGCGCGCGCGCGGTCGTGAACCGCGCGGTGCGCCGGCGGCCCAGACGAGAAACGATGGTCCGGAGGATGCGGAAGGGCGCGATGCGAGGTGTACGATGCACGGCGGCATCGTATGCCGATTCGGCCGACAACAAGATTTCCCCACCTGGAGACATGCACATGGTCGTCCTGATTCTCGGTTTGGTGATCTTCCTGGGTACGCATTCGATTCGAATCGTCGCGGGCGACTGGCGCGCCGCGCAGATCGCGAGCCTCGGCGAGCGGCGCTGGAAGGGGATGTACGCGTTCGCGTCGGTGGTCGGGTTCGTGCTGATCGTCTGGGGCTACGGGCTTGCGCGCGCGGATACGGCGTCGCTGTGGTTTCCGCCCGTCGGCGTCAGGCACTTGACGGCGCTCCTGACCGCGATCGCGTTCGTGCTGCTCGCGGCCGCCTACGTGCCGGGCACGCGAATCAAGGCGCTCGTCGGCCATCCGATGCTCGCGGGCGTGATGGTGTGGGCGGGCGCGCATCTGCTCGCGAACGGGACGCTGCACGCGGAGCTGCTGTTCGCCGCGTTCTTCGCATGGGCGTTCGTCGACTTCATCGCTTCGCGTGCGCGCGATCGGCGCGACGGCGTTCGCTATCCGGCGGGATCGCTTGTACGCGACGGCGTCGCGCTCGGCGTGGGGCTCGTCGTTTGGGGGCTGTTCGCGTTCGCACTGCATGGCTGGCTGATCGGCGTGCGGCCGTTCGCATGACGGCGCGCATCGCCGCGGCTCGCCGCCTCTCGCGCGGCCCGCGTTTGCACGGCGGGCGCGGCGAACGTCGATCGACGCGCTGCCGAGTCGCGGGGCGCGCGATCGAATCGAATCGATTCGGATGAGGCCGGCGACCGGCGTCGGGCGGAGCGCGCCGGGCGCGTCGGCGGCAAGCGCGTTTCTTTTCTCGCCGGCTGCGCTGGCCCGATGCGTACGTGCCGTCCGACGGCGTCGCCCGCGGCGTCGCGTTCACGGCCGCGCGCTCGTCGGCGCGCATGCGGCGCATGAGCGCGTTGCCTTCGCCTTCGAGTGCCGCTCGTCGACAAGCGGCGTCGGGCAACGCGCCGCCTCGCATTCCGCCCGGCACGAAAAGGCGCGCCGCGTCGCGTATCGGGCGACGCGCCGGCGCGGCGCGCCTTCATGCACGATCACCGGGTGCCGGTCACCGTCGTCGCGGCCAGCACGGGCATGCCGGCAACCGGCGCGGGCGACTGCTGCCGAAGCGCGACGAAGAAGTTGTAGGACCCCTGACCGATCCACGGGATATAAACCGTGTAGCGATTGCCCGGATGTTCGCAATCCACGACGTAGGCCTGGGAATCGCCGGGCGTCGTGACCCACAGGCATGCGTATTCCGCGATCGGGTATTGGTGGGATTCGTCCCACGTCCAGTGAATGGTCGTGCTGCCCGTGCCGCTGACCGGCACGTTGACACGCTGCGGGTCCGCCGACAGGCTTCCGAACGGCGGCGGACAATTCCACATGCAGATCGGCCCCGGTTTCCATTTCTGCGAAGGGGCGCCGGCGAGCCACTGGACGAGTTGTTCCTGTTGCTCCGAAGTGAGACTGGACTGGTCGATGCCGCCGGATGCGCGCGTCGTCGTGTTGGACACGGCCGCGCGGAGCTGGTTGACGTCGAGGTCGCCGGTGTCGGCGCTCGCGGCGCAGACACCGGATACCGCCGCTTGCGCAATCATGGCGATTAATGCGGATTTGATTTTCATGATATCCCCAGGTTCTCGTTAATTGTTGTCGCGAGGAATGCTTGCCGATGCGCGGATATCAGCCGCGGGACGGCTTGAATATCGCGGCGACGGCTGAATGAAACGGGTTTCCCCGCGTGGCCGAGTATATTGAACGCGTATCGCGCGGATGGTGGATTCCCGTCTATTTTTGGCGCGACGGGGCGCCGGCCATGCGCGAGCGTTGAACGTCTCGGCGCGACGGGTAACGATCGGCGAATGCTCGGCCGAATTGATTCAAATCGAAATCGAGCGTTCCTATCTCGTCGCAAAAACGACGTATATCGGGGGCGACGTGGGCGAAACGCATATCGATATCCAGCGATTTTCGACTTTGGACGTGCCCGCGCGCGATCGATTCGAAGTCTGGACGGCCGGCGGCCATTGCGCATATTCGCTCGAGGATTCCGCGAGCGTGCCGTTCGACTGGGACTATACGGGGGCGGCCGTCGGTGCGATGTCGGTCGGCGAGCATCGCTGGCTTCACGCCGCGCGCCGCGCGACGATCAAGGCGACGCGCAACCGGCCTCGGATTCGCGCGGACGGTCTCGACGTCTGTCAATTCACGTTGCATGCGAGCGGTGCGCTCGTCTGGCAGAGCGCATCCGAAACCGGCGTCAAGCGGCCCGACGAGCTATATCTCGTCGACGCCGGGCAACCGTTCGACTCACGGATCGCCGCGGGCTCGATGCTGTGGCTCGCCGTTCCGCGGGCGCTGCTTTCGACGCGGGTGGACAGCTTGCACGGAAGTTCGCTGATGTCCGGCACCGGGCGATTGCTTGCCGATCACATCCGCTCGTTGATTCGCAACCTGCCGATACTGACGACCGCCGAGATTCCCGACATCGCCCGATCGACGGCGCGCCTCGCGAACGCGTGCGTGTCCGGGACGCCCGACGCCGTGGCGGAGGCGGGGCGGGAGATCGGCATGCTGCTCAGGCAGCGCGTTCAGCGGCACATCGACGCCCATCTCCTTGCGCCCGACCTGACGCCCGACTCGATCTGCAAGGCCGTGGGCGTGTCGCGGGCCAAGCTCTACCAGCTCTTCGAGCCGATGGGCGACATCATGCACCGGGTTCGACGCAGGCGGCTCGAGCTGGCTCGGCATGTGTTGGCGAATCCGGCGCGGCCGGCGGAGTCGATCGCCTCCGTTGCGTGGAGGCACGGGTTCGCGGACGAAAAATACTTCAGCCGGGCGTTCAAGGCGGCGTTCGGCCACACGCCGAGCGAGACGCTCGAGCAGGCGGGCGTACGCACGCGGTCGCGGCGCTTTTCCGGGCGGGCGGCGTCGTCCTAGCCGCGATCGTCGGCGTCGCCGTTCGCGCTCGCATCGCACGCCGCGCGCACTCACGCACTCACTCACTCACGCCGCGCGAGGCGCGAGCGCGCGGCGCGTCGAGCACGCGCTTCGACATGCATCCCGCACCGCGAAACGCGCGGCATCGTCGCGTCTCTTGTTGAACGCCTGCGCTTCGCGTTATCGTCTGAAACATTCGCCATCGGCGTTTTGTTTTCCGGAGCCCTGCCGTGTCCATCTCATCGACGTCCGCGCTGCGCTTTTCGACCGACAACGCCGAACTCGACATCGACGCGATTCACGCGTTCCTGCGCGACGAAGCGCATTGGTCGACGGGCATTCCGCGCGACGTGGTCGAGCGGGCGATCGCCGGATCGCTGTGCTTCGGCGCGTATCTCGACGAACGGCTCGTCGGCTTCGCGCGGCTCGTTACCGATCGCGCGACGTTCGCGTATCTGTGCGACGTATTCGTCCTGCGCGCGTTTCGCGGCAACGGCTACGGCCGCGCGCTGATCGATCACGTGTTCGCGCACGACGCCGTGCGCGGGTTGCGCCGCGTGATGCTCGTCACGAGCGACGCGCACGGCCTGTACCGGCCCGTCGGCTTCGTCGCGCCCGCGCATCCGGAACGCTGGATGGAACTGCATCGGCCGAACGTGTACGCGCAACCTGAGGCGCGCTGAGTACGTCGGGCGCGCTGCGCTCGTGCGCTCGCCCGCGCATACAATACGCGCTTGCCGATTTTCAGGGAGCGCATCATGACCGAGCAGGAAGCCGAACGCATCGCGACACATCGTCATTACAAGGGCGGGCTGTACCGCGTGGTCGGCGTCGCGCGGCATTCGGAGACGGAGGAATCGCTTGTCGTCTACGAGCAGCTGTGGCCGAAGGAGCGCAGCCTATGGGTGCGCCCCGAGGCGATGTTCAACGAAACGCTCGACGACGGCACGCCGCGCTTTCGCAAGCTGAGCGGCTGAGCGCGCGACGCGCGGGCGGCGGCCGGGTTGCCTGCGCCGCCGCGATCGAAGGCCGTTCGCGGCGGCGCATCGCGTGCGCGTCGATCCTTGCTCGGCGCGGTCGGCGGCGGGCGGGCCGGTCGCTCGTTTGCGAGAATGCGCGCGGCGTCGATCGGCCGGCGGTTCGTCGGCGAGTCGAACGGGAAGTCGGCGTGCGCGTGGTGGCCGTCTGTTTCGGCGCCGCGGCTTGCGGTGGCGCGCAGCCGTTCGGGACGGCGTGCGGGCGCTTGCGGCCGAGGCCCAACTCTATGCAGTCCGTGCGCGCACGCTGCGGGAAAGCGCGGCGAATCGCATTCTCGTGAAGCGCTTCCTTGTTTCCTTGTCGACGGGCGTCGATGCGAACGGAAAGCGCGACGGGCCGGCACCGGCGACGTTCGTCAGCGCGCGCGGCGGCGGCAGGGGGGTATCGATGGTTTGCCGTCGATGCGGTTTTCGACTTCGACTTCGATTCCGGCCACGCTTCGCTTTCGGCTGTGGCTTCGCTTACGACCTCGGCGTCGCCTTCGGTTTCCATTTCAACTTCAACTTCAACCCGGCCTCGCCATCGTCCGCGTCCGTCATTGCGCGCCAATCGCCCGCGCAATCTCCTTCGGCGCATTGCCGATCGCGATCACCGGCGTCTCGTGCCAGTCGGCGAGCTTGCGCACCGCGCGCCCGACGTCGGCCGCGAGCCCCGCGCCGAGCCGCACGCCCGGCTCGATGTGCACGGCCTTCAGCTCGAACACGCGTTGCGCGCGATGCGCCTTCGCGTCGACGCGGCCGACGAGCCGCCCGCGATGCAGGATCGGCAGGCAGAAGTAGCCGTAGCGGCGCTTGTGCGCGGGCGTGTAGCACTCGATCGTGTAGTCGAAGTCGAACAGCGCCGACGCGCGCCGCCGGTCCCAGACGACCGGATCGAACGGCGACAGCAGCGTCGTGACCGTCGAGCGCAGCGCGCCGTCGCGCGCGGCGTCGACGAGCGGCGCGAGCGCGCGATGCACGAACGCGTCTTCCTTCCAGCCGTCGACCGCGACGGGCAGCAGCTCGCCCGCATCCGCGCGCGCATGCAATGCGTCGCGATACGAGCGCTTCGGCAGCCGGTAATAGTCGGCGATCCAGTCCGCGCGCACGATGCCGAGCGCGCGGCACGTGTTGTCGACAAGGCGCGGCAGCACCGCGTCGCGCGGGAGCAGATCGCGCGCGTCGTCCCAGTCCGGCAGCACGCGTTCCGCGACGTCGTACACGCGTTGGAAGTTGCGCCGCTCGGCGACCATCAACTGCCCGGTCGAGAACAGCACTTCGAGATGGCGCTTCTCGGGCTTCCAGTCCCACCAGCCGTTGCCCTTGCCGGCGCTGCGCGTGAAGTCGGCGGAGCGCACGGGGCCGTTCGCGCGGACGTGCGCGAGCAGCTCGTCGATTTCCTTGCGATGGGTCGCGTGCCAATCGGCCGCGTATTTCCAGCCCATCCCGACCGGGTTGAGCATTTTGTGGCGCATCAGTCCGAAGTCCTCGGTCGGCAGGAAGCAGGCCTCGTGCGACCAGTATTCGAACAGCCTCTTGTCGGCGAGATGCTCGTCGAGCCATTGCGGCGCATACGGGCCGAGCCGGCTGAACAGCACGAGATACGGGCTGCGCGCGACGACGTGGATCGTATCGATCTGCAACTGCGCCATCCGGCGAATCGCGTCGAGCACGTCGGCCTTGACGGCTTTGCGCCGGGGCGGGGTCAGCAGGCCTTGGGCCGCGAGGTGCAGGGCGCGGGCGGAAGCGATCGAGAGCGGAGCGGTCACGAGCGGCGAGAACGATGCAATGGGCGGACGGATGCGCCACTTTAGCGCGAATCGGCGCGCCGCGCCGTGCGCCGCGAAGCATTGCGGCGCGGGCGTCTGACAATCGTTGACAGAAGTCTGTCGGAAGTTTCCTTATAGTCTCATCGACACAAGTACTCTGCTTCCGACGCACGATACCTCTATGGCACGCAGGGAGCGAGTCCGGACGTCTCACCCCCGTCGAGACGGCCGGAGCAGTTCAAGCGGACATCCATGCGGCTTTCAGCCGGCCCCGAGTGGATGTCCGCCGATTTTTTTGGGGCGACGGATTTTCCGCGGCCCAATTCCGATCGAACTCCGAACTCCGAACTCCGAACTCCGAGCGGCGACGCGAAGCGTTCGCCCGTCCCGATTTCCCGTTTATTTCGCACACCCGATCGCATCAGCCGCGCTTGCCGCGCGCGACTTCGTCGCCCGCGTTCGGCGGCAGCCGGCGCGTGATCGGAATCGACGCGAACGAACACAGGCCGACCACGACAAACGCGGGCCAGAAGTCCGACCAGACCATCGTCGGATGCCCTTGCGCCCAATGCGACACGTGCAGCACGAGCGCCGCGACCGTCACGCCGAGGCCGAGCGACATTTGCTGGACGACGCTGCCGAGGCTCGTCGCGCGGCCCGCGTCGCGCGAGGAGATTTCCGCGTAGATCATCGAATTGAGGCTCGTGAACTGCAACGCGGGGAAGATGCCGCCGACGAGCACGATGAGCCAGATCGCGAGCACCGACATGCCCGGATGGAACACGCCGTACGCGGCGATCGCAAGCCCGGCGAACGCCGCGTTGTACATCAGCACCGTCCGGAAGCCGAAGCGCTTGAGCGTGCGCGGCGCGAGCATGCGCGTGAGCGCGCCGCCGACGGCCGACGCGCACGTGATCGCGCCGGAATGGAACGCGCTCATGCCGAGCCCCTCCTGCAGCGTGAGCGGCAGCAGGAACGGCACCGCGCCGAGGCCGATCCGGAACAGCGAGCCGCCGACGACGCTCGCGTGATACGTAGGAATGCGCAGGAAGCGCAGATCGAGAACCGGCCGCTCGACGCGCCGCGCATACAGCACGTAGAAGCCGACGAGCGCCGCGCCCGTGCCGCTCATCGCGAGCGCGGTGCCGCGCGACACGAGCGCGCCGTCGAGCAGCGTGAGGCCCATCAGCAGGAGCGCGGCGCCCGCGGCGGACAGGATGAAGCCGAACCAGTCGAGCGGGCCGGGATCGAGCTCGTGCGTGTTCGCGATGTGCTTGTTCGCGAGATAGATGCCGAGCAGGCCGATCGGCACGTTGATGAAGAAGATCAGCCGCCAGTGCAGGTACGTCGTGATGAAGCCGCCGAGGAGCGGCCCGGCGGCGGGCCCGAAGAGCGCGGGCACGCTCAGGTAGTTCATCGCGCGCACGAGCTCCGTGCGCGGCACCGCGCGGAAGATGATGATGCGCCCGACTGGCACCATCATCGCGCCGCCGACGCCCTGCACGAAGCGCGCGAACGTGAAGAGCTCGAGGCTGTTCGACGCCGCGCACAAGAGCGAACCCGCGACGAAGATGCCGATCGCGGTGCGGAACACGGTGCGCGCGCCGAAGCGGTCGGCGAGCCATCCGCAGATCGGGATGAACACGCCGAGGCCGACGACGTAGCTCGTGATCGCGATGTTCAGCGTGACGGAGTTCTGCCCGAAGTCGCGCGCCATCGCGGGCAGCGCCGTCACGATGATGTTGGCGTCTACGCTTTCCATGAACAACGCGCAAGCGACGATCAGCGGTGCGAGGAAAGCGTAGATAGCAGACGGCATGGCAACGACGCGCGATAAAGACGTCATTATTGCATCGATTGTTGCAGCATGCTTGCGCGTGCAACGACGTGTTGTCGTCGCGCGTCGCCGGCCGCGCGCGGCCCGGGATCGATGCTCGAGGCGCCGCGCCCGCCGGGCGGCGGGCCGGCTGCGTCGCCGGGCGGAGCGTCGCGGCGTCGCGCGCGGCGTTCGGCGAGGGCGCCGCGCGCCGCTCGCGCATCCGGCCGTCGCGACGCACGACGAGCTCGCGACCGCTGCTCGCGCCCGCGAAAGCGCTGCCGCAGCGGCGAGCGGGCGGGCGCGGCGAGAGCGACGCGACCGCGCTCGACGTGCGCATGCGGCGCGCGATGTCGGGCCATATGTGCGTAATGTGCGATGTACCGCTTGCCTGAACGCGGGTTTTCGTGCGAATCTGCCCGCCGCGGCATACGACAGACAAAAGCCGCGACGCACGAGGCCCGCGCGGCAGGAGACCGTATTGCCATTCATCGCGAAAACGGGAGGAGGAGATATGGTCACGCCGCGGCATCGCCCGCTTCAGCTTCATGTTGAGAATCCGTTCCATCGCCGGCTGCTGAATGCGCCCGCCTGGGTTGCGCTCGTCGCTGCGGCCGGCATCGGCTGCACGAGCGCGACGCTCGCTCGCGCCGACTCATCGCCCGCGCCGGCTTCCGCCGTTTCCGCGGCGGCCTTCGCATCGAGCGTCGCGCCGAGCGCCGCTTCGATTCCGCCGCCGCCTAGCCAGCTCTACGGCGATCTCTTCGTCGCGGTGCAAACCGCGCAGATCTTCGAAGACCAGAAGACCTTCGTCGATTCGACGCCGAACGCCGATCCCGCGACGATCGTCCAGCTCTACCAGCAGCAGAAAGGGCAGCCCGGCTTCTCGCTGAAGGCGTTCGTCGCGCAGTACTTCACGCCGCCGTCGGACCAGTCGGTGAGCCCGCCGGCGAACCAGACGCTGCGCGAGCACATCGACTGGCTGTGGCCGAACCTTACGCGCACGACGGCGAGCGTGCCGCCTTACAGTTCGCTGATTGCGCTGCCGAAACCGTACGTGGTGCCGGGCGGGCGCTTCCGCGAGGGCTACTACTGGGATACGTACTTCACGATGCTCGGCTTGCAGGAGGCGGGCCGCGAAGATCTCGTCGACGACATGCTCGATAACTTCGCATACCTGATCGACACCGTCGGCCACGTGCCGAACGGCAACCGCAGCTACTACGTGAGCCGCTCGCAGCCGCCGTTCTTCGCGTACATGGTGACGCTCGCAGCGAAGGTCGAGGGCAATCGCGTCTATCAGAAGTATCTGCCCGCGCTGCGCAAGGAGTACGCGTACTGGATGCAGGGCGAGCGCACGACGCCGCGCGGCCAGGCGGCGCGCAACGTGGTCGCGATGCCGGACGGCTCGGTGCTGAACCGCTACTGGGACGCGAGCGACACGCCGCGCGACGAGTCGTATCTCGAAGACGTGAAGACCGCGCAGCAGGCGAGCGGCCGGCCGGCGGCGGAAGTCTGGCGCGACTTGCGCGCGGCGGCCGAGAGCGGCTGGGACTTCAGCTCGCGCTGGTTCGGCGACAACCAGACGCTCGTGACGATCCGCACGACCGCGATCGTGCCCGTCGACCTGAACAGCCTGATGTTCAACCTCGAGGCGACGATCGCGAAGGGCTGCGCGGTGACGCGCGATTTCGCGTGCGTCGCCGAGTTCGCCGGCCGCGCCGGGAAGCGGGCGGTCGCGATCAACCGCTATCTGTGGAACCGCAACGGCTATTACGGCGATTACGACTGGAAGCTCGGCAAGCCGCGCGAGAACCTGTCGGCGGCGGCGCTGTATCCGCTGTTTGCGGGCGTCGCGTGGCCGGAGCGCGCGAAGCTGACGGCGAAGAACGTGCAGAAGACGCTGCTCAAGCCGGGCGGGCTCACGACGACGACCTACGATACGACGCAGCAGTGGGACGCGCCCAACGGCTGGGCGCCGCTGCATTGGATCGCGCTCGTCGGGCTGCAGCAATACGGCGAGAAGGCGCTCGCGAACGACATCGGCACGCGTTTCCTAGCCGACGTGAAGGGTGTATACGCGTCGCAGGGCAAGCTTGTCGAGAAGTACGTCGTCGAAGGCGCGGGCACGGGCGGCGGCGGCGGCGGCGAGTACCCGCTGCAGGACGGCTTCGGCTGGACCAACGGCGTGACGCTCAAGCTGCTCGATCTGTACGGCGGCTGACGCATGCCGGAGCGGGTGGAGCGCGGGCGGCGGCGAGCGGCTTGCACTGCATCCATTGGTTGCGGATGCAACGATCGCGAGCAGGCAGATGCATGGCCGCGGCTCGCGATCGTCGTCGATGGCGCGTTCGTCGTCGCGCGGTGAGGCTCGGCGAGCGCGCGGCGGTAGCGTGGTGTTTGCGCGGGCGTTGTATCTTGCGTCTTCGCGTCTTCGCGTCTTCGCTTTTTCGCTTTTTCGCCTCTTCGTTCGTCGCATGCCGGCGCTTTGCGTTCGCCTTTCGGGCGCGCCGCTCGTTGTCCGTTGCCGCCGCCGGCCCGCGGCGGCGTCTCTTTCGATCTCGCGATCGCGCGCGGCCGGTCGCCGTGCGTGATCACGCGAATCAGATCAATCCGCGCGCCGACGCGAAATAAGTCAGCTGAATCCGGTTCGCGACGCCGAAGCGTTTGCGCAGCTTGCGCAGATGGTAGTCGACGTTGTGTGCGCTGGTGTCGAGCCGTCGGCCGATCTCCTTGTCGGACGCGCCTTCGGCGATGCCGATGAGCAGCTCGCGCTCGAACGGCGTGAGGCGCTCGGCCGCGCGCTCGCGCGACGACGCGATCAGTTGCGGCGCCGCGAACCGGTGCGCCGACAAGCCGAGCGACAGCACCTGCTCGAGCGTCGCCGACGAGATCCAGTCGCGCGAGCGGCGCGGCGCGGTGAAGCTCGCGAACGCATGCATGCGCGTGCCCGGCACGGGCATCGAATACATCACGCCGCTGCACATGTCGTCGTCGTGCATCACGCGCAGGAAGCCGTCGAGCGCGTCCGCGCCGCGCGGCGCGTGGTCTCGCGCGAGCTGGCGCAAATCCCAGACGACGGGCATGCTCGATGCGCGCGAGCCGAGCATCCGCGGATCGACGTCGTAATGGCGGCGCCGCACGTAATCTCCGCGATACGCGGCGGGCGTGAACGCTTCGTGCAGGTACAGGCATTCGGCGGCGTCGCGCGTGAACTCGAGTGCGAAATAGGCGAACGTCGCGAAGCCCATCAGCCGCAGCAGGCTCGTCGCGATGCGGCCGCATTCGGCGGTGCCGCGCGCGCTCGCGAGCATTTCCGCCACGCCCAGGCGCGGCGCGAAGCGCGGCTCGGCATCGGTCGCGCGCCTCGCGTGGCCGCACCAGACGACGTCGATCGACTGCGCGTCGCGCGCCGCGCCGCCGGGGTTCGCGCACGACACGGGTCGCGCGACTGCCGCGGCGGCGGCGTCCTCCTGCACTGCAATGTCCGACATGACGAAAAACCTCGCGGCGGTGGCCCGATGCCGTTCGATCGAACGGACGGACGCGGTGTGCGATCGCCACGTGCACGCTCGTGACGAGCGCGTATGCGGCTCGTGTGCTCGCGACGCGAACCGACTGCGGCGCGCGCGTTCGCGTGTGCGACGCGGACCCTTCCATCGTGCGCGGCGTGGATGCGCATGTCGTTGCCTCGCACGTCGCAAATGCGCACGGCGCTGACGCGCATGCCGCAGGCGCGCGCATTGCGGACACGCTCGCCCGCGCCCGACATCCGCACGTCGCAACTCGCGCCCTTGTCGCGGGCGAAGGCATTGTACAAAGCGGCACGCTTGCGCGTAATATCCCGTAATACTAACCGCGCAGAGCAGCGCTACGAAAGCGCGAATCAAAGACCACTTGCATGCCGGGGTTCCTGCGCAACAGCGTCACGAACACAGGAAGCCGATTTTCCCCATGAAAATTGCCGACAGCGCGCCGCGCATCGAATGGTTCTCGCATGCCGAGCTCGCCGCATCGCGTGGAGAATTCGCGCCGCGCGATGCACATTCTTCCGTCTCGTCGTTCGCTGCATCGCACGATGGGCCGCGCCGCGCGTCGTTCGACGTCGCGGACTGCGATGCGCGCTTGCGCGCGGCCGGCTTCACGACGCTCTGCTACGGCGCATTCGAGCTGATCGGCCAGCAAATGCTCGCCGCATATCTGCTGCGCGAGTTCGCGCCCGTGTCGTTCGTGCGCGCGTACGTCGAAGGCCGGATGTTCGAAGCCGATCCGCGCTTCGCCGAATGGCGGCAGGGCGTTTCGCCGGTCGCGTGGCGGCTCGACGAGCTCGACGCGCACGCGCGCCGCACGGGCGAGCGGCGCATGCTCGCGCTCGTGAATTCGTTGCGTGCGCATGCAATGCACAGCGGCGTGATCTTTTGCTGGCCGGTGCCGCATCTCGATTTGCGCGTCGCCGTGAGCCTCGCGTCCGAGGCGCACGACGCGTGGTTCGACGATCGCGTGATCGGCTGCGCGCTCGCGCTCAGCCTCGACGTGCATCGCGCCGCGCAGCCGCATCTCGATGCGCGCGTCGGCGGTGCGCGCGCGTTCGTGCTCGAGGACGGCGAGGCGGCCGTGCTCGAGCGGCTCGTGCACGGCCTGTCCGATCAGGAAATCGCCAACGCGCTCAGCACCTCGCTGCATCGCGTCGGCGCGCAGATCCGCACGCTCGAAAAACGTTTCAACGCGCGCAATCGCGCGCAGCTCGCCTATCTCGCGGCGCGACGTCTGCGTACATGACGAATCGCGCATCGAACGCGTGTTGGATGACGCGGCGCAACAGATCGGCGCATCGTGTACAAAATCGCGACAGCAGAATTAATTTTTCACTGGAAAAAAATGAACGCTGCAAGCCGGATTAATTGACGAATATTTTCTTCGTAATATGCGCCCAACCGACGGGTGCGAGCCGCCCGTCAAGCGATATCCTTTTCACCATTCGAACGAGATATTCGTCATGTGCGGAATCAGCGGCTTCGTGGGCCCTGTCGCATGCGCGCCGGAGACAGCCCGCGCGACCCTCGCGCGAATGACGGACAGTCTCGCGCATCGCGGCCCGGACGATAGCGGTTTGTGGGTCGATCCCGGCGCGGGTGTCGCGCTCGGGCATCGGCGCCTGTCGATCGTCGATTTGTCGGAGCACGGACATCAGCCGATGCACTCGGCGTGCGGCCGCTACGCGATGACGTTCAACGGCGAGATCTACAACTTTCGCGAGTTGCGCCGCGAGCTCGAGCGCGAGCATCGCGCGCCCGAATGGCGCGGTCATTCGGATAGCGAAGTGTTGCTCGCCGCGTTCGCCGCATGGGGCATCGATCGCGCGCTGCAAAAAGCGGTCGGCATGTTCGCGCTCGCGCTATGGAATCGGGAATCGCGCGTGCTTACGCTTGCGCGCGATCGCATCGGCGAGAAGCCGCTCTATTACGGCCGCGTCGGCGGCTCGTTCGTGTTCGGCTCGGAGCTGAAGGCGCTGCGGCGCTTTCCCGGCTTCGAATCGCATGCGGTCGATCGCGATGCGCTGTGCCTGTATTTGCGGCACGCGAGCGTGCCCGCGCCGTACACGATCTACGAAGGGATTCGCAAGCTGCCGCCCGGCACTTACCTGCAGCTCGAGGACATCGAGGTCGAACCGGTGCCGCGCCGCTACTGGTCGCTCGAGCGGGTGATCGCCGCGGGCCGCGCGAATCCGTTCGACGGCGATGCGAACGCCGCCGTCGCGCAGCTCGATCACGTGTTGCGCGACGCGATCGCCGAGCAGTCGGTCGCCGACGTGCCGCTCGGCGCGTTCCTGTCGGGCGGCGTCGATTCGTCGGTGATCGTCGCGCTGATGCAGACGCAAACGGCGCAGCCGGTGCAGACGTTCACGATCGGCTTCCATGAAGCGGGCTACGACGAGGCGGGGCATGCGAAGGCGGTCGCGAAGCATCTTGGCACGTCGCACACCGAGCTTTACGTGAAGCCGTCCGACGTGCTCGCGACCGTGCCGCGCATGCCGTGCGTCTACGACGAGCCGTTCGCCGATTCGTCGCAGATCCCGACGCTGCTCGTCTCCGAGCTGACGCGCCGCCACGTGAAGGTGAGCTTGTCGGGCGACGGCGGCGACGAGCTGTTCGGCGGCTACACGCGCTACTTCCTGACGCCGCGCCTATGGGGACGGCTGCGCCGCGTGCCGGCCGCGGTGCGGATGCGGATCGCGGCCGCGCTGCACGCGCTGCGGCCCGATCACGCGGACCAGATCGCCGCGCTCGTGCAGGGCGCATGGAGCGCGTCGGCGCAGCGCGACGCGTCGCCGCGCGTAGGCGACCGCCTGCACAAGCTCGCGAACGTGATGACGGCGGACAGCCGCACGTCGCTGTACCGGCTGCTGATGTCGTCGGTTCATCATCCGGAGCGCTTCACGCTCGCGGGCCGCGAGCCGCAGACGCTGATCGACACGCCGGGCGCGTGGCCCGCGGGCCTGTCGTTCGCCGAGCAGGCGATGGCCGTCGATACGCTCACGTACCTGCCGACCGACATCCTGACGAAGGTCGACCGCGCGGCGATGGCGGTGAGCCTCGAAACGAGGATGCCGTTTCTCGATCACCGCGTCGTCGAATTCGCGTGGCGGCTGCCCGAGGCGCTGCGGATTCCGAACGGGCAGGACAAATGGCTGTTGCGCAAGCTGCTGTACCGTTACGTGCCGCGGCCGCTGATCGACCGGCCGAAGCAGGGCTTTTGCGCGCCTGTCGGCGCGTGGCTGCGCGGCGAGCTGAGCGACTGGGCGGCGGAGCTGCTGAACCCCGCGCGCCTGCGCGACGAAGGCTATTTCGACGCGATGCGCGTCGAACGGCTGTGGCGGCAGCACCAGTCGGGCCGGATGAACTGGCAGCATCCGCTATGGACGGTGCTGATGTTCCAGGCGTGGCTCGAGCGTCAGCGCGCCGAGTAGGCGCGCCGCGCGCGGACTCGGTCCGCGTGCGGCGCGGGCTGCGCTCAATGGTATTCGGCGACGAGCTTGAGGTACGGCGCGGCGGACGGACGCGCGACCGGCGCGATCGGCGCGTTGGGCGCGATCGGTGCGATCGGTGCGGCCGTATCGGAGACGCGCGGTTCTTCGGTGCGCACCGCGTGCTGCGCGTCGTGCGCCTCGACGCGCGTCGTCGCCGCGCCGAACAGCACGAGCCGGTAGCCGACCGAATAGATCGGAATGATCCGCATGTTCTTGTCGAAGTCGAGGCCGAGCTTCGAGCGGATGCGCGACACGTGCGTGTCCAGCGTGCGCGACGACACCGCGAGCTCGCGGCCCCAGACCGCTTCCTGGATCGCCTGGCGCGACACCACCTTGTTCATGTTGTCGAGCAGGAATTCGACGACGTCGAACTCGCGCGGCGTCAGGTTGATCGGCTCGCCGTCGATCTCGATGATGCGGCGGACGAAGTTGATCTTGATGTTGTCGATGTGCAGATACTTGCAATCCATGATGAGCCTCGTGATTCGCAGATAAATGGGCGAACGGTACGAGGGGCTTACTGCAATTGTCGGGCCAGCATGGCGCGATGCAGCGGGAGAGCGCTTCAGAAGGTGTTTTTTTGTCGAATAAGTGCATGAATTGAAAGCGTTTTCATGCGGGTTGGGCGGGTTTGTCGCGGCGCCGGAAATGTAACAATCTGAAACCGGCTGAAGGTGTGTTACGTAGCACGGACGTTCGTGTTACGTCGCCGCGCGCGGCAACGTAACACGCGAGGGGCGGCCGGGGCGTGGCTCGGTCGCCCGGGCGGGCGGCGGGCCGGGCGATGGCATCGACAATCAGCGCTTCGAGTGCGATCGCTGCGCAAGAGGACGGACGGCCGTCTCGCACGCCGAGAAGCCGTAATCGATGGACAAGGGCGGCGGCGGACGGCGCAGCCGCCTGCCGCCGCCCGTCACGCCCGTCACGCCCGTCACGCCCGTCACGCCCGTCACGCCCGTCACGCGCTCGCGTCGCCGTCGGCGGCCGGAAACGGCAGCGTGTAGTGCCGCTTGCCCGTCGCGGCGAAGATCGCGTTCGCGACGGCCGGGCCGATCGGCGCGACGCCCGGCTCGCCGACGCCCGTCGGCGCCTCGCCCGACGGCACGATGTGCACCTCGACCTTCGGCATCTCCGAGATCCGCAGCACGCGGTAGCCGTCGAAGTTGTTCTGCTCGACCTTGCCGTCCTTCAGCGTGATCGCGCTGTGCAGCACCGCGCCGAGCCCGAAGCCGATGCCGCCTTCCATCTGCGCGGCGACGATGTCCGGATTGATCGCGGTTCCGCAGTCGACCGCGCAGACAACGCGCTCGACCTTCACGCCGCCGTGCTCGTCGACCGACACCTCCGCAACCTGCGCGACATAGCTCTTGAACGCCTCGGCGACCGCGATGCCGCGCCCGCGGCCTTTCGGCAGCGGCTTCGCCGGGTCCCAGCCGGCCTTCTCGGCGGCGAGCTCGAGCACGGCCTTCAGGCGCGGCTCGTGCGCGAGCAGGTCGCGGCGGAACAGGTACGGGTCCTTGCCCGCCGCGTGCGCGGCCTCGTCGATGAACGCCTCCACCGCGTACGCGGTGTGCGAGCTGCCGACGACGCGCCACCACAGCACCGGCACGGCGGACTTCGTCGTCGTCAGCTCGACCGACACGTTCGGCACCGCGTACGGCAGGTTCGCCGCGCCCTCGACCGACGTCTGGTCGATCCCGTTCTTCACCATCACCGGCTCGAACGGCGTGCCGGCGAGGATCGACTGGCCGACGATCCGGTGCCGCCACGCGACGAGCTTGCCGTCCTTCGTGAGCCCCGCGTCGAGCTTGTGGAAGTACATCGGCCGGTAGAGGCCGCCGTGGATGTCGTCCTCGCGCGTCCATTGCAGCTTGACGGGGGTGCCGTTCGCGCCGAGCGCCTTCGCGATCGACACGGCCTCGACGACGTAGTCCGACCACGCGTTCGCGCGCCGGCCGAAGCTGCCGCCCGCGTACAGCGTGTGGATCTGCACCTTCGACGGATCGAGGCCGGCGGCGCGCGCGGCGTTGCCCTGGTCGATCGTCTGGAACTGGTCGCCCGCCCAGATCTCGCAACTGTCGGCCGTCAGCTTGACGACCGCGTCGAGCGGCTCCATCGGCGCGTGCGCGAGGTACGGGAATTCGTACGACGCGGACAGCCGCTTCGCCGCGCCGGCGAGCGCGTGCTCGGCATCGCCGTCGCGGCGCGCGGGCGCGCCCGCGCGTTCGGCGAGCCGGCGGTACTCGCGCATCATCGCATCGGAGCTGCGCTTTTCCGCATTCGAATCGTCCCATTCGACCTTCAGCGCGTCGCGGCCCTGCTTCGCGGCCCAGAAGCCCTTCGCGACGACCGCGACGCCGCGCTCCACCTGAACGACCGACACGACGCCCGGCACCGCCTTCGCGGCCGTCGCGTCGAACGACTTCGCCTTCGCGCCGAACAGGGGCGGGCGCTGCAACAGCGCGACGAGCATGCCGGGCATCGCCACGTCGATCGTGAACTGCGCGGTGCCGTCGGATTTCGCAAGCGCGTCGACGCGCGGCACCGGTTGGCCGATCAGGCGGAACTCGCGCGGCGATTTCAGCGCGGCCTTCTCGGGCACGGGCAGCGCGGCCGCGGCCGTCGCGAGCGAGCCGTAGGTGGCCTCGCGGCCGCTGCCCGCGTGGCGCACGTAGCCGTCGCGGGTCGTCAGCTCGGCGGCGGGCACGTTCCATTGCGCGGCGGCCGCCGACACGAGCATCGCACGCGCCTTCGCGCCCGCTTCGCGCAGCTGCATCCACGAATTCGCCATCGCCGAGCTGCCGCCCGTGCCCTGCAGCTTGCCGAACTGCAGGTTCGCGTAGCGCGTCGCGTCGGCGGGCGCGCTTTCGACGCGCACGTCGCGCCAGTTCGCGTCGAGCTCTTCGGCGACGATCGTCGCGATGCCGGTGTATGCGCCCTGGCCCATCTCGACGTGCTTCGCGATCACGGTCACGCTGTTGTCGGGCGCGACGCGCAGGAACGCGTTCGGCGCGAACGCGCCCGCGGCGGCTGCGCCCGAGGCAGGCGCGGCGGCGAGCGCCGGGCGGCTCGCGTCGAGCCATTCGAAGCCGATCGTGAGGCCGACGGCCGCGGCGGCGCCCGCGGCCTTCAGGAACGTGCGGCGGGACGCGCGGGCCGCGTCCGGGAGATCGAGGTCGGTGGTCATCGCTCAGGCCTTCAGGGTGGCGGCCGCTTCGTGGATCGCGGCGCGGATGCGGGTGTAGGTCGCGCAACGGCAGATGTTGCCGTTCATCGCGGCGTCGATGTCGGCGTCGGTGGGCGCCGCGTTCTGTTCGAGGAGCGCCGTCGCCGACATGATCTGGCCGGACTGGCAGTAGCCGCATTGCGGCACCTGCAGCTTGACCCACGCGGCCTGGACGGCCTTCGCGGGCTTGCTCGCGAGCCCCTCGATCGTCGTCACGCGCTTGCCGGCGACGGCCGCGAGCGGCAGCACGCACGAGCGCACCGCCTGGCCTTCGAGATGCACGGTGCACGCGCCGCATTGCGCGGCGCCGCAGCCGAACTTCGTGCCGTGCAGGCCGGCGTTCTCGCGGATCGCCCAGAGGAGCGGCATCGCGGGATCGGCGTCCAGCGTCAGATTCTTGCCGTTCAGCACAAACGAGGTAGACATGGACAATCTCCGTGGGGAAAACCCCGGACTTGGCGCCGGGTGATAGCCGGCAGTGTGAGGGACGGACCGCTGCTGCGTTCACACAATCCTGCAAAAATATTGAACAATCCTGCAAATCCCCCGGCGGGCGCGCGGCGGTGGCGTCGGCCGCACGCGCCTGCTACGATCACGACGAACGACGCTCGTTCATTGACGATGGAACAGCGCTACACCCCATTCGAACCCGCCGCGCACGCGGCGCCCCCCCGATCCGATGCGCGGCCGCCGCCGCTCGCGCCGCTCGCGTCGCGCGAGGCCGCGCGCCGCGAGCTCGCCGCGCTGATCGACCGCTTCGCGCCCGCGGACGGCGCGTATCCGAGCGCGATTCCCGCGCTGTCGTTCTTCCGCTGCTCGTCGCCCGTCGATCTCGGCTGCAGCGTCACGCGCGCCGCGTTCGTGTTCGCCGCGCAGGGCGCGAAGCGGGTGACGGTCGCGGATCAGGCGTACGAATACGATCATCAGCACTGCCTCGTCACGTCGGTCGATTTGCCGATGCTCTCGCAGGTCACGCGCGCGTCGGCCGACGCGCCGTATCTGTGCGTGAAGATCGCGCTCGATTTGCAGCGGATCGCCGAGCTCGCGGCCGAGATGCGCACGCCGCCGCCGGACGCGGTGCCGACGGGCGAGGGGATCGTCGTCGGCGAGCTGTCCGAGCCGCTCTTCGACGCCGCGCTGCGGCTCGTGCGATTGCTCGATACTCCAGACGACATTCCGATTCTCGCGCCGCTGATCGAAAAGGAACTGCTGTACCGGCTGCTGACGAGCGGGCAGGGCGCGCGGCTGCGGCACATCGCGGTCGCGGGCAGCCAGACATACCGGATCGCGCGCGCGATCGAATGGATTCGGCACCACTACGCGGAGCCGCTCAGCATCGATGCGCTCGCGCAGCAGGTGAACATGAGCGTGTCGTCGCTGCATCATCACTTCAAGTACGTGACGACGCTGAGCCCGCTTCAGTATCAGAAGCAACTTCGGCTGCACGAGGCGCGCCGCTTGTTGATCGGCCAGCACGGTGACGTCGGCTCGATCGCGCTCAGGGTCGGGTACGACAGCCCGTCGCAATTCAGCCGCGAATACAGCCGCCTGTTCGGCGCGCCGCCGTTGCGCGACGTCGTGCAGTTGAGACGCCGCAACGGGATCGGCGTGCAGGAATGAACGGCGCGTGGCGAGCCGCGCATCCGTTGCAAAGCGAGACGCCGGTCTCGATTCGCAGGGTTCGGCGCGCGGCGAGGGATGCGCGTCTCATGCGCTTGGCGGTGCCGTTCGCGCGCGCGAGCGCGAACGATACGGCAATGCGAACATGAATATGAAAATGAAAACGAATCTGGACACCGAAACGGCCGTCGACGTCGTGCACGCGTTCTGGCGCTTGATGGGCACGAACGACTTTCATGCGGTCGCGGCCGTGCTCGCCGACGACTTCGTGCTCGAATGGCCGCAATCGAACGAGCGCATACGCGGCGCCCGAAACTTCGCGCTGCTGAACAGCGAGTATCCGGCGCATGGGCGGTGGACGTTTACGATCGGTCGCGTGATAGGCGGCGCGCACGAGGCCGCGTCGGACGTATCGGTCACCGACGGCGTTCAGCGCGCGCGGGCGATTTCGTTCTTCACGGTGGTGCATCGAAAGATCGCGCGCATCGTCGAGTTCTGGCCCGAGCCGTACGACGCGCCATACGACCGCTCGCATCTGGTCGAGCGGATCGAGTAAGCGCGGCGGTATGAAGGCGGCGCTCGGCGCGGCGGATTGCATTCGCCGCGCCGTGGCCGTGCGTTCGCGCGTTGCGTGCGCGAACATCATCATGCGCGACGCGCACGCAAGCTCGAGCATCGCGCATCGTCGAAAATCAATCGGGCGCTTTGCGGCGACCAGTTCGACGCGCGCGTCGCACGGCGACATGCCGCACTCGCACGGCGCGCGCGAACGGCGGTCATGCGAACCGTCGAATCGCGAACCGTCGAACCGTCAGCACAAAGCGGCGTTCGCCCGTTGAGCGAACGCCGCTGTCGATGCAATGCGTGGTGGTGGTGTGGAAGGTCTGCTGCCGACCGACGTATCCGATCCGAAAATCGATTGCATCGGCCTATCACGCGGCGCCCAGTGCAGGGCCGGACGCGCGCGCGCTCAGCGCACGATCGTGAATCCCTGATGTTCGGGTTGGATCGATGCCGAGTCGACCGCTTGCAGGCGCCACGCGCCTTGCGGATTCTTGCCGCCGAGGACCGCGTCGCCGTGCTCTTCGTCTTCGGACGAAGGCTGTACGTTCGAGAACGACAGCCCTTGCAGCCGGCACAGCGCTTCGCCGCTGTCGGCCGAGCACAGCGCAACCGCGCCTTCGACGTCCTTCACCTTGCCCCACGCCGGCAGATCGATGCCTTGATGCGCTTCACGCGACCACAGTTGCTCGTCGGTGTCGAGCCACAGGACCGCGAATTGCTGCGCAGAGGAATCGCTGCCATTGATTCGAATGGTGAGGCGCATGCTTCGTCTCCTTTCGAAGGTTAGCCGGTGAGCTTTCTCAGTCTAGGTGGATTGACGCGGAACGCAAGCGGCGTTGCGAAAAGATTGATGCGGGTCGCATCGCCCGGCACTGGGCAACGCGCGCGAATCATCGATGCATAGCGTGCCGTGTGCGGACTCTTCTGCGCAATCGGGTGTTTTCATGAGCGATGCTTGCATACGCGCGTCACATTGATCCGATTGCTACGCGCTGTTGCGTCGCGCAAGCGCTTCGCGCGGATGTGTCGCGCAGGTGTGTCGCGAAGGTGTGTCGATTTGCCGCCCGCATTCGATTGCACGCACCGCCAATGCAGCGCGCGCGATGCACATTTTCCGGCGCGCGGAATAACGATTCCCGAATCGATCGGTTGGTCGCGACAGGCCCCATTGATAGATTGGTCCCTTGTTCTTCAACGGAGACAAGCATGTCCGCGATCCATGAGACGGCCGTCCAACCCGCGCGCGGCGAGCCCGCGCGAGACGCGCATCTAATCGCGAGCGACGCCGAGGCGATCGACGTCGCGCGCACGCTCGCCGAGCGGCTCGCGCAAGGCGCCGCCGAGCGCGATCGCGAGCGCCGGCTGCCCTATGAAGAAATCGACTGGTTCTCGCAATCGGGCCTGTGGGCGATCACGGTGCCGAAGGCGCACGGCGGCGCGGGCGTGTCGCACGTGACGTTGACCGAGGCCGTGAAGATCGTCGCGGCCGCGGACCCGTCGCTCGGCCAATTGCCGCAGAATCACTTCGGCCTCGTCGACGTGATCGCGCTCACGGGCACCGACGAGCAGAAGCGCTTCTTCTTCGGCGAGATCCTGAAGGGCAAGCGATTCGGCAACGGCTTCTCGGAGAAGGGCACGAAGAACGTGCTCGATCTGAAGACGAGAGTGATTCGCGACGGCGACGGCTATCGCGTCGACGGCACGAAGTTCTATTCGACGGGCGCGCTGTTCGCGCATTACGTGCCGGTGCTCGGGATCGACGAAGAGCGCAAGGGCTGGCTCGCGTACATTCCGAAGGGCACGCCGGGGCTCTCGGTGGTCGACGACTGGTCGGGCTTCGGCCAGCGCACGACCGCGAGCGGCACGGTGCGGCTCGAGAACGTGCGCGTCGCCGCATCGCACGTGTTCCCCGCGCATCGCGTGTCGGATGCGCCGACGCTGAACGGCCCGCTGTCGCAGATCATCCAGGCGGCGATCGATGCGGGCATCGCGCACGCGGCGCTCGACGATACGCTGCGCTTCGTGCGCGAACGCTCGCGCCCGTGGATCGACAGCGGCGTCGAGCGCGCGGCCGACGATCCGTTGACGATTCGCGAGACGGGGCGCCTCGTGATCCAGTTGCACGCAGCCGATGCGCTGCTCGAACGCGCGGCGCGCACGCTCGACGAGATCGCCGCGCAACGCGACATTTCGGAGGGCGACGTGGCGCGCGCATCGGTCGCGGTCGGCGAGGCGAAGGTGCTGACGACCGAGATCGCGTTGCTCGCGAGCGAGAAGCTGTTCGAGCTCGCCGGCACGCAGGCGACGCTCGCCGAGCACGGCCTCGATCGCCACTGGCGCAACGCGCGCACGCACACGCTGCACGATCCGGTGCGCTGGAAGTATCACCTCGTCGGCAATTACTATCTGAACGGCGTCGCGCCCGCGCGCCACGCGTGGAATTGAGCCGATGAACGCGTTCACGCAGCCGGCCGCCGCGCGCGCGGCGCGGCGGATTTCGAACGACGCCGAGGCGCTCGAAGCGGCCCGCGCGTTCGCGGCGACGATCGCGCCGGACGCCGCCGCGCGCGATCGCGAGCGCCGCCTGCCGTACGCGGAGCTCGACGCGTATTCGGCGACGGGCCTCTGGGGCATCGCGGTGCCGCGCGAATTCGGCGGCGCGGCGGTATCGGCCGCGACGCTCGCGGAAGTGACCGCGATCGTGTCGGAGGGCGACCCCGCGATCGGCCAGATTCCGCAGAATCATTTCTTCATGCTCGAAGTCTTGCGCGTGAACGGCACGCGCGATCAGCAGCGCTTCTACTTTGAGCGCGCGCTCGCGGGCGAGCGCTTCGGCAACGCGCTGTCCGAGCGCGGCACGAAGCACGTGCGCGATTACCGGACGACGATCACGCCCGACGGCGCGGGCTTCCGGCTCAACGGCCGCAAGTTCTATTCGACGGGCGCGCTGTTCGCGCACTGGGTCCCGGTCGTCGCGAAGGACGCGAACGAGCGGCTGCACGTCGCGTTCACGCCGGCGCACGCGCCGGGCCTCGCCGTCGAAGACGACTGGAACGGCTTCGGCCAGCGCACGACGGGCAGCGGCACGACGCGGCTCGACAACGTGTATGTCGACGCATCGGCCGTCGTGCCGTACAGCGACGCGTTCGACGCGAAGCCGACGCCCGTCGGCCCGCTCGGCCAGTTGCTGCACGCGGCCGTCGATCTCGGCATCGCGCGCGCCGCGTTCGCCGACGCGCGCCGCTTCGTGCGCGAGCGCGCGCGGCCGTGGATCGACAGCGGCGTCGCGCGCGCGAGCGACGATCCGCTCACGCTCGAGATCTTCGGCAAGCTCGCGCTCGATCTCGACGCGGCGGGCGCGCTGACCGAGCGCGCGGGCTTGCGCGTCGACGCGGCGATCGACGACGCGAACGAGCGCACGGTTGCGTCCGCATCGATCGCGGTCGCGAAGGCGCGCGCGGCGACGACCGAGATCGCGCTCGCCGCATCGTCGCGCCTGCTCGAACTCGCGGGCACGCAAGGCGCGCTCGCCGAGCACGCGCTCGATCGTCACTGGCGCAACGCGCGCACGCACACGCTGCACGATCCGGTGCGCTGGAAATACATCGCGATCGCCGACTACTACCTGAACGACACGCTGCCGCCGCGCCACGGCGCACTGTGACGCGCGCCGCGCATCGCGCGCAACGCAGGCGGCAACACGCATCGACCGAATCGAGAGACTGCTTCACCATGACCCGACAGATCCGCTTCAACGCCTTCGACATGAACTGCGTCGGCCATCAGTCGCCCGGGCTCTGGGCGCATCCGCGCGACGAGTCGTGGCGCTATCGCGAGCTGAGCTACTGGACCGAGCTTGCGCAACTGCTCGAACGCGGCAAGTTCGACGGCCTCTTCATCGCCGACGTGCTCGGCATCTACGACGTCTACCGGAGCAGCGGCGAAGCGGCGATCCGGCAAGGCGCGCAGGTGCCCGTCAACGATCCGATCCTGCTCGTGTCCGCGATGGCGGCCGCGACGCGGCATCTCGGCTTCGGCGTCACGTGCTCGCTGTCGTACGAGCATCCGTATCCGTTCGCGCGGCGCATGTCGACGCTCGATCATCTGACGGGCGGGCGCGTCGGCTGGAACGTCGTCACGTCGTATCTCGACAGCGCCGCGCGCAACCTCGGGCTGCCGCAGCAGACGAACCACGACGAGCGCTACGCGATCGCCGACGAGTATCTCGAGGTCTGCTACAAGCTGTGGGAAGGCTCGTGGGAGGACGACGCCGTCGTGCGCGACGCCGCGCGCCACGTGTTCGCCGAGCCGTCGAAGGTGCATCCGATCGGCCATCACGGCCGTTACTACGACGTGCCCGGCATCCATCTGTGCGAGCCGTCGCCGCAGCGCACGCCGGTGCTCTATCAAGCGGGCGCGTCGAAGCGCGGCAAGGACTTCGCCGCGCAGCACGCGGAATGCATCTTCGTCGCCGCGCCGTCGCGCACGATCCTGAAGGCGTTCGTCGCGGACATCCGCGAGCGCGTGAAAAAGTTCGGCCGCGATCCGCACGACGTGCTGATCTTCAACCTGCATACGGTGATCACGGGCCGCACGTCGGCCGACGCGCACGCGAAGCACGCCGACTATCGCCGCTACGCGAGCGACGAAGGCGCGCTCGCGCTGATGTCCGGCTGGACCGGAATCGATCTGTCGAACTACGGGCTCGACGAGCCGCTCGAGCACGTCGAGAGCAACGCTATTCAGTCGGCCGTCGAGGCGCTGTCGAGCGCCGATCCGACACGCAAGTGGACCGTGCGCGAGATCGCGCGCTGGGGCGGCATCGGCGGGCTCGGGCCGGTGTCGGTCGGCGACGCGCGCGAGATCGCCGACGATCTGCAATCGTGGGTCGACGAGACCGACGTAGACGGCTTCAACCTCGCGTACGCGGTAACGCCGGAGACGTTCGTCGATGTCGTCGAACTCGTCGTGCCGGAGCTGCAGCGGCGCGGCGTCTATCAGACCGACTACGCGCCGGGCACGCTGCGCGAGAAGCTGCATCGCGCGGGGCCGAGGCTGGCCGCGCCGCATCCGGCCGCGCGATATCGCGTTGGCCACGAGCATGCGGCGGCGGAGCGCATCGCGGCGGAAGAGTGAAGGAGGGCGGCGTGTCGGCGCGACTCGGCGGCGAACGCTGGCCTCGGCCGCGACGCCGGCGATGGATGATTCGACGGGCTGCCGCAACGGCGCGAATCGCGCTGCGCGATCGCGGCATCGCGTGATGCGGCGCGCGACGAATCGGACGATGACGCGAGCGGGAATGCGCGCGGCCGAATCGCCGCGGCGAATCAAATGCGTGACGAATCGCCGATGAATCGCCGATCGGATTGCTGACCACGTTGCCGATTGCGTTGCTGATCGAGCTGCAAACCGCGCGCGCAATCGAATGAGGAATCGTGCGGCAAACCGCATGGCGATTCAAACGATGAATCGAACAGCGAACCTAACGACGATTCGAACGACGAAGCAAGGCCGCCACGCGGAAGCGATGCGTCTCGACGGAGCGGCGCGCATCGTGCCGATGAATCGTTTGTCGCTTCGTTTTTCGCTTCGTTTGTCGCCTCGTTTGTCGCTTCGTCAGTTGCTTCACTAGCGGCTTCATTCGCCGTTGCACCGACGCGTCCGGCGCTTACCCCACCCGCGATTCGACGCTTCTACCGCCTCCCCCCGCCAACCAGGCGTCAGGCCGCCGTTGCCCGCGCCTTCTGGTCGCGAGGCGGCGATTCGAGCGCCGGCAGCGTGATCGCGAAGCGCGCGCCGCCGATCGGCGCGCCGTCGAGCCGCACGTTGCCGCCGTGCGCGAACGCGACGCGCCGCACGATCGTGAGCCCCAGGCCGAAGCCGCCCGTTTGCCGGTCGCGGCTCGAATCGAGCCGATGGAACGGCTCGAACACGCGGTCGCGATCGGCGGCCGGAATGCCGGGACCGTCGTCGTCGACCGTCAGCACGAGCGCGCCCGCGTCGCCGAGCGACGCATGCAGCGAGATCGTCGTCGCTGCGTAGCGCATGCCGTTGCGGATCAGGTTCAAGAGCGCGCGCGCGACGAGCTTCGGATCGCACACGTGGCAAGCGGGCGCGCCGCGCATCGATACGTCGAGCGTGAGCCGGCGGTCGGCGATGTCGTTCGCGACGCTCGCGGCGACGCTGTCGATCAGCTCCGAAACCGTCACCTGCATCAACGCGAGATGCCGCTCGCCCTGTTCGAGCCGGCCGATCGTCAGCAGCTCGGTGACGAGCTCGTCGAGTTCGCGCACGTCGCGACGCAGCGCTTCCTGCCGCTCGTGCATGCGCTCGGCCACGTCAGGCGACGCGAGCAGCGCGAGGCCGAATTCGAGCCGCGCGAGCGGTGTCTTCAGTTCGTGCGAGATCCCGTGCATCATCTCGCGCTGTTGCTGGATCGATGCTTCGATCCGCTTCGCCATGTCGTTGAACTGCTGCGACAGTTCGTAGATGTTCGACTTGCGCGACACCTGCGCGCGCGTCGACAGCCGGCCGCTGCCGAACGCGCGCGCGGCCGCCTCGAGCTTGCGCAGGTCGCGCCAGTGATAGTGAATCCACAGCGCGACGGCGAGCAGCGTCGCGAGCGCGACCGTCAGATAGGCGTAGATCTGGATGTCGAGGCTCGTCGGCTCGTCCGGGCGCGCGTGCAGAACGGTGCCGTCGACGAGCGGCATGAAATAGTCCCTGCCGTCGTAGCTGATCGCGATCTCGCCGCGATCGAGGTCGCGCTGCTGCCCGGCGCTCAGCATCTTGCGGGCCGCGTCCATCGAGATGAACTCGAAGCCTTCGTTGCCGCGCTTCGCGAGCTCGCGCAGCGCCTGACGCCGCTCGGAGCCCGGATGGCGCTCGAGATAGTCGTTCAGCACGAACGCATAGGTGGCGAGCGTCTCGCGCGCCGCGCTCGAAATTCGCTCGTAGAAGAAGCGGTTGAACGACGTGTTGATGAAGACGATCGCCGCTGCGCCGCAGACGACCACGACGAGATACAGCCTGACGAGCGAGCGCAGCATTCAGTCATCCCAGGCAGACGGGCTGAACAGATAGCCGCGGCCCCAGATCGTCTTGATCTTGTGCGGCTCGGACGACGCGTCCTCGAACCGGCGTCGCAGCTTCGAGATACCCGAATCGACGGAGCGGTCGAGGCCGTCGAACTCGATGCCGCGCAACTGCTTCAGGATGTCGTCGCGGCTCAGCACGGTGCCTGCCGCGCGCGCGAGAATCAGCAGCAGGTTGAATTCGGCCGTCTTCAGATCGACGGGCTCGCCGCGCCACGTGACCGTGCGGTTCGGCGGCGAGATCGTCAGCTCGCCGAACACGAGCGCCTCGCTCGCCGGCGAGTCGACGGGCGCGCCGGCAGGCTGCGCGCGGCGCAGCAACGCGCGAGCGCGCGCGACGAGCACGCGCGGCTCGATCGGCTTCGTCACGTAGTCGTCCGCGCCCGTCTCGAGGCCCGCCACCTGATCGTAGACGTCCGAGCGCGCGGTCAGGATCAGCACCGGCACGTTCGAGAACGCGCGGATTCGGCGGCACACTTCCATGCCGTCGAGATGCGGCAGCATCAGGTCGAGAATCACGAGCGCGGGCTGATGCTCGCGCACGGCCCCGACGGCGAGGTCGCCGCGCCGGACCACCGTCACCGAGAATTCGTAGCTGTCGAGATACTCGCGGATCAGCTGCGCGAGGCGGTCGTCGTCTTCGATCAGCAGCACGCGGTATTTGAGCGGCACTTCGTTCATGGTCTCCTCGGCGTGGTTCTGCGCGCGTGAGCGCCGGCAGCGCACGCGCATTCTAGCCGCGCGCGCCGCACGCCGGGGGCGGCTGCAACAATCGCCGACAATCGGACACAAATCCGCACATATTCCTGAAACATTCGGGACAGAATCGTCGTGCGCACGAACCTAGACTGCGGACTCCTTGACTCTCGCCCGTCACCGTGCGCCCGCCCATTCACTCACTTCGGTATTGCGTGCCGTTCGCCGGCTTCATGTCGATTGCGGCCGCGCATGCGGAAAACGTCTACACGCTGTCGATCGGCGGCGGCTTCGTGCCGCGCTACGCGGGCAGCAATCAGTATCACGGCGTGGTCGCGCCGTCGTTTTCCGCTGAGTTCGACAACGGCATCTTCATCGGTCCGCTCGACGGCATCGGTTACAAGCTGAAGCTGCCGGGCGACGCGTTCGTCGCGGCCGCGCTCACGTACGACCCGGGCCGCTCGGACGAAAACCGCTTCGACCTGCCGGGCTCGAACTACCTGAAGGGGATGGGCCGCGTACCGGGCTCGGTGCTCGTCGCGGTGCAGGCGGGCGTGAAGCTCTACGGCGGCAGCGTGCTGAGCGTGACCGTGGACACGCCCGTCACGCACACGTCGCGCGGCGTGTCCGGGCACGTCGATCTCGCGGTGCCGGTATTGAGCGCCGGGCGTCACGAAGTCGTCGTGACGGGCTCCGTGCATGCGGGCTCGGGCCGCTACACGCAGACGTTCTACGGCGTCACCGGCGCGCAGGCGGCGGCGACCCGCTTCGCGCCGTATTCGACGAAGGGCGGCATCGACAGCGCGTCGATGTCGGTCGCATGGACGTACGCGTTCTCGAGGCACTGGTCGGCGGGCACGACGCTCGGCGTCACGCGTCTCATCGGCCGCTACGGGGGCAGCCCGATCGTGCAGCAGAAGACCAATTATTTCGGAGTGTCTTCGCTGACCTATCGTTTCTGATTTTGAAGAAGGAGGTGGCCATCGTGCTGATCTGGAAAACCGCGCTTTCGCTGACCTGGCGAGCGGGCCTCGTGTCGCCCGCGAGCGTGCCCGCCGCCGCCGCGCACGTCGGCCGGATCGTGCTCACCGGAGCGACCGGCTTCATCGGCGGCGCGGTGCTCGTGTCGCTCGTCAACGCCGGGCTGCTCGATCGCGTCGTGTGCGTCGTGCGCGCGTGCGACCGCGCGCATGCGCTCGCTCGGCTGCGCGAGGCGGCGCTCAAGAGCGGGCTCGCGCCGTACTGGGCCGAGCGGCTCACCGAGGCGAACGTGATCGCGGGCGAACTCGACGGCGCGTTCGCCGACGTCGACGCCGCGCGTCTTTCGTCGGCGTCGCACGTGATTCACTGCGCGGGCGTTGCGTCGCTCGCCGACGCGAGCGTCGTCAACGAGACGAACGTCGATGCGACGCTGCGTTTCGCGCGCCGCTTCGCGGGCAGCCGGCGGCTGCAGCGCTTCGTGCACGTCGGCGCGGCGTTCGCGTGCGGGATCAAGGCGCGCGGCACGATCCGCGAGGACGACGCGCCCAAGCGCGGCCGCGAGGTCGATTTCGCACCGTACACGCGCGGCAAGCGCGACGCGGAAGCGCAGTTGCGCGCGCTCGGCCTGCCGCTCGTGATCGTGCGGCCGTCGTGCGTCGTCGGCCATACGCTGCTCGGCACGCAGCCTTCGGCGAGCACGTTCTGGATGTTCCGGATCGTTCACGCGGCGCGCCGCTTCACCGCGCGGCCGATGGCGCGCATCGACGTGATTGCCGTCGACGATTGCGCGCGCGCGCTGATGCTGCTCGCGCTGAAGCCGTCGCTCAAGTACGACACGTACCACGTGTCGGCGGGCGACGAAGCGCCGAGCGTCACGCAGATCGTGCGCGCGATGGACGAGGCCGTGGGGCTCGACGGCGAGCCGCGCTATGCGCTCTGCTCGTGTGCCGAGTTTACGGCGATCGCGCGCGACGTGCTCGGCCGCCGCGACGCGCCGCGCGAGCGCGTGATCCGGCGCGCGTTGCAGTCTTACGCCGCGTTCGCCGAGCTCGACCACGTGTTCGACAACTCGCGCGTGCGCGACGAGATCGATTTCGAACCGCTGCCGTTCGTCGATTACGTGAACGAATGCATGCGCACGTCGCGCGGCGTCGACGTGCTCGCGCAGATGCCGAGGACGGCGGCGCGCTGAGCGTGCGCGCGGCGGCCGCGCGTCACGAGCCGCCGACTTCGATCAGCTTGTCGAGCGCCGCGTACACTTCGCCGAGCGCATCCGCGCCGAAGCGTTGCTCGATGAGCCTGTACTGCTCGTCGATGCGCGGGCTGATCTGCGCGACAAGCTGACGACTTTGCGGCGTCAGGCTGACGATCAGCCTGCGCTGATCCTCCTGGGCGCGCGTGCGGCGAATCAGGCCGTCGCGCTCCATCCTCTCCAGCACGCCCGTGAGGCTCGGGCTCAGGATGCAGCAGCGCTTCGCGATCTGCCCGGCTTCGAGCTCACGAGACGGTTCGCCGTCCAGCACGCGAATGATCCGCCATTGCTGCTCCGTCAGCGCAAATTCCTTCAGGATCGGCCGGAACCGGCCCATCAACGTTTCGCGGGCCTCGAGCAGCAGCATGGCCAGATTGCGGTGATCGAACGTACGATTCATGAGGTTCCTGGAAGAGCAGTTGATCCACTCATCTTAGCAGGGCGAAAATCGTCGGTGACCGCCTTATCACGGCTATCAGGGTTATCGCGGTTGTTCTTTTCGCGTGCTGTAGTTAATATGTTAAGTAATTGACCCGGCCGCGCGACGCGGCGGAGGATGAAACGCATGGAGCTGTCCCTTGTCGTCGACGGCGCGCCGGCCGAAACGGTGCGCATCGGCACGGTATACGGCGCGCTGCTCAACGATCGCGGCGCGCTCGCGGCGCTTGGCGACGCGGTGCATGCGCCGCCGTACAACAAGCCGCCGCAGGCGCCCGTGCTTTACGTGAAGCCCGCGAACACGCATGCGGGCGACGGCGCGGCCGTCGTCGTGCCGGCGGGCGTCGACGCGCTCGAAATCGGCGCGACGCTCGGCGTCGTGTTCGCGCGCCGCACGACTCGCGTATCGGTCGAACAGGCGTTTGATTTCGTTAAAGGTTTTACGCTCGCGAGCGACGTGTCGATTCCGCACCCCGATTATTATCGGCCGGCGGTGCGCTTCAAGTGCCGCGACGGCTTTTGCCCGCTCGGGCCGGCGATCGTTGCGCGCGCAAGCATCGGCGACGCGGACGCGCTCGCGGTGGCGGTGCGCGTCGACGGCGAGCGGCGCTACGAGGCGAGCACCGCGAACCTGATCCGCTCCGTCGCGCGGTTGATCGCCGACGTGTCCGCGTTCATGTCGTTCGATGCGGGCGACGTGCTGCTCGTCGGCGTCGGCCCGAACGCGCCGCGCGCGGCGGCCGGCAGCGCGATCGAGATCGACGCGCCGGGCATCGGCACGCTGCGTCACACGTTGATTGCGGAGGGCGCGCGATGAAGACCGCACGCGTAGTGTTCAATGGCGCGCTTCACGCGGCCGAGCCGCTGGACGAAGGGCTTTTGCGGCTCGATACCGGGCGCGTGCTCGCCGAGACGGATGTCTCGTGGCTGCCGCCCGTCGCGCCGCGCACGACGTTCGCGCTCGGCCTGAACTACGCCGATCACGCGAAGGAGCTCGCGTTCAAGGCGCCGGCCGAGCCGCTCATCTTCCTGAAGGGGCCGAACACGTTCGTCGGCCACCGCGCGCGGACGGTGCGGCCCGCGGACGCGACGCACATGCATTACGAGTGCGAGCTCGCGGTCGTGATCGGCCGCGAGGCGCGCCGCGTGACGCGCGCGCGCGCGCTGGACTACGTGCTCGGCTACACGATCGGCAACGATTACGCGATCCGCGACTATCTGGAGAATTATTACCGACCGAACCTGCGCGTGAAGAACCGCGACACGTGCACGCCGCTCGGGCCGTGGCTCGTGAGCCGCGACGAGATCGGCGATCCGGGGAGTCTCGCGCTTCGCACGACGGTCAACGGCATCGAAACGCAGCGCGGCAACACGCGCGACATGATCTTCGACGTCGCGTCGCTGATCGAATACATCAGCGGATTCATGACGCTCTCGCCCGGCGACCTGATCCTGACCGGCACGCCCGAGGGGCTCGCCGACACGAAGCCGGGCGACGAAGTGATCACCGAGATCGACGGCCTCGGACGGCTCGTCAACACGATCGTCGGCGAAGCGGATTACTATCGCGCCGGCTGACGCCGCCGCACAAGGAGAGACGCATGAGCATCAAGCACTGGATCGGCGGCCGGGAAGTCGACAGCCGGGAGACGTTCACGACGTTCAACCCGGCGACGGGCGAGCCGATCGCCGAGGTCGCGTCGGGCGGCGCGGAGGAAATCGACGCGGCGGTGCGCGCCGCGAAGGACGCGTTTCCGAAATGGGCGAACACGCCGGCGAAGGAGCGCGCGAAGCTGATGCGCAAGCTCGGCGAGCTGATCGAGCGCAACGTGCCCGCGCTCGCCGAGCTGGAGACGCAGGACACCGGCCTGCCGATCTCGCAGACGAAGAAGCAGCTGATCCCGCGCGCGTCGGAGAATTTCCACTTCTTCGCCGAAGTGTGCACGCAGATGAACGGGCGCAGCTATCCGGTCGACGACCAGATGCTGAACTACACGCTGTATCAGCCGGTGGGCGTGTGCGCGCTCGTGTCGCCGTGGAACGTGCCGTTCATGACCGCGACGTGGAAGACCGCGCCGTGCCTCGCGCTCGGCAACACCGCGGTGCTGAAGATGTCGGAGCTTTCGCCGCTCACGGCCGACCAGCTCGGCCGCCTCGCGCTCGAGGCGGGCATTCCGGCCGGCGTGCTGAACGTCGTGCAGGGCTACGGCGCGACGGCGGGCGACGCGCTCGTCCGGCATCCGGACGTGCGCGCCGTGTCGTTTACGGGCGGCACGTTGACGGGCAAGCGGATCATGGAGCGCGCGGGCCTGAAGAAGTATTCGATGGAGCTCGGCGGCAAGTCGCCCGTGCTGATTTTCGACGACGCCGATTTCGACCGCGCGCTCGACGCGTCGCTCTTCACGATCTTCTCGATCAACGGTGAGCGTTGCACGGCGGGCTCGCGGATCTTCGTGCAGAGGACGATCTACGACAGGTTCGTCGCCGAGTTCGCGCGCCGCGCGAACAACCTGATCGTCGGCGATCCGGCCGACGAGCGCACGCAGGTGGGCTCGATGATCACGCGCGCGCACTGGGAAAAGGTGACGGGCTACATCCGGCTCGGCGCCGACGAGGGCGCGCGGCTCGTCGCGGGCGGCCCGGACAAGCCGGCGAACCTGCCCGCGCATCTTGCGAACGGCAACTTCGTGCGGCCGACCGTGTTCGCCGACGTCGACAACCGGATGCGCATCGCGCAGGAAGAGATCTTCGGGCCGGTCGCGTGCCTGATTCCGTTCGACGGCGAGGAGGACGGGCTGCGTCTCGCGAACGACACGTCGTACGGCCTCGCGTCGTACCTGTGGACGCAGGACGTCGGCCGCGTGCACCGGCTCGCGCGCGGCATCGAGGCGGGCATGGTGTTCGTCAACAGCCAGAACGTGCGCGACCTGCGCCAGCCGTTCGGCGGCGTGAAGGAATCGGGCACCGGCCGCGAGGGCGGCGAATACAGCTTCGAGGTGTTCGCCGAGATCAAGAACGTGTGCATCTCGATGGGCAGCCATCACATTCCCCGCTGGGGCGTGTGACGCCCGCCGACAACGAACGATACGCCGCGCGCGGGCTCTGTTTGCCGGCGACGCGGCAGGAGACTCACGATGGGAAAGCTGTCACTCGCCGCGAAGATCACGCACGTGCCGTCGATGTATCTGTCCGAGCTGCCGGGCAGGCATCACGGCTGCCGTGCGGAGGCGATCCGCGGCCATCAGGCGATCGGCGAGCGCTGCCGCGCGCTCGGCGTCGACACGATCGTCGTCGCCGACACGCACTGGCTCGTCAACGCCGGCTATCACGTGAACTGCAACGGGCATTTCGCGGGCGTCTACACGAGCAACGAGCTGCCGCATTTCATCCGCGACATGCGCTACGAGTATCCGGGCAATCCGGCGCTCGGCCATCTGATCGCGGCGGCCGCGAACGAGCGCGGGATCGGCACGCGCGCGCACGAGATCGACAGTCTCGAGCTCGAGTACGGCACGCTCGTGCCGATGCGCTACATGAACGCCGATCAGCATTTCAAGGTCGTGTCGATCGCCGGCTGGTGCATGTGGCACGCGCTCGACGAGAGCCGGCGCTTCGGCGAGGCGCTCAGGCACGCGATCGAAGCGAGCGATTCGAACGTGGCGTTCTTCGCGAGCGGCTCGCTGTCGCACCGTTTCAACGACAACGGCAGCCCCGAGGAGGCGATCCACATGATCAGCCGCGAGTTCTTCCGGCAGGTGGACCTGCGCGTCGTCGAGCTGTGGAAGCAGGGCGATTTCGCGACCTTCTGCAAGATGCTGCCCGAGTACAACGAGCACTGCTTCGGCGAAGGCGGCATGCACGATACCGCGATGCTGCTCGGCCTGCTCGGCTGGGACCGCTACGACAAGCCGGTCGAGATCGTGACCGACTACTTCGCGAGCTCGGGCACCGGGCAGATCAACGCGATCTTCCCGCTGCCTTGAGCGGCGCGACGATTCGCTTCGGATGCCGACGCAATTCTGAAGAACACGGAGAGCCGACATGCCTCACATCATCGTCGAATACACCGCGAACATTCGCGACGACGCGCGGATTCCCGTGCTGCTCAAGACGATCAACGAGACGCTGATCGCGCAGGGCGGCGTGTTTCCGACGGGCGGCATCCGCTCGCGCGCGATCGAGCTGCAGGACTACTGCGTCGCCGACGGCACCGCCGACGACGCGTTCGTGCACGTGACGCTGAAGATCGGCTCGGGCCGCGACGACGCGACGAAGAAGGCCGCATGCGACGCGCTGTTCGACGCGATCAAGGCGCATTTCGCCGCGCTCTACGAACGGCGCTATCTCGCGCTGTCGATGGAGCTGACCGAGTTCAGCGAGACGGGCTCGTACAAGTACAACAATATCCACGCACGCTACAAGCGCGGCGCGTGACCCCAACCCCGACAACGAAGACCATGCTAGATTCCGCCACCATCCAGCTGCTCGCGCGCCGGCTGCACGCCGCCGAGCGCGAGCGCAAGCAGATCCGCCAGATCTCGCTCGACTACCCGGAGATCACGATCGACGACGCGTATGCGATCCAGCGCACGTGGGTCGCCATGAAGCTTGCCGAAGGGCGCGTGCTGAAGGGGCACAAGATCGGCCTCACGTCGAAGGCGATGCAGTATTCGTCGCAGATCGACGAGCCCGATTTCGGCGCGCTTCTCGACGACATGTTCTTCGAGGACGGCGCGGCGATTCCGGCGCACCGCTTCATCGTGCCGCGCGTCGAGGTCGAGCTCGCGTTCGTGCTCGGCAAGCCGCTGCAAGGGCCGCACTGCTCGGTGTTCGACGTCTACGACGCGGTCGACTACGTCGTGCCCGCGCTTGAGATCATCGACGCGCGCAGCCAGTCGATCGATCCGGACACGAAGCGCCCGCGCAAGGTGTTCGACACGATCGCCGACAACGCGGCGAACGCGGGCGTCGTGCTCGGCGGGCGGCCCGTGCGGCCGATGGACGTCGATCTGCGCTGGGTCGCGGCGATCATGTCGCGCAACGGCGTCGTCGAGGAAACGGGCGTCGCGGCGGGCGTGCTGAATCACCCCGCGAACGGCGTCGCGTGGCTCGCGAACCGGCTCGCGCGCTTCGACGTGTCGCTCGACGCGGGCGAGATCATCCTCGGCGGATCGTTCACGCGGCCGTGCGCGGCGAAGAGCGGCGACACGTTCAACGTCGATTACGGCCCGCTCGGCGCGATCCATTGCCATTTCGAATGACGGACGACGATGCTCATTCCTGACAACACGTTCAAGGCCGCGCTCGCGCGCGGCGAGGCGCAAATCGGGCTGTGGCTCGGGCTCGCGAATGCCTACGCCGCGGAGGTCGTCGCGGGCGCGGGCTTCGACTGGCTGCTGATCGACGGCGAGCACGCGCCGAACACGGTGCCGACGATCCTCGCGCAATTGCAGGCGATCGCCGCGTATCCTTCGCATCCCGTCGTGCGCGTGCCGTGGAACGACGCGGTGGTCGTCAAGCAGGTGCTCGATCTCGGCGCGCAGACGCTGCTCGTGCCGATGGTGCAGAGCGCGGGCGAGGCGCGCGCGGCCGTCGCGGCGACCCGCTATCCGCCGCACGGCGTTCGCGGCGTCGGCAGCGCGCTCGCGCGCGCGTCGCGCTGGAACCGCGTCGACGATTACGTGCGGCAGGCGAACGAGCGGATCGCGGTGCTCGTGCAGGTCGAGACGCGCGCGGGGCTCGACGCGATCGACGCGATCGCGCGCGTGGACGGCGTCGACGGCGTGTTCATCGGGCCCGCCGATCTCGCGGCCGATCTCGGGCATCTCGGCGATCCCGCGCATCCGGACGTGCAGGCGGCGATCGATCGCGCGATCGCCGCGATCGCCGCGGCGGGCAAGGCGGCGGGCATCCTGAGCGCGGACGAGCGCGCGGCGCGGCGCTATCTCGAGGCCGGCGCGACGTTTGTCGCGGTCGGCGTCGACACCACGCTGCTCGCGCGCGGCGCGCAGCAGCTCGCCGCGCGGTTCAAGTCGCCGGCAGGCGGCGCGGTTCGCGCGGGCGACGGCACTTACTGATTTCGGCTTGCGCCGGCATTGATCGGCGGCGCGTCGCCGCGCCGCCCGCCGGGCTTCGCGTTCACATACTGCCCGGGCGTCGTGCCGAGCGTGCGGCGGAACATGTCGATGAACGCGCTCACGTTGTCGTAGCCGAGGTCGAGCGCGACCGTCGTCACCGTCACGCCGTCCGCGAGCCGTTCGAGCGCGCGCAGCAGGCGCGCCTGCTGACGCCATTGCGCGAACGTCAATCCCGTCTCGGACACGAAGCGGCGGCTCAGCGTGCGCGGCGCCATGCCGGCCCACGCGGCCCATTCGTCGACGCGGCGGTTGTCCGCGAGATCGCCGGCGAGCGCGTCGGTGATCCGCACGAGCCGCGGATCGCGCGGGCGCGGCAGTCCGAGCGATCCCGTTTTCGCCGCCGCGATCTCGTCGAGCATCACGTCCGCAATCCGCGCGCGCGCGCCGTCGAGCTCGCCGCCGCGCCAGCTCGCCGCGCGGCGTACGGCTTCGCGCAGCAGCGGCGACGTGACGATCGCGCGCGGCGCGTCCGGCAGCGTCGCGCATCGGTGCTCCGCGATGAAGACGCTCCAGCCGGAGAACGGCCCGAACGAGCGCAGCGAGTGCACGCGATGCGGCGGAATCCAGATCGCGTGGATCGCGGGCACGACCCAGTCCTCGTCGTCGAGCCCGATCGACACGAGCCCGCTCGACGTGCCGACGAGTTGTCCGCGCGCGTGGCTGTGGCGCGCGGTGGTGCGCGCGCCGTGCTGCGTCAATTCGACAGCGGCGACGAACGGGCCGTCGGACGACGTGACGAGTTCGATGGGAAGAATGGGATCGAGCATGGCCTGAATACCGTATCGAATGGCCTTTATACCGGAGACCGGTCGCGCGCGCACGTCTACACTGCGTTCACTTCCATTCGATTCGGCGCGCCGCGCCTGGCGGTGCGAGCCGAATCGGTTCCCCACGTACACGTCGAGCGATGCGAGGCGTCCAGCGTCGCGAGCCGCGCCCCCGCCACGGCCGCGGTTCTCGCGAACGCGCGCGCGCCGGCTGATTGCGGCGCGATTCGGGGTGACTCGGGGCGATTCGCCTCGACGCGCAACGACGCGGCGGGGCGCAAGCGCAGCGGGCGCGCTGCCGATGATGCCGTTGCCGATGCTGCCGATGTCGACGCCGATGCCGACGCCGATGCCGATGCGTCGGCCGCGGCGCGCGCGATCGACTCGTTCGACGGTCCCGACATTCACGACGCGCGGCGATCGAGCGATCCCGCTGCGACCCAATGATCAAGGAGCCTTCATGAAAGCTGCTGTCGTCCTGGGCGCGGGCCAGCGCCCGGCCTACGCCGAATTCGATTCGCCGGGCGCGTCGCCCGGCCATCGCGCGATCGACGTGACCGCTTCCGCGTTGAGCCGGCTCGCGCAGGCGCGCGCGTCGGGCGCGCATTACTCGTCGACGGGCCGTTTCCCGTTCGTGGCGGGCGTCGACGGCGCCGGGCGTCTCGACGACGGCCGGCGCGTCTACTTCTTCGGCCCGCAGGCGCCGTTCGGCGCGATGGCCGAGCGTACGCTCGTGCCCGAAGCGAACTGCATCCCGCTGCCCGATTCGCTCGACGACGTCACGGCGGCCGCGATCGCGCTGCCGGGCATGTCGTCGTGGGCGGCGCTCACCGAGCGCGCGCGGCTCGCGGCAGGCGAGACGGTGCTCGTCAACGGCGCGACCGGCACGTCGGGGCGGCTCGCCGTCCGGATCGCGAAGCACCTCGGCGCCGCGAAAGTGATCGCGACCGGGCGCAATGCGAACGTGCTCGATGCGCTGAAGTCCGCGGGCGCCGATGTCACGATCTCGCTCGCGCAGGACGACGGGCAGGTGGCGCGCGCGTTCGAGACGCATTTCCGCGCGGGCGTGGACGTCGTGCTCGATTATCTGTGGGGCGCGAGCGCGCAGGCCGCGCTGATGGCCGCGGCGAACGCGTCGCCCGAGGCTCGCCCGGTGCGCTTCGTGCAAATCGGCACGATCGGCGGCGCCGACGTGCTGCTGCCGGGCGCGGTGCTGCGCGCCACGGCGATCACGCTGATGGGCAGCGGCCTCGGCAGCCTTTCGCTGCCGCGCCTGCTGGATGCCGCGCGGGCGGTGTTCGAGGCGGCGCGTGCGGCCGGGTTGCGGATCGACACCGAAACCGTGCCGCTCGCCGACGTCGGCGCGTACTGGGACGACACGAGCAGCCTGGTTCGTCCGGTGTTCACGATGGGCGCGTCCCGGTGACGGGCGCGCGGCCGCGACGATATGCGGCGCCCGACGCCCGACGCCTCCCGACGCCACCCGACACCGCCCGACACCGCCCGACACCGCCCGACACCACCCGACACCACCCGACACCACCCGACACCACCCGGTCGCCGGGTGCCGTCCGGTTCCGTCCCGCGCCTCCCGTGCCGTCCCGCGCAATCGCGTGCAATCGCGTGCAATCGCGCGCCGTTCGCTCAGAACCGCTGCTGCATGCCAAGCGTCACGCCGGCCTGCGTATCGGCGTAGCCGACCGAATCGCGCGACACACCGACGTTGCGCCCATGCTGGGCGATCGCGAAGCCGCCCGCCGCATACAGCACGGTGCGCTTGGACAGCGAATATTGCGCGCGCAGCGACACGAGCGTCGGATCGGCGTCGGTGCCGCCCTTGATGTTCTGGTGATAGACCGCGCCGATCAGCGAGAACGCCGGCGTGAAGTCGTACGAGCCGCCGATCCAGTACATGTCGCTCAACTGCGTCGCCGCCGCCGTGTGGAACGTGCGGCGGTAGTTGCGATAGCCGGCCATCGTCTTCAGGTTGCCGAAATCGTAGCTGACGCCCGCATGAATGCCCTGCACGTAGTCGACCGGATCGGCGGGGCTCACGCTGTCGCGCGCGCCGTTCTGGCGGTCGAACGTGACGACCGCCGCGAACGCGCCGCGCTCGTAGCCGAGCGCGAAGTCGTACTTGGCGCTCGTCTTCATGCTGCCCGGCACGTTGCCGAAGCCGTACATCGCGCCGAAGCGCAAGCCGCCGTACGCGCCGTCGTAGCGCACTGAGTTCGACGAGCGCGTGAACATGCCGTCCTTGCGGCCGCCTGTGGCCGTCGACGACGTCGCCCACGAATAATTCTGCGCGTAGCCCATCGGGTCGAACGGCAGCATGTAGTCATACGTGACGGTGAAGTTGCGTCCGAGCGTGAGCTCGCCCCACTTGCCCTTGAGGCCCACCGTCGCGCGCCGCGCGAAGATCGAGTCGGGGCCGTCGTCGAAGCCGCCGTTCGCGAGGTCGATCCCGCTTTCGAGCCGGAACACCGCCTTCAAGCCGCCGCCGAGATCCTCGACGCCGCGCAGGCCCCAGCGCGACGTGTTCTTGTTGCCCGACTTCAGGCGCAATGCGCTGCCGCCCTCCGGCGCGGCGTGGTTCGCGTATTCGACGCCCGCGTCCATGATGCCGTAGAGCGTGACGCTCGACTGCGCGAGCGCGTGGCCGGCCGCGAGGCTCGCGCACGCGGCGAGGCCGGCTGAGATCGCAGCCCTGCCGGCGTTTCGGCGATGCTTTTTCATTTTCGGTGTCTCCGATTGAGTGGTGGTTGTTTTAGGTGGCGCGCGCACGTTCGCCGTCAGGCGGCGTGCGTGCGCCGGGTGCGCCGGCGGATGCCGGCGCGGGTTTGCTGCTGGGTGCTACAGGGGATTCCGCCGGGGCGTTCGGGGCGGGTTCGTCGCGCGCGTTCATGCTTCGCGAGCCGGAGCGACGAGCGCCGCCGCATGCGCCGGGCGATGCGTCGCGGGTTCGCGCGAAGGCGGCGCGGCGTGCGTGGCGTTCGGCGTCGTTTGCGGTTGCATACGGCATCGCATACGGCCGCGTATCCGGCAGCATCTGGAATCGCACCCGGCATTCCGCGCGCCGAAAGCGCCGCATCACCTCGAACTTGCGTTGCCGCTTGCCGCTTGCCAATCGCCGAACGCCGAACGCCGAACGCCGAACGCCGAACGTCAAACGCCAAACGCCAAACGCCAAACGCCAAACGCCAAACGCCAAACGCCAAACGTCGAACACCAAACGCCCCCCCGGTCAGCCCGCCTTCGCGAACGCCCAGCAATCGTTCGCCGGAAACTCCAGCCAATGCCGGCCCGCCGCGCGCGGCGCCGAGCCGAACGCGCGCAGCCGCAGCTCGCCGCAATGGAACAGGTATTCCCAGCGGTCGCCGAGATACATCGACGTGACGAGCTCGGCGGGCAGCCGGTTCTCGCCCGGCTCGTCCGCAACCTGCACGCGCTCGACGCGGATCACCGCGTGCGCGTCCTCGCCTTGCCGAAGCGCGCCGCGCGCGAGCGCCGCGAGCCGCCAGCCGTCGCCCGCGAGCGTCACGCGCTCGCCGTCGATCGCGTCGACGCGCGCGTCGATCCGGTTGTTGCTGCCCATGAACTCGGCCGTATAGAGCGTGCGCGGCGCGCCGTACAGCTCGGCGGGCGTGCCTTCCTGCTCGATGCGGCCGTCGCGCAGCAGCAGGATGCGGTCCGACATCGCCATCGCCTCGGCCTGGTCGTGCGTGACGCAAAGCGCCGACAGCCCAAGCGACACGATCAGCTCGCGCAGCCACGCGCGCGCTTCCTCGCGCAGCTTCGCGTCGAGGTTCGACAGCGGCTCGTCGAGCAGGATCACGGGCGGGTTGTAGACGAGCGCGCGCGCGATCGCGACGCGCTGCTGCTGGCCGCCCGACAACTGGTGCGGATAGCGTTCGGCGAGATGGCCGAGGCCGAGCTGGTCGAGCGCGGTCTGCACGCGGCGCTTGATCTCGCCCGCCGCGACGCGGCGCAGCTTGAGACCGTAGCCGACGTTCTCCGCGACGCTGCGGTGCGGCCACAGCGCGTACGACTGGAACACGAGGCCGAGCGAGCGCGCCTCGACGGGCAGGTCGACGCGGCCCGCGCCGTCGAAGAACGTGCGCTCGTCGAGCCGGATGCGGCCGGACGACGGCGTCTCGAGCCCCGCCACCGCGCGCAGCAGCGTCGTCTTGCCGCTGCCCGACGCGCCGAGCAGGCACACGACTTCGCCCGCTTTCAATTCGAACGACACGCCCTTCAAGATCGGGTTCGCGCCGTAGCTCAGATGCAGATCGTCGACGATGAGCTTATCCATGCAGTTTCACTCCGAAGCGCAACGCGACGGCGAGTCCCGCGCCGACCATTGCGATGTTGATGACGGACAGCGCGGCGACCTGATCGACCGCGCCCGTCGCCCAAAGCGACACGAGCAGCGCGCCGATCACCTCGGTGCCGGGCGACAGCAGATAGACGGCCGTCGAATATTCGCGCTCGAAGATCATGAAGATCAGCAGCCACGCGGCGAGCAGGCCGAAGCGCACGAGCGGCAGCGTCACGTCGAGCGACACGCGCGCGCGCGTCGCGCCGACGCTGCGGCCCGCTTCCTCGAGCTCCGGGCCCACCTGCAGCAGCGCGCTCTGGATCACGCGCATCCCGTACGCGAGCCACACGACCGTGTACGCGATCCAGATGCTCCACATCGAGCTCTTCAGCTCGCGCAGGCCCGGCACGAACAGGAAGATCCACAGGAACGCGAGGCCGGCGAGAAGGCCCGGCACCGCGCGCGGCAGCAGCACGATGTAGTCGAGCATGCGCGCGGCCCAGTCGTGACGGCGGTGGCCGGCGAACGCGACGAGCGAGTAGAAGCCGATCGCGAGCGCGCCGCCGATCACGCCGACGCCGAGCGTGTTGAAGATCGCGCGCACGAGGTTGTCCTGCTCGAACAGCTCGACGAAGTTCGCGACGGTCAGCACGTCGGCGAGCGGCACGCCTTCGCCCCAGTTCGTGACGAACGCGCGCAGCACGATGCCGGAGATCGGCACGATCACGGTGAGCGCGAGCCACGCGGCGACGATCGCGAGCGCGACCCAGCGCCACGCGCGCAGCGGCAGCACGGTCGGGCGGCCCGCCTTGCCCTTGACGGTCACGTAACGGCTTGCCGATTTCAGCAGATGGCGCTGCAGCAGCACGAGCGGAAACGTGATCGCGATGATGCACACGGCGACGGCCGCCATCAGGTGATACGACGGCACGCCGAGCTTGTTGGTCAGCTTGTACAGGTACGTCGCGAGCACGAGATGGCCTTCGGGGTCGCCGAGCACGAGCGGCAGCCCGAACACTTCGAAGCCGAGGAAGAACACGAGCACGCCCGAGAAGAGCAGGGCGGGCAGCGTCATCGGCAGGCTCACGTCGAGCGCGACGCGAAACGGCCGCGCGCCCGTCACGCGCGCGGCCTCCTCGACGTCCGAGCCGAGGTTGCGCAGCGCGGCGGACGCGTACAGGTACACGTGCGGCACGTGCGTCAAGCCGACGATCACCGTGATCGCGAAGATCGAATAGATGTTCCACGGCACGGACGAGATGCCGAACAGCGCCTTGAACCACACTGAATAGAAGCCGACCGGGCCCGCCGCGACGACGTAGCCGAACGCGAGCACCATCGGCGACACGAACACGGGCGTGAGCACGAGCGGCTCGAGCCAGCGGCGGCCGGGCAGATCCGTGCGCACCATCAGGAACGCGAGGATGCCGCCGAGCGGAATCGAGATGAACAGCATCCCGCCCGCGATGACGAACGAGTTCTTCGCGGCGGACCAGAAGTCGGGATCGGTGAAGATGAAGCGGAAGCCTTCGATGCCGAGCGTCCTGTTCGCGTCGAAGAACGGCGCGGTCAAGAGGCTCTGAAACACGATGAACGCGATCGGCAGCGCGACCGCGATCGTCAGCACCGCGACGACGATCCAGCGCAGCATGCCCGCGAGCGGCCAGAGTCCGCCCGCCGCCGGCGCGGGCGGCGCGCCGTCGCCGCGCGCGCGCGCGACGGGCGCGGACGGTCGGCCGCTGGTGGTTGTAAGCATGAGTTTGCCCTTGCGGCCCGCGGGCCGCGTCGATGGAAAAGGAAAGCGGGGAGGGCGCGCGCGGCGGCGGCCGCGCGCGCTCACGCGTGCGGGCTCAGCGCTTGAGCGCCTGCTGCCACTGCTTGAGGAACGCGAGGCGCTTCGACTGATCGAGGTAGACGAGCAGGCCCGAGCCGATCTGGATCGGCTTGAGCGAATCGCCGAGATCCTGCGCGAGGCGCGTCATCGACGTCTCGCCCGACACGTCCGTGCGGATCGAGTAGAGATTGGCCTGGTTCGCGATCAGCGTCTGGCCGCGCTTCGACAGCAGGTAGTCGACCCACAGCTTGGCCGCGTTCGGATGCTGCGCCTGCTTCGAGATCGTCACGAGGCGGCTCACGACGAGCGTGTAGTCCTTCGGAAACACGTAGCCGATCGACTTGTCCTTCTTCGCCTTTGCGTAGGCATACGAGCCGATGATGTTGTAGCCGACGAGGTTCTCGCCCGACGAGATCCGCTCCATCATCGCGCCCGTGCTCGACTGCAGCTTCGGCCCCGCCGCGCCGATCGCGCGCACGAGCTCCCACGTCACCTGTTCGTTCACGTGCGCGTCCTGCGTCAGGTAGTTGAAGCCGACGCCGGACTTCTCGATGTCGTAGGTCGTCACCTTGCCCTTGAATTTCTCGGGCTGCGATTGCAGCAGCCTGATCAGATCGGCGCGCGTCTTCGGCACGTCGTTCTCGGGAATCAGGCGCTTGTTGTAGACGATCGCGAGCGGCTCGTAGGTCGTGCCGTACGCCTGTTTCTGATACTGCGCCCATTGCGGCACGTTCGGCGTCTCGGGCGAATCGTACGCGGCCATCAGCCCGTCGTTGACGAGCTTCACCTGCAGATCCATCGCCGAGTTCCACAGCACGTCGGCGCTCGCGCTTTTCGCGGCGCTTTCGCTGACGTAGCGGTTGTAAAGCTCGGTGCTGTTCATGTCGTTGTATTCGATCTTCACGCCGTACAGGCTTTCGAAATCCTTGATGAGCGGGCGCACGAGCGCGGTGTCGGTCGTCGAGTAGACGACGAGCTTGCCTTCCTGCTTCGCGGCGTCGATCACGCGTTGGTAGTTACCCGGATAGCCGGCCGGGACCTGTGCGCAGACAGTGCTTGCGGCGACGAAAAGAGCGGCGGCGATGGCGGCCGGTGCGTACTGCATGTCTTCCTCCAGTGGCGTCTTGGTTGGTTCGAGTGACGCGGATGGTACGCGGCGCGCACTTTCAGCGCGCTTTCATTTTTCGTCACAATCGCTTTCTTTTGATTATGGATTTCCCGAGGTTTTGCTTGATGCGTGTGCTGCTCGTCGAAGACAACCCGATCCTCGCGCAGTCGCTCGCCGACGCGCTCGCCGCCGCGCGTTTCGCGGTCGATCACATGGCGGACGGCGAGGCCGCCGACCACGTGCTGCACACGCAGGACTACGCGCTCGTGATTCTCGATCTGGGGCTGCCGAAGCTCGACGGCCTCGAAGTGCTGCGGCGGCTGCGCGCGCGGCGCAATCCGGTGCCCGTGCTGATCCTGACCGCGCACGGCTCGGTCGAGGACCGCGTGCGCGGGCTCGATCTCGGCGCGGACGACTATCTCGCGAAGCCGTTCGAGCTGACCGAGCTCGAGGCGCGCGCCCGCGCGCTGATCCGGCGCAGCCTCGGCCACGAGCACACGCGCGTCGAATGCGGGCCGCTTGCGTTCGACAGCGTCGATCGCAGTTTTCGTCTGAATAATGACGTGCTCGCGCTGACGCCGCGCGAGCGCTCGGTGCTCGAGGTGCTGATCCTGCGCAACGGCCGCGCGATCAACAAGGAGACGCTGTCGGAGAAGATCTTCGGGCTCGACGAATCGGTGAACGCCGACGCGATCGAGATCTACGTGCACCGGCTGCGCAAGAAGCTCGAGGGCAGCGGCGTCGCGATCGTCACGCTGCGCGGGCTCGGCTATCTGCTCGAGGCGCAGCCGCGATGACGCGGCTCAATCTGCGCGCGCAGGTCGCGCTGTGGCTGTTGCTGCCGTTCCTCGGGCTGCTCGCGCTCGATTCGTGGCTCACGTACCAGCGTGCGATGAACGCCGCACACGTGGCGTTCGACCGCACGCTCGCGTCGTCGCTGAAGTCGATTCGCGAGGGCGTGCGGCTCGTCGGCGGCGAGGTCGAGGTCGATCTGCCGTATCTCGCGCTCGAGATGTTCGAATCGAACGACGGCGGCAAGATCTACTACCTGATCCGCGACGACGACGGCCGCGCGATCACCGGCTACCGGGATTTGCCGATGCCGCCCGCGAAGGCGAACGCGCCGCTCTACACGACGGCGTTCTACGACGCCGTCTACCGCGGCGAGCGGCTCAGGATGGCTGCGCTGCGGCTGCCCGTGCACGACGTGCCGAGCGCGCTGACGCGCGTCGTCTGGGTGATGGTCGGCGAGACGATCGAGGCGCGGCAGGCGCTCGCGCGCGAGATCCTCGTCGGCTCGCTGCTGCAGGAGGGCCTGCTCGTCGTGCTCGCGCTTGGCATCGTGTGGCTCGGCGTCGGGCGCGGGCTGCGGCCGCTGAACCGGCTGTCGGCGAAGGTCGCCGCGCGCGCGGAGGACGACCCGACGCCGCTCGAGACGCTCGGGCTGCCGAGCGAGGTCGCGCCGCTCGTCGAATCGATCAACCAGTACGTCGGGCGCACGCAGCGCATGCAGGTCGCGCGGCGGCGCTTCTTCGCCGACGCCGCGCATCAGCTGAAGACACCGCTCGCGGCCGCGCAGGCGGGCGTCGAGCTCGCGCTGCGGCCCGCCGAGCGCGAGCGCGTGAATGTGCATCTGCGGCGCGTGAACGGCGCGGTGCGGCAGGCGGCGAAGATCGTCCAGCAGTTGCTGTCGCTGTCGCGGCTCGAATCGGATGTCGCGCCGGCGATCGAGCGCAAGCCCGTCGCGCTCGCGAAGCTCGCGCGCAGCGTGACGCTCGACTGGTCGAGCGTCGCCCGCGCGCGCGGCATCGATCTCGGCTTCGAGCAGCACGCGAGCGTCGACGTGATGGGGCGCGCGGATCTGCTCGGCGAGCTCGTCGGCAACCTGATCGACAATGCGATCCGCTACGCGGGCGACGGCGCGGTGATCACGGTGCGGATCGCGCGCGACGGCGAGCTCGCGCGGCTCGAAGTGATCGACGACGGGCCGGGCATCGCGCCCGACGAGCGCGACGCGGTGTTCGAGCGTTTCTATCGGAGCCAGGCGACGCTCGCGATCGACGGCACGGGGCTCGGGCTGTCGATCGTGCGCGAGATCGCGCGCGTGCATCGGGGGAAGGTCGAGCTGGACGATGCGGCGGGGGCGGGCGGCGTGAGCGATGCTGCCGGCATGAGCGGCATGAGCGGCATGAGCGGCATGAGCGGCACGAGCGGCATGAGCGGCGTGGGTGGCATGAGCGGCGCAGAGCGCGACGGCGGCGGGCCGGCGGGCGCGCGTGCGGCAGGCGCTCGTGCACGGGGCCGCGGGCTCGTCGTGCGGGTGACGCTGCCGGTTCATGCGGCCTGAGCGCTCGATGTGAGGCGGCGGGAGGTCGATTTTTCGTTTGGGGGCGGCGGGCGGACGGGCGCGCTGCGATGCGGCGGATAACGGATTGCCGGCGGCGGCCTGCTCGACGATCGGCGCTGTTGATGCATGCGATGCGGCGTGATTCGAGGCTTTCGTTGTGAAGCCGTTGGAGTCGACGGGATCGCGCCAGGCGGGAACGGCAATGGGATCGCTTCACATGCCTGAAATGCGTTCAGTACTTGAAGCGCTTGAAATGCCTTCAGTGCCTGATGTGCCTGAAGCGCTTGAAATGCCTGAAATGCCTGAAATGCCTGAAATGCCTGAAGTGCCTGAAGTGCCTGAAGTGCCTTCAGTGCCTTCAGTGCCTTCAGTGCCTGAAGTGCCTGAAGTGCCTGAAGTGCCTGAAGTGCCTGAAGTGCCTGAAGTGCCCGAACTGCCCGAACTACCCGAAGCATTCGAAATGCTGGAAGCAGAACAAGCGCCCGCCGAAGATCGCCATCGCCGCATTTCGCATTTCGCCTCGTGTTCGCGGCGCGGAGCGCTCGCTCCCGATCTCGCGGCTGGTTGGGGGCCGGCGACGCATACGACGCGCATGCCGATGCGCTTCGACGCGGCCCTCCACTGCGTCGGCCCGCCGCGCCGCCGGCCATGGCCTCGCACGCGGGCGCAAGCGCGGACGTCACTCGCGGAACGCGATCTCCGCGTCGACCGACTGCCCGACCTCCAGAAACGCGCCTTCGCCGTTCACGACGATCGCGTTCTTGCCGAACGTCAGCGCGCCGTCGAATTGCGCGCTGCCGCGATAGACGCTCATCGTGTCGGTCGGCTCGTTCGGCCAGGCCGGGTCCGGCGCGCCCGTGCGCTGGTCGATCGTCGGGACAGGGCAGCGCGTGCAGAGCTTCACGAGGCTCAGGCGCACGCCGCCGTCGCCGGTTTCCACGTCGAGATAGTCGACATAGTCTTCCTCGTACGCGTCGAGGCCCGTCAGCACGACGTTCGGGCGGAAGCGGTTCATCGGCACCGCGCTCGCGCCCTTGCGGCGCAGCCGCGCGTTCAGGTCGTCGAGCGACGATTGGCCGACGACCAGGATCGGAAAGCCGTCCGCGAACTGCGCGTACGACGTGAACGCGCCCGTCCATTTCGCGCCGACGACGCGCCGCGCGTCGGGCGCGAAGCGCGCGAGCCGCGCGGGCGTGCCGAGGAACTCGCTGAACCAGGCTGCCGCGTGCGCGCCGGCGTCGAGCGCGTTCACGGTGTCGCGCCAGACGGTCGCCGCGAGCGGCTGGGCGCCCGCGAGCGCCGACGCCGCGAGCGGCGTGCGCAGCTCGGGCATCCCGGGCGCGTCGACGACGAGCTCGCGCTCGCCGATCGCCGTGCGCACGAGCGCGAGCCGCGGATGCGTGCGCTGCGTGATCATCATGCCCGCCGGGTCGGTGACCATCCAGTTGCGGTCGTATTCGAGGCCTGTCACGTGCAATTGCGCGCGCACCGTCGCAATGCCCGCACAGGACTTGATCGGATAGACGAAAAGTTCGCTGATGACTGGCATGGCGCTCGAGCCCGGGGACCGGTACGGATTAGCAAAAAACGGCGGCGGAACCGTGATTCTGCCAGATTGCCCGAGTATGCAACTGTCCGCGTCCGAGCGCGCGCACTAGACGCGCCTGGGCCGCGCGGGGCCGCACCTGCCTCCGCAAGGCGGATTGGGCGTCCGCGCGGCGGCCGCGCACGGGCCGATCGCCGCGTCGCGCGGCGCTTTGCGCCGCTTGACATGCGTGCCGCCGCCGTCGCCGAACGCGGGTTTTCCGCCATCGAACGCGGTCCCGCCGGGCGGATTGCCGCGGCCGCGCGCCGGATATCGGCGTGAGCCGCCGCTAGCCGGACGCGAGCGGGAAGGCGCGATCGAACGTGGGCCGCACGTCGAGCGGACGCTTCAGCAGGCCCGCCTTCAGATAGAAGTCCGCGGTGCGCTGCTGTTCGGCGACGATCGCGTCGTCGATCGGCTGCCATTGCGTGCGGCGGCGCTCGAACTGCAGGCGCGCGGCGGCGGGCGGAATGCCGATGATCCGCGCGAGCGCGGCCGAATACGCGTCGACGTGCCGATACGACCACGCCTGCGCGCGCGCGACCCGCTGCAGGAAGTCGCGCAGCGCGTCGCGCTTCGCGGCGATCGCGGCGTCGGTCGCCGCGACGTAACTCAGGCCCGACCACAGCCCGCGGCCGTCGACGAGCACGCGTGCGCGGCCGCTCGTCTGCGCGAGCGCGGTGTAAGGCTCCCAGGTCGCCCATGCGTCGATCGAGCCGCTCGCGAGCGCGAGCATCGTGTCGGCGGGCGGCAGGAAGCGGAAATCGACGTCGGCGGGCGCGAGGCCCGCCGCGTCGAGCGCCTTCAGCGTGACGAAGTGGCCGATCGAGCCGCGCGTCGTGCCGACGCGCTTGCCCTTCAGATCGGCCGCGCGGCGCAGCGGCGCGTCGGGTGCGACGACGACGGCGGTGCCGTACGGGTCCGAGCGGTTCGCGCCGATCACCTTCACGCGCGCACCGGACGCGAGCGCGAAGATCACGGGCGCGTCGCCGATCGGGCCGCAGTCGACCGCGCCCGCGTTCAGCGCTTCGGCGAGCGGCGCGGCGGCGGGGAACTCCGTCCACTGGATGTCGTACGGCACGCCCGCGAGCGCGCCCGCCGCTTCGAGGAGCGCGCGCAGGCCGCCTTTCTGGTCGCCGGCTTTCAGCAGCGGGCGCGCGAGCGCTTGCGCGCGGGAAGCGAGCGGCGCGGCCACGGCGGTTGCGGCGGCGTAGGCGAGGAATCGCCGTCGGGTGGGGTTCGGTGTCGATGTCATCGGGGTGTCGGGCGTGTGGATGCCGGGTGGCGGTTGGTCGGGATGCGGGCGGGCGACGCCGATCGCGGCGGGCGAGCGGCCGGCGGCGTTCGGCGCGGTTGCGGCGATCGGGGCCCCGGTTGGCTTCGCGGGGCGAGGTGCTTCGTCGTGCCGGCGCGCGGCGTCGGATGGGGCCGCGGCGCTTCGGCGGCGTACGGCGTTTCGTGTTTTCCGGGCATTCATCGGGCCGCAGTGTGTGAAGCGCTCAAAACGCTTGGTGGTTGAAATTGTGGGCTTGCGGTTCGGGGTTCGAAATTCGGAATTCGAAGCTCGACGCTCGACGCTCGAAGTCCGAAGTCCGAAGTCCGAAGTCCGAAGTCCGAAGTCCGAAGTCCGAAGTCCGAAGTCCGAAGTCCGAAGTCCGAAGTCCGAAGTCCGAAGCCCGAAGCCCGAAGCCCGAAGCCCGAAGCCCGAAGCCCGAAGCCCGAAGCCCGAAGCCCGAAGCCCGAAGCCCGAAGCCCGAAGCCCGAA